>NZ_SMBJ01000007.1:0-398238 GCF_004342325.1 Rhizobium azibense | reverse complement strand
CGCTCGAGATCGGCGAAAACCCGATAGCGGCCTTCCTTGTGAAGCCCGTCCAGCTCGCTCCTAAAAAATCCTTCGAAATCCATCCATGTGCTCCAGTATCGCGCGACGGTTTTGCTGAGCGGACGATCGCGCGTCAACCCTTACATCACGCTTTAGCATCAACTGCGGCAAATGGCCCATATTTTTGAATGATTCCAGACAAAAATTCCGCCACCCTCGCTGATCCGGGCGCGTTCCTGCACAGTTGATGGAGCCGGCGAGCCGGCTCCATTCGATATGCTAGCCCGCTCTCGCAATGGCGCGCTTTGCCATCACCTTCACCAGATTTGCGCGATATTCCGCGCTGGCATGCAGGTCCGACATCAACCCCGCCGGATCGACATTGACACTGGTGATCGAAGCCGGCGACCAGTTGGCGCCCAGCGCCTGCTCCATCGCAGATTGGCGAAAGACACCGCTGGAGCCCGCACCGGTTACGGCGACGCGCACGCCGCCTTGTCCCTTGGCAACGAAGACGCCGGTCATGGCATAGCGGGAAGCCGGATTCGCAAACTTGGCGTAGCCGGCCTTCTCCGGCGCCTCGAAGCTGATCGCTACGATCAGCTCACCCTCCTCAAGCGCCGTTTCGAAAAGGCCGGTGAAGAAATCGCCGGCTGCGATTTCGCGTTTATTCGTGACGATACTGGCATTCAGGGCAAGGATCGCAGCCGGATAATCGGCAGCAGGATCGTTGTTGGCGATTGAGCCGCCGATGGTGCCCATATTCCGCACATGCGGATCGCCGATCCGTCCCGCGAGTTCGCACAACGCGGGGCAAATTGCGCCGATTGCGGCAGAAGACGCCACTTCCGCATGTGTCACTGCCGCACCGATCCGCACCTTGCGGCCTTCGACCTGGATACCCTTCATCGACTCAATGTGGCGTATATCCACCAGGTCGCTTGGCGCGGCAAGCCGTTGCTTCATCGTTGCGATCAAAGTCATGCCCCCGGAGACATATTTGCCCTCTGGTGCGCCGGTGATCATGCTCACGGCCTCATCGACTGTCGAGGCCCGGTGATAGTTCGTCTGATACATGGCCGTTCCTCCTCAGTGGGTTGGTTGTGCAGCCATCCACACCTTCTGCGGCGTAGCTGGCATAGTCAGCATGTTGTTGCCGATCGCATCGGTGATCGCATTCATCAGCGCTGGCGGCGAGCCGATCGCGCCCGCCTCGCCGCAGCCCTTGACGCCCAGCGGGTTGCTCGGACATGGGGTGTTTTGATGCGACAGATCGAAGGATGGCAGGTCGTCGGCACGCGGCATGGCGTAATCCATGTAGCTCGCGGTCAAAAGCTGGCCGCTCTCGTCGTAATGAACACCTTCAAGCAGCGCCTGGCCGATGCCTTGCGCCAGGCCTCCATGGACTTGGCCTTCGACAATCATCGGGTTGATGATATTGCCGAAGTCGTCGGCAGCGACGAACTGCACAATTTTCGTCGTCCCCGTTTCGGGATCGACTTCGACCTCGCAGATGTAGCAGCCTGCCGGGAACGTGAAGTTCGATGGATCATAGAAGGCCGTCTCCTTCAGCCCCGGCTCCATCCCGGAAGGCAGATTGTGGGCGGTGTAGGCGGCAAGCGCGACCTGGAACCATGGCAGCGTCTTGTCCGTGCCCGCCACCTTCAACTCGCCATTTTCGATCACGATATCGCTCTCATCCGCCTCCATGAGATGCGCGGCAATCTTTTTCGCCTTGGCCTCGACCTTGTCGAGCGCCTTGGCGACCGCCGACATGCCAACGGCACCGGAGCGCGAACCATAGGTGCCCATGCCCATCTGCACCTTGTCGGTATCACCGTGAACGATGGATATGCTATCGATCGGCACGCCGAGCCGGCCCGCGACGAGCTGTGCGAACGTCGTTTCATGTCCCTGCCCGTGGCTGTGCGATCCGGTCAAGACCTCCACGGTACCGACGGCATTGACCCGCACCTCGGCGGATTCCCAAAGGCCAACACCGGCGCCGAGCGAGCCGACCGCCTGCGATGGAGCAAGCCCGCATGCCTCTATATAGCAACTCATGCCGATGCCGCGCTTCATGCCACGGAGGCTAGCCTCCTCCTTGCGCTGAGCAAAGCCGTCCCAATCGGCCGCCTGCATCGCCGCGTTGAGCGAAGCTTCGTAATCGCCTGCGTCATAGGTCAAAATGACCGGCGTCTGGTGGGGGAACGAGCGGATGAAATTCTTCCGCCTGAGTTCAGCAGGCGAAACGCCGAGCTCGCGCGCCGCCATATCCATTGTCCTCTCGAGGAGATAGGTCGCCTCTGGCCGCCCCGCGCCGCGATAGGCGTCGACGGGCGCGGTGTTGGTATAGACGGTACGCACATTGGCGTGGATTGCCGGGATGTCATACTGGCCGGAAAGCAGCGTCGCGTAGAGGTAGGTCGGCACGCAGGACGAGAACAGCGACATGTAGGCGCCGAGATTGGCGATCGTATCGACCTTCAGTGCCGTGATGCGATTGTCTGCATCGAAAGCCATCGTGACCTTGGAGACATGATCGCGGCCGTGCGCATCCGTGAGAAAGGCCTCGGTGCGGTCTGCAGTCCATTTTACCGGCACGCCGGTCTTCTTGGATGCCCAGAGACAGACGATCTCCTCCGGATAGATGTAGATCTTGGAGCCGAAGCCGCCGCCGACATCCGGTGCAATGACCCGCAGCTTGTTTTCCGGCGCCACGTTGTAAAAAGCGCTCATGACCAGCCGCGCCAGATGCGGATTCTGGCTGGTGGTGTAGCAGGTGTAATGGTCGTCGCCTGCATCGTAGATGCCGAGCGTGGCGCGCGGCTCCATCGCATTGGGAGAGAGGCGATTATTGACGATATCGACCTCAATCACGTGTGCTGCTTGCGCAATCGCCTGGTCGGCAGCGGCAGCGTCGCCGATCTCCCAGTCGAAGATCAGGTTATTGACAGCTTCCGGATGAATTTGCGGCGCGCCAGGTTTCAGTGCATCGACCGCCTCGATCACAGCCGGCAGTTCCTCGTAGTCGACAACGACCGATTCTGCCGCGTCGCGCGCTTCGTCAAGCGAGTCCGCTATGACGATCGCAACAGCATCGCCCACATAGCGAACCGTCTCCACCGCCAACGGGCGCCAGGCGCCCATTTTCATCGCAGAACCGTCCTTCGAATGGATCATCCATCCGCAGATGAGGTTGCCGATGCCGTCTTCGCGCAATTGCTTGCCGTTTAGCACGTCGACGACGCCAGGCATGGCTTTCGCAGCGGAAATATCGACGTTCCTGATCTTGGCATGCGCATGCGGGCTGCGAACGAAATAGCCATATTTCATTCCTGGCACGACCATATCGTCGGTATAGCGGCCCTTGCCGGTCAGGAACCGCTTGTCTTCCTTGCGCGCGACCCGTGCGCCAATTCCTTCGACACCCATGATGTCCTCCCGATGGGGTTCTGGCCCGGCACTCCGCCAAAGAATATCGTGTTCGGCAGTCGGCCAGGCAATTGCGGAAATTACTCGGCAGCCTGCTTAGCGCCGCCGTGCATCTCCGCATTGGCGGAAAGAACGGCCTTGACGATGTTGTGATAACCGGTGCAGCGACAGATGTTGCCTTCGAGCTCCTGGCGAACCGTCTGTTCGTCCAGTTGCCCGCCATGACGATCGATCATGTCGACCGCGGTCATCACCATGCCGGGCGTGCAGAATCCGCACTGGAGCCCGTGATGTTCCTTGAAGGCGGCCTGAACCGGATGGAGCCCACCATCTGCGGCCAGGCCTTCGATCGTCGTGACCGACGAGCCCGATGCCTGAACGGCGAGGATCGAGCAGCTCTTGACCGACTTGCCGTCCATGTGCACGACGCAGGTGCCGCACTGCGTCGTATCGCAGCCGACATGCGTTCCCGTCAGGCCGAGTTTTTCACGAATGAATTGGACAAGAAGCGTGCGCTCTTCACAGTCGCCGCTCACCGCCCGGCCGTTCACCGTCAGTTTCACCTTCACCATGATTTTCTCCTCGTGCCTCCTCCAGGCACAGGAACATCATTTGACTTTTTCGGTTAGGGATCAACCGCTACTTTGGGGAGTTCTGCCAAATTTGCTCTACGGACGACTGCATGACTCCGCATGACGTCTGAATCGGATTGAAAACAGCCGTGGACACAAAAATTTCAGGTTCAAACTGGACGCCATCCTGTTGCGACATAGTTCTAATTGTCAAAAGACACCGTGAAGGGACAGCGGCTGCCAAGCGGGCAGTCAACCTTGGAGAGAAAAATGAAGAAAGCAATCGCATTTGCTCTGATCGGCCTCTCGATCGCGAGCTGCACGCCTACTGAGCAGGGTGCCGGGATCGGTGCGGCATCAGGCGCGGTCATCGGCGGGGTCGCCACAGGCAATGTTCGCGGAGCCGCAGTCGGCGCTGCGATCGGCGGCGTCACGGGTGCCGTCATCGGCAGAGTCTCCGAACAGCCCGGCCAATGCTACTATCGCGACCGCTATGGTCGCCGCTACATCGACGATTGCCCCGGCGATTATCGCTGAGACACAGTTGTGCAAGGTCCGAAAATCCCGGCTGCAACCGGGATTTTTCATCTTTCGTACTAAATTAGCTCGAAAAGAGCTTAAATCGGTACACCTCGTGCATTTTTGCCGCTAAGCTGTTAATGGCTGGGCAACGCATGTAATTAAAAGCGGCTGATGCAGATCAGAGGGACGACACCGAAATCAGGTTTTGCGTATCGGCGGGCAGGCACCATGATGGTGATCGCGGCAGCGGCTGCGTTCTCACCGGTTCTGACTGGCGAGGCCTATGCATTCAAGCTATTCGGCATCACCATTTTCGGCGAAGACGAGAGTGACAGCGAGCAGGTGCCCGATCCTGTGCGCTATGACGCCAATCTTACGACGGATACCGCCGATCCCGATCTCAAAGAGGCTTTGGAAAACAGTTCTCGTCTGGTCGGTGACGAGGATCGCCCGGTTTCGGGCGACCTCGGCATTGTCGTCAAGGCACGCGACGACCGTGATCGCCTGATCGCGGTCCTCTACGAAAAAGCGCGCTACGGCGGCGTCGTGACGATCACGATCGACGGAAAGAACATCGACGACCTTCCTCCCAACCCGACCTTCGACCGGGCAAAGCCCGTTGCCGTTCAAGTCGCTGTCGAGCCGGGACCGGCCTTTCGGGTCAAGGAAGTGCAGTTCGGCGGCGATGCTGCAACCCGCAATCCCGCAGATTACGATCTGGCGCCCGGCCAAGAGGCCGGGTCGCTGACGATCATCAAGGCCGGGGACAAGATCGTCGAACAGCTGAAGAGCGAGGGGCGACCGCTTGCAAGGCTGACCACACGGCAAGTGGTGGCCGATCACCGCACCAAGACGGTCGATATCGTCATCGCGACGGAAGGTGGTCCGGTAGCCCCGATCGGCAATGTCGACGTAACCGGGCAGAAAGCCGTTAGACCTGCTTTCATCGAGCGTTATTCGCGCCTTGAAAGAGGAGGAGCCTATTCTCCAGAGGCGCTCAAGAAGGCTGGTGAGCGGTTGCGCGCGCTCGGCGTTTTTTCGAGCGTCACCATTCACGAAGCCGATAGCCTCGCCGCCGATGGGACGTTGCCGATGACCATCGAAGTGTCGGAAGGCAAGCAGCGTTATTTCGGTGTCGGCGCCAATTATTCAACGATCGACGGCATGGGGGTCCAAGGTTATTGGGGACACCGCAATCTCTTCGGCGAAGCGGAATCCCTTCGAATCGAGGGCGCGGTTGGCCGCCTGGGCGAAAACGACATAGGAAATCTCGACTACTCGACTGGTATACTCTTCACTAAACCCGGCGCGTTTTTCCCTGCCGCAACGCTGAAGGCCGGCATTCTCGCAAAGACCGAGAATCCGGATGCCTACAACGCCTCGCTCATCACCGCCTCGCTCGGCCTGTCTTACGAGCTGACGGATCAGGACACCGCCTCGGCGAGCGCTGAAATCAGCTATGAAAAGGACGATGACGCGTTTGGCGACAACGAATATCTGACTTTCGCCCTGCCGCTTACTTACGAGCGCGATGCACGCGACAACAAACTCAACCCTACGGAAGGGTACCGGGCAACGCTTGCAGCGACGCCGAGCTATGAGATGTTCGGCAGCACGATCTTCTCGTCCTTCGAGGGTTCGATTACCGGCTACCAGTCGATCGGCATTGAGGACAATGTTATCTTCGCTGGCAAGGTGGCGGCCGGCATGCTGGTCGGCGGAGAATTACCGGACATTCCCGCAACGAGACGTTTTTTTGCCGGAGGTGGCGGTTCGGTTCGAGGGTATGGCTATCAGGAGATCTCCCCCTACAACTCCGAGGATGAAGCGACGGGCGGAAAATCTTATGTCACCGCCTCGCTGGAAGCGCGCGTCAGGATCACCGAGACCATCGGCATCGTTCCTTTCATCGACGTCGGAACAGTTGGAAGCGAGGAATTTCCCGATTTTTCCGATATCCGTGCCGGGGCCGGTATCGGAATTCGTTACGCCACGCCTTTTGGCCCCCTGCGGCTTGATTTTGCCGTACCATTGAACAAGTACGAGGATGGCACAAATTACGGCATCTATGCCGGGATCGGCCAGTCTTTCTAGAATGCGACATTCGCGGATTTCAACCCGCGAACAATGACGAACAGGGTAGTTCCGCCTTCATGCAAGCGCTGACGAAATTCGTGAGTTGGACCATCCATGTAATCGGCGTTGCGACCGGTGCAGCACTGATTCTTGCCGCGATAGCCTTTGCGATCTTCGGTTTCACCTCGTTCGGCTCGCGTATTGTCACGGAAGAAGTCGCGGAAGAGCTTTCCAACCGCGACATGAAGATTGCGGTCCGCGAGCCAAGCGGTCTGCTTACCGGCGGATTGCGCGCAGCGGAGATAACGGTTTCAGACACGCGCGGAGTATTCGCACAGATCTCCGGTCTCTCGATAGACTGGAACCCGTTGGCGCTGCTGCGAGGCGAGTTCCACGCAAGCGAACTCTCCCTCGGCTCTGTCAATATAATCCGAAAGCCGGTGCGTACTATTCCCTCACAACCAGCAAGCGGTGAAGACGAGGGTTTCAGCCTGCCGATCAAGATCGATGTCGACAGGATCGTTATATCTGACATCAATCTGAGCGAGCAGTTCGCGGGACGCGCCTTTACTTTAACGGCCGGCGGCAATCTGCAGGCCGACCAGAATGGCGGGAATGTCGTAATCAATATCAGCCGTCATGATGTGCCCGACGCCAAGCTCTCGGCCGATTTGGCGTTCATGCCCGATCAGAACCAGTTGAGGCTGAAGGCGCAGCTATCTGAACCGAAGGGCGGTTTGCTTGCCGCTTTCCTGTCGCTGCCTGGCGATCCTTCAGTCGATATCGTCGTCGATGGCGAAGGGCCGGTTTCTGATTGGAACGGCAGGCTTCAAGCCGCCCTGGACGGCCAGCAACGGGCTTCGATCAAAGGACACCATGCGCTTACGCAAGACGGTCTGCACCATCTTGATCTCAAGGGCGGCGGTGACCTGAACACCCTGCTGCCGCCGGCCTTCCGGCCATTGTTCTCCGGCCAGACGAACATCGATGTCTCCGCCACCTACAACAATAGGGGCAAACTCGACATCCAGACCGGCAACATAGCAACCGGCAGCGTCGTCATTGCGGCGTCCGGCACCCTGGATCGAGCGGGCAACAACAGCCTGAACGTCAACGTGCTCGGAACGTCCGGCCCGGTCGATTTCCGCTGGCCGCTTGCCGATGGCGAAGCCCGTTTCATGGTGACCGGTCTAAACCTGGCCCTCACAGGCGATGCGCAGTCGGCGCGGCTGAACGCCAGCGCTTCGCTCGATGCCGCAACATTGCCACAAGCGACGATCGGCAACGTGAAACTGACTGCAAAGAGCGACGCTTTCAACCTGGCCAAGCGTTCCGGTGCCGTTCAATTGCGTATGGTTGCCGGTGACACGACGTTCATGAACCCGGATATCAATCGAGCAGTACAAGGTCCTGTGACGCTTGCCGCGCCGCTGCAAATCGCCGCCGATGGAGTAGGCTTCAACGGGACGACATTGGAAAGCGCCCAAGCAAGCGGCACCGTCAACGGCACCTACAAACTCACCGACAACACGCTGACGGGTAACGCCAAGCTTACCATTCAGCCCGCGGCACTGCCGCCTGCTATCGCACCGCGCTTCGATGCTCCGATTTCGATCGATACACAGATCGCCGGAACCATTCCGTCCAAGATCAACCTCTCGGATCTCGTCGTCAAATCCGGAACGATCGAAACTGCTGGCTCCGTGATGCTTGACGGCGAAAGCCTCACCGCCAACCTTTCGGGGCGGCTGCCAAATGTAGCGAAGCTTCTGGAAACCGCCGAAGGCGAGGCGAGCTATACGGTCAATGCCAGCGGCCCGCTGACAGCACTGGCGATCACGGCAAATCTCAAGGCCGCAACCCTTCGCACCGCTGGTCGAACGCTTGGTGATCTGGAGGTCAGGATTTCCGGCGCCGCTGATCCTGACGCACCCCAAGGTACCATCAATGCCAAGGGCACGATCGACGGCCAGCCGATTTCCATCGTTGCCGACGCACAGTCCAAAGGCGGCATCATCAGCGTCCCGTCTCTCAGTGCGGACGTCGGCAGTAACCGGCTGCAAGGCAATATCCAGCTGTCCTCGCGCTTCGAGCCCACCGGAGCGCTCACCTTCGATTTTCCCGATATCGGCCTGCTAGCTGCACTTTTCGGGCAGCGAGCCCAAGGCGATCTTAATGGTGCGCTCGACATCGCCAACGACAATGGCAAGATTGCGTTAAAGATGACGGCCACAGGAAATGGTTTGCAGCGCGATACATTTTCGATCTTGAAACCGGCTATCGCTATCACCGTCACCGACCTCAAAGGCCTCGCCGCCAACGGCATCGTCAAGGCAGGCGAGATGTCGGCAGGCGCCAACAGGCTCGCTGAACCGGTGCTGAACTTCGTGCAGCAACAGAACCGCACGAAGTTCGACCTTAACGCTGCCTACGACGATAGTCCGGTGTTTGTGAAGGGTGACCTTGAAACAAAAGCGGGCCGGACGACGATCCGGCTCGATCGATTTTCAGGCGAACCGCGCAACATTCCGGTTGAACTCTCCCAACCCGCCCAGATTGCGATTAACAACGGCCAGGCTGCGCTGAGCGGCCTCACGGTCAGGACCGGAAGCGGCTCCGTGGCGGTAACCGGCTCGGCGGGCGAGACGCTCGACATCAATGCGGTCATCAGCGAGCTGCCCGCAAGTCTCGCCAACGGTTTCGTTCCCAATCTGAATGCCGAAGGTGCTATCTCCGGAACGGTGTCGGTCAAGGGAACGCCGACGGCGCCGATTGCGGATTTCAAGCTTGACTGGAAGAATGCCGCGACAAGCCACACCAAAAACGCGCATCTTGCGCCATTCGGCGTCGCCGCGACCGGAAAGTTTGCCGACGACAAGCTCGGCTTCGACGCAAGCATCGATGGCTCCGAGGGACTGTCCTTGAATTCCCGCGGAAATGTTGTTTTTGCCGGAACGGACGTACGGAGCCTGAACATCGATGCCGATGTCATCAACCTTCCGGCAAGCATCGCCAATGGATTTGTTCCGGCTCTTGCCGCCGAAGGGACGATTTCGGGAACGGTCAAAGCATCAGGAACACTTTCCGCGCCGGCTGTCGATTTCGATCTCGATTGGAAGGACGCAGCCACAAGCCAGACCAAGGGTGCCGGATTGACAGCGCTCGGGGTGAGCGCCACTGGCAAATTCGCCGACAACAAGCTCGACTTCGATGCAGACCTATCGGGCGCAGCCGAAATGGGTCTCAAGGCAAACGGCAATGTTGTGATGGCCGGCACGGCGGTCCAAAGCCTCGACGTAAATGCCAATCTCGACAATGTCCCGGCAAGGCTTGCAAACAGCTTCGTGCCCGGACTTGCCGCCGAAGGAACGGTCTCGGGAACGGCCAAAGCGTCAGGAACACTTTCCGCACCGGCTGTGGATTTCGATCTTGCCTGGAAGGACGCAGCCACGAGTAAGACGAAACAGGCAGGGCTTGCTCCGTTCGGCCTGAGTGCCACCGGCAAACTTGCAAATAACAAGCTCGACTTCGATGCAGACCTGACCGGTGCGGCCGACACGCGGCTGAGCGCGGACGGGAATATTGTGATCGCCGGCACGGCGCTCCAAAGTCTTAACGTAAATGCCAATCTCAACAATGTTCCGGCAAAGCTCGCAAACAGCTTCGTGCCCGGACTTGCCGCCGAAGGGACGATTTCGGGAACGGCCAAAGCATCAGGAACACTTTCTGCGCCGGCTGTCGATTTCGATCTCGATTGGAAGGACGCAGCCACAAGCCAGACCAAGGGTGCCGGATTGACAGCGCTTGGGGTGAGCACCACTGGCAAATTCGCCGACAACAAGCTCGACTTCGATGCAGACCTATCGGGCGCAGCCGAAATGGGTCTCAAGGCAAACGGCAATGTTGTGATGGCCGGCACGGCGGTCCAAAGCCTCGACGTAAATGCCAATCTCGACAATGTCCCGGCAAGGCTTGCAAACAGCTTCGTGCCCGGACTTGCCGCCGAAGGAACGGTCTCGGGAACGGCCAAAGCGTCAGGAACACTTTCCGCACCGGCTGTGGATTTCGATCTTGCCTGGAAGGACGCAGCCACGAGTAAGACGAAACAGGCAGGGCTTGCTCCGTTCGGCCTGAGTGCCACCGGCAAACTTGCAAATAACAAGCTCGACTTCGATGCAGACCTGACCGGTGCGGCCGACACGCGGCTGAGCGCGGACGGGAATATTGTGATCGCCGGCACGGCGCTCCAAAGTCTTAACGTAAATGCCAA
Source organism: Rhizobium azibense (assembly GCF_004342325.1). NCBI lineage: Bacteria > Pseudomonadati > Pseudomonadota > Alphaproteobacteria > Hyphomicrobiales > Rhizobiaceae > Rhizobium > Rhizobium azibense. The sequence goes on along the minus strand of NZ_SMBJ01000007.1, from coordinate 387,363 downwards.
TCTCAACAATGTTCCGGCAAAGCTCGCAAACAGCTTCGTGCCCGGACTTGCCGCCGAAGGGACGATTTCGGGAACGGCCAAAGCATCAGGAACACTTTCTGCGCCGGCTGTCGATTTCGATCTCGATTGGAAGGACGCAGCCACAAGCCAGACCAAGGGTGCCGGATTGACAGCGCTTGGGGTGAGCACCACTGGCAAATTTGCCGATAACAAGCTCGACTTCGATGCAAGTGCGAATGCCGCGGATGGCGTAGCTTTGAAAGCGGCGGGTAAGGTCGTTGTTTCTGGAACGACTGTTCAGAACTTGGAGATTGAAGCGAACGTCACCAATGTTCCCGCAAGTGTGGCGAACGGCTTTGTTCCGGGCCTGGCTGCCGCAGGCACTGTTTCGGGAACGGTGAAAGCCTCTGGGACGCTTTCCTCACCTGCCGTTGATTTCAAGTTCGATTGGAAGGATTTGGCGACAAGTCAGACGAAGGGCGCCAAGCTGTCGTCGCTGAACCTCAGCGCGATCGGCAAATTTGCCGACAACAAGCTTGATTTCGACGCGAATGCGAGCGGAGCTGACGGAGCTTCGCTGAAAGCGATCGGCAATCTTGCAATTGCCGGCCAGAGAGTCGAGAGCCTGAAGGTGGAGGCCGACATTGCCAATCTACCGGCAGGCATCGCCAACAATTTCGTGCCAGGCCTTGCAGCAGAAGGTGTCCTTTCTGGCACGGTCGTGGCCGCGGGAAACCTCGCTTCCCCGACAGCCGATTTCAAACTCGACTGGAAGAACGCGGCGACCAGCCACACCAGGAAGGCAGGACTGTCCCAGCTCGCGATGAACGCGACAGGCAAGCTTGCCAACAACAGACTCGACTTCGATGCCATCATGAACGGCGCTGACAACATGACGCTGAAAGCTGGCGGCAACGTCATGATAGAGGGCACGGTCGTCAAGAGCCTCAAAGTTGATGCCAATGTCTCCAATCTACCGGCGAGCGTGGCAAACGGTTTCGTCCCGGGCCTCGCCGTGGAGGGAACGGTCTCCGGAACCGCAACGGTTTCGGGGTCGCTTTCCGCTCCGAAGGTTGATTTCAAGCTCAACTGGAAGGATGCATCGACCAGCCAGACCAAAGGCGCCGGGCTCTCGCCCTTTGCAATAGCCGCCAACGGCAACCTCGCCGACAACACACTCACCATCGATACCGACCTTACCGGCGACAGCGGCCTTTCGATGAAGGGCGGCGGCACCGTTGCGATCACCGGCGGTCGGGCCCTTAACTTGCAGTTCCGCGGCAACCTCCCCTTTGCCATCATGGGCGCACAGCTGGCGCAACAGGGCTTTGTCGCAGAAGGTAACGCCGATATTGACCTCCGGATCACTGGCACGGCCGCCGGCCCCGTCATCAACGGGTCTATTTCGACCAGCGGTGCCAGGCTGGTCGATGTCCGCAGGAATCTTGCGCTCAATAATGTTGTCGCCAACATTACGATGAATGGCGAGCAGGCCACCATCTCCCGCCTGAGCGGCAACTTCGCGAGCGGCGGCAGGGTTACGGCGAGCGGCACGGTCGGAATCCGGCCAGGCAGTGGCTATCCGGTGAACATCGAGGTTAGGCTGGACAGGGCAGTCTACGTTGACGGAACGCTTGTCGTCGCGACGGTCGATGGCAATCTCGCTCTGCGGGGTCCGCTTCTTACCAACCCGGCGCTGAGCGGCCGATTGAACGTCGAAAAAGCATCGATCACCGTGCCGGACAGGCTGCCTACTTCACTGCGCGAGATCGACATCAAGCACGTGAATGCACCACCTGCTGTGCGTGCCCAGCTGCGCGACGAAGCCCAAAAGCCCGGCGAGAAATCGACGACGCTCGCGCTCGACCTGCAGATCAACGCGCCGTCGAAGATCTACGTCCGCGGGCGCGGCATCGATTCGGAACTTGGCGGCAGTGTCACGATCAGGGGAACAGCGGCAATGCCCGTCGTTTCCGGCGGCTTTACCATGCGTCGCGGACGCCTGACCATGCTTAATCGCCGCCTGAACTTCACCGACAAGAGCCGCATTACATTTGCTGGCGATTTGACGCCGGCGCTCGACATGGAAGCGAGCTCCACTTCGGGATCAACGAGGCTCACCGTCGATGTCACGGGACTTGCAACAGATCCCTCGATCACCTTCTCGTCCTCGCCGACCTTGCCGCAGGATGAAGTTCTGGCGCAGCTCATATTCGGCCAGTCCATGTCGAAGCTCTCGCCGGTCCAGATCGCGCAGCTCGCCGATGCTGTGAGCCAGTTGGCGGGCGGACGTTCGACCTCGCTTTTCGAGGGGCTCCGCAACCAGCTTGGTGTCGACGACCTCAACATCAGCACCGACGAGAAGGGGCAGACGAGTGTCAGCGTCGGCCGCTATCTGAACGAACGCACCTATTTCGAGTTGCAGCAAGGCGGCGAAGCGGGCGCCAAGGCGATCATCAATCTCGATGTCGGGCGGGGCGTGAAATTACGTGGTGCGGCGGGTGGAAATGGTGCCGGCGAAGCCGGCATCGTCTACGAACATGAATACTAGAATGCGGTCTTGCGGGTTTTCAGCAGGATATTTGTTTCAGTCGAATTGATGCCGTTGATGAGCCGAATACGGCGGAGCGTCTCATCGAAGGAGACGAGATCGCGATCCTCAAGCTCCGCAACGAAATCCCATTTGCCGTTGGTGCTGTGCAGCGCGCGTACCTGCGGGAGACCGCGCAGCTGATCGGCTACTCGGTCGGCGAGCTTGCCGAGTACCTCGATCATGACGATCGCACGAACGCCGGCGGCGCGCGTTTCATGGCCGGTCCGGATGGTAAAGGCGGCAATGGTACCGCTTGCAACAAGCCGGTCGATACGGGCGGCAACGGTCGCACGCGAGGCGCCGGTCATCGCGGCGAGAGAGGATACCGGTATTCTAGCATTATGGCGAAGCGCGCTTAGAATTTCTTGATCAAGGTCGTCCATGGCGTTCACTTTGTCGAAACACACTTAGCAAAGTGCAAAATCGGAGTTCATTTCTGACATTTTTCCATCTTTTTGCCGTCACGTCGATGTCCGAATATGCATTCATCCAAATTCGAATCCGGAGCGCCCAGAATGGAAGTTCAATCTCGATCAATCACACTCATTGGCGTTCCGGTAGAGGAGGGCTCGGGCCGGCGCGGAGCGGCGATGGGACCGGCAGCGCTACGCATTGCCGGTGTGGACCAAACCCTGATCGACCTTGGCCATGACGTGCGTGATGAAGGCGATATCCAGGTCGTTCCGGCGCGCGACCTTCCCAACCATCCGAAGGCTCACAATCTGCGTCTCATTGGCGCCTATACGCGTGCACTCGAAGCCAGCACCTACGACGCCGCTGCGGCCGGACGGTTTCCGCTGATTCTCGGCGGCGATCACAGCCTGTCGATGGGCAGTGTCTCCGGCATGGCGCGTTACGCAGCTGAAAAAGGCCGCCCGCTCTTCGTGCTCTGGCTGGACGCCCATTCAGATTTCAATTCGCCGGCCACGTCGCCTTCGGGCAACATGCATGGCATGCCGGTCGCCTTCTTCAGCGGTCAGGCCGAGGTCGCGGAAATCCTGCCCAAGGACCGGCCCCTCGTTGATCCGCGCAATGTGTTTCAGGTTGGCATTCGCTCCGTCGATCCATCCGAGCGCGTGGAAATCCAAAAGCACGGCGTCAACGTCTTCGACATGCGCTCGATCGACGAGCAGGGCATCGCAGCCACCATGCGCCATATCGTCAGCACGATCGAAAGGGCCAACGGTCTTCTGCATGTAAGTCTGGATGTCGATTTCCTCGACCCGGATATCGCGCCTGGGGTTGGCACCACCGTCCCTGGCGGCGCGACATTTCGCGAAGCGCACCTCGTCATGGAAATGCTTTCCGACAGCGGGCTCGTATCGTCGCTTGATCTCGTCGAGCTCAATCCGTTTCTGGACGATCGCGGCAAGAGTGCCCGCGTTCTCGTGGAACTGACGGCAAGCCTCTTCGGCCGCCGCATCTTCGATCGTCCGACACGCGCCGCATAAGGGGAAGCACCATGAGCACATCCGCAGATCTGATCGCCACCGAACACCAGCTTGGTGCGCATAACTACAAGCCGCTCGACGTCGTCCTGACCCGCGGCGAAGGGGTGTACGTCTGGGATACGGACGGCAAGCGGTATCTCGATTGCCTTTCCGCCTATTCGGCGGTCAACCAGGGGCACTGCCACCCGAAGATTCTGGCGGCGATGGTCGAACAGGCCGGCAAGCTCACTCTCACCTCGCGCGCATTCCGCAACGACCAGCTCGCCCATCTCTATGAGGAGCTGGCCGCGCTCACCGGCTCTCACAAGATCCTGCCGATGAACTCCGGCGCCGAAGCCGTCGAGACAGCCATCAAGGCGGTTCGCAAATGGGGCTATGAAGTGAAGGGCGTTCCCGAAGGCAAGGCGGAGATTATCGTCTGCGCCGATAACTTCCATGGCCGGACGCTGACCATCATCAGCTTTTCCACCGATCCGGACGCACGTGCCGGCTTCGGCCCCTATACGCCAGGCTTTCGTACGGTTCCCTTCGGCGATGCTGAAGCCTTCGCGGCAGCCATCAACGAGAACACCGTTGCCGCCCTCATCGAGCCGATCCAGGGCGAAGCCGGTGTCATCATCCCGCCCGAGGGATACTTCAAGCGTGTCCGTGAGCTGTGCACGGTCAATAATGTCACGCTGATCCTCGACGAGATCCAGACAGGCCTGGGCCGGACGGGCAAACTTCTGGCGGAAGAGCATGAGGGCATTGAAGCCGACGTGACGCTGATCGGCAAGGCGCTTTCCGGTGGTTTCTATCCGGTGTCGGCCGTCCTCTCCAACTCGGAAGTTCTCGGCGTCCTCAAACCCGGCCAGCACGGCTCGACGTTTGGAGGCAACCCCCTTGCTTGCGCCGTCGCCCGCGCGGCATTGAAGGTGCTCACCGAAGAAGGCATGATCGAAAATGCCGAGAAGATGGGTGCATACTTCCTCGACGGGCTGAGGTCGATTCGCTCCAACATCGTCAAGGACGTGCGCGGCCGTGGCCTGATGATGGCGATCGAGCTGGAGCCGGAAGCAGGTGGTGCGCGGCAGTATTGCCATAACCTCAAGGAACGGGGCCTTCTGGCAAAGGATACGCACGAAAATACGATCCGCCTGGCGCCGCCGCTCCTGATCACCAAGGAGCAGGTGGAATGGGCTGTCTCTGAGATCGAAAAGACGATCGCATAAGGCAAGCCCATTTTCGCTTTTATTGTTGATGCAACACCGCAGGTGAACCCAAAAAACCTTGTGGTCCGCTGTGGCGATTTAGATTTGTGCAACACTCTTCGGATAAGGTCCAAGTCAACCGTAACGAAGCCTCGAAGATCATTGAGAGGACGTCGCTTGGTGTGAAGGCACGGGGTTCGCGCCAATGGTGGCGCAGCCGCTTCTGCCGGGCTTGGAAAGACTTTCTAATGACGACGATCAACTCGAATAACTTCAGCGGCGATACTCTCGAGATCATCGCATTCCGCCTGCACGATCAGGAGTTCTGCGTAAAGACGACCACCATCCGCGAAATCCGCGGCTGGGCGCCCTCGACGCCGATCCCACATGCGCCCGCCGACGTCATCGGCGTCATGAACCTTCGCGGATCCGTTATCCCTATCATCGATCTCGCCTATAAGCTCGGCATGAAGAGCACCGTCGCCAATGAGCGCAGCGCCATCGTTGTCGCCGAAGTGCACAGCATGGTTATCGGCATGCTTGTCGACCGCGTCTCCGACATTCTGACGATTGCCTCCAGCCAGGTTCAGCCCGTACCGGAAGTGACGGCATCCTTCGATCGCGCGTACTGCGAGGGGGTCATCGCCTCGGAGAACGGCATGATCTGCTTCCTGAACCTTGCCAAGATGTTCAAGGAAAACGAAACGGACGAGCTGGCAGCGTAAGCGACCGACGCATGATTTCCGGAGAAGCTGCCGCAAGGCGGCACAAGGAAAGGCACGCGCCAAAGCACGTGCCTCAGGCTTCGCGAATGATCAAGATCAACCGAACAGCGCAAAGGTTGCCTTGAGCGTCACCCACACGCTCCAAAGCAACGGGATGTCGACGAGGCCAGGCAGCAGGCGAATATCTGTGCCCCCTCCAGGGTGAAATCGAACCTTATTTCCGGATTGGTTCGGCCGGCTCGGGCCTGCGGATCAGAGGTGCAGCTTGAATGACGAGCGCGTCCAAGCAATTGTCGTCCTTCTCGAGAATTTCAAACAATTGCCGCCGCATGCGCGGCTCCCAGAACTTGTTGATATGCGTCGCAACACCTTGAGCTGCCTCGCTTTCAGGCTGGCTCTTGAAAAAGGTCGCTATTTGGTTGGCCATATAGACGAGCTTTGAATGTGGATCATGCGACATCGGCAATGCTTTCAGGCAAAATACGGTGCGGGTGGGTGAAAATTTCGAAGTCGTCGCCGCGCACAAGCGCAACGAGCGTCATGCCGGCCTGCTCGGCAGTTCGAATGGCAAGAGCCGTCGGCGCAGATATCGCGATGAGGACAGAGCTTCCCAGGATGGCGGCTTTCTGCACCATCTCGACCGACAGCCGACTCGTGACGGCGACAGCCCCCTTTGAGCCGGCAGTTCCGGTGCCAATGACAGCCCCACAGAGCTTGTCGAGTGCATTGTGCCTGCCGACATCCTCGCGAACGGCGAGCAAGCCTTGACCGGGAATGTAAAAGCCCGCTCCGTGGACTGCGCGTGTTTCCCTGTGAAGCGGCTGTGCGTCATTGAGGAGCGAGACGGCACGGACGATGTCGCCATGCGAAAGCCTGAGATCCGCAGAGGAAACATCGGGCACCGGACGGACGGCCTGATCGATCGATTCGATGCCACAAAGTCCGCAGCCAACCGGTCCAGCCATGCTGCGTCGGCGTGCACGCAAAGCGTCCGCGACATCGTCTGTCAGCGTTACCTGGACATCGATACCCTGCTGTTCATCGACGATTTCGATCGCGCAGATCTGACCCGCGTCCTGGATTATGCCTTCCGTCAGGCTGAATCCGACCGCAAAGTCTTCTATGTCCTGGGGCGTCGCCATCATTACCGCATGCGACGTGCCGCCGTAGGAAAAGGCAACCGGTATCTCCTCCGGCACGACGCGTTCACCCGGCACTACGACCCCGCCCTTTCGGGCGATCCGTTTGACGGAAATGCGCGCCGGACGCCTTTCCATTATTCGGCCGCCTCCAGCTTGCCGGCAATGCGGCGGCTTAGACGTGCCTGCTCGTCATATTCGGTCTGCCATTGTGAAGGGCCGTTGGAAGGTGAGACCTGTACCGCCGTCACCTTGTATTCCGGGCAGTTCGTCGCCCAGTCGGAAAAGTCGGTGGTGATGACGTTTGCCTGCGTGTTCGGATGGTGGAAGGTCGTGTAGACGACACCGGGTGCAACGCGATCGGTAATCAGCGCCCGCAGTGACGTATCGCCGGAGCGGCTGGCGAGCTTCACCCAATCACCGTCGCGAATACCGCGCATTTCAGCATCGTGCGGATGGATTTCCAGGCGGTCCTCGGCATGCCACACGACGTTGTCGGTGCGCCGCGTCTGGGCCCCGACATTATACTGGCTGAGGACACGGCCAGTCGTCAGCAGAAGCGGGAAGCGCGGTCCGGTCCGCTCATCCGTCGCCACATATTCCGTCCGGATGAACTTGCCCTTGCCGCGAACAAAGCCGTTCACGTGCATGATCGGCGAACCTTGCGGGGACTTTTCGTTGCAGGGCCACTGCACCGATCCCGTCTTTTCCAGGTAGTCGTATGAAACCAGTGCGAAGCTCGGTGTCGTTGCCGCGATCTCATCCATGATCTCGGAGGGATGCTGGTAGTTCCAGCTGAGCCCCATGGCTTGCGCCAGCTTCTGCGTCACCTCCCAGTCGCCATAACCGTTGCGGGGCGTCATGACCTTGCGCACGCGGTTGATGCGACGCTCGGCATTGGTAAAAGTGCCGTCCTTTTCCAGGAAGGTCGAGCCCGGCAGGAAGACGTGCGCGTAGTTTGCCGTCTCGTTGAGGAAGAGATCCTGGACCACGACGCATTCCATTGCAGCAAGGCCGGCCGCGACGTGCTTCGTATCCGGATCGGATTGAAGAATGTCTTCGCCTTGGACATACAAGCCCTTGAACGTGCCATCCACGGCGGCGTCCAGCATGTTCGGGATGCGAAGTCCGGGTTCGTTATTGAGCTTGACGCCCCACAGCTTCTCGAAGATATCGCGCGTCGCATCGTCCGAGATATGGCGGTAACCCGGCAGCTCGTGCGGGAAGGAGCCCATGTCGCAGGAGCCTTGCACATTGTTCTGGCCGCGAAGCGGGTTAACGCCGACGCCCGCACGGCCGATATTGCCGGTCGCCATCGCCAGGTTTGCGATCGCCATAACCGTCGTGGAACCCTGGCTGTGCTCGGTGACACCGAGGCCGTAGTAGATCGACCCGTTTCCGCCGCGCGCATAAAGGCGCGCTGCGCCACGAACCGATTCCGCCGGAACGCCGGTGAACTTCTCGGTCTCCTCCGGGCTGTGACAAGGCTCCGAGACGAAAGCCGCCCAATCCTCGAATTCAGACCAATCGCAGCGCTCGCGAATGAAGGCCTCGTCGAAAAGCCCTTCGGTGACGATCACATGCGCAAGCGACGTCATGACGGCGACATTGGTGCCGGGCTTCAGCGGCAGGTGATAGGCAGCCTCGACATGCGGTGTTTTGACAAGGTCGATGCGCCGCGGGTCGATGACGATCAGCTTGGCGCCCTGACGCAGCCGTTTCTTCAGCCGCGAGGCAAAGACCGGATGGCCGTCCGTCGGATTGGCGCCGATGACGATGACGACGTCGGAATCCTCGACACTGTCGAAGTTCTGTGTACCGGCAGAGGTGCCGAAGGCCTGGCCGAGGCCATAGCCCGTCGGCGAATGGCAGACGCGAGCGCAGGTATCGACATTGTTGTTGCCGAAGCCCGCGCGCACGAGCTTCTGAACGAGGTATGTCTCCTCGTTCGTGCAACGCGACGACGTTATGCCGCCGATCGAATCGCGGCCGTACTGATACTGGATGCGGCGGAATTCCGACGCCACGTGCGCGAAAGCCTCGTCCCAGGTCACTTCACGCCATGGATCGGTGACGTTTTCGCGGATCATCGGATTGAGGATCCGGTCCTTATGCGCCGAGTAGCCATAGGCGAAACGGCCCTTGACGCAGGAATGCCCGCGATTGGCCTGGCCGTCCTTCCACGGCACCATGCGCACCAGCTCCTCACCACGCATTTCCGCCTTGAACGAGCAGCCGACGCCGCAATAAGCACAGGTAGTTACGACGGAATGTTCCGGTTGCCCGATCTCGATGACAGACTTCTCACTCAGCGTTGCCGTCGGGCAGGCCTGTACGCAGGCACCGCATGAAACGCATTCGGAATCGATGAAGTGCTCGTGCATGCCCGGCGAAACACGTGATCCGAAACCGCGCCCCTCGATCGTCAGCGCAAAGGTTCCCTGCACTTCCTCGCAGGCACGCACGCAGCGCGAGCACACGATGCACTTTGACGGATCATAGGTGAAATACGGGTTCGATTCGTCCTTCGGCATCCATTTGAGATTGTTGTCGCCGTTATTGCGTGCCTTGACGTGATTGTCGCCCTCATAACCGTAGCGAACGTCGCGCAAGCCGACGGCGCCTGCCATATCCTGCAACTCGCAATCGCCGTTGGCAGCACAGGTCAGACAGTCGAGCGGATGATCGGAAATGTAGAGTTCCATCACCCCGCGGCGAATATCCTTGAGGCGGCCGGTCTGCGTATGGACCACCATGCCCGCTGCAACCGGCGTCGTGCAGGATGCAGGCGTCCCATTGCGGCCTTCGATCTCCACGAGACACAGGCGGCAGGAACCAAAGGCGTCGACCATATCGGTCGAGCAAAGCTTCGGCACCTGAATTCCTGCCTCCATCGAGGCGCGCATGACGGACGTACCCTCCGGCACGGTGATCTGACGGCCATCGACGGTCAGCGTCACGCTTGTTTCGGATTTCGAAGCCGGTGTGCCGTAGTCGATTTCGTGAACGAGAGACATGGGTTTCTTACTCCGCCGCTTCGATGAGGGGTGTTGGCGCGAAATCGTCCGGGAAGTGCGTCATCGCGCTCGTCACCGGATAGGGCGTGAAGCCACCGAGTGCGCAAAGCGAGCCGAATTTCATGGTGTTGCAGAGATCGGCGAGCAATGCCCGGTTCTTCTCCGGCTCAATTCCCTGCGCGATCTTGTCTGCAGTTTCGACGCCGCGCGTGGAGCCGATGCGACAGGGCGTGCACTTACCGCAGCTTTCGATCGCACAGAATTCCATGGCGAACCGCGCCTGCTTCAGCATGTCCACCGTGTCGTCGAATATAACGATGCCTGCATGGCCGATGAGGCCGTCCTTGGCAGCAAAGGCTTCGTAGTCAAAAGGCGTATCGAAGAGCGTCCTTGGGAAATAGGCACCGAGAGGACCGCCGACCTGCACCGCTTTCACTGGCCGGCCCGTCGCTGTCCCGCCGCCGATCCTGTCGACGATATCACCGAGCGACAGCCCGAAGGCCGTCTCATAAAGACCGCCATGCTTGACATTCCCGGCGATCTGCAGCGGGATCGTGCCGCGCGACCGACCCATCCCGAAATCGCGGTAAAAGACGGCCCCTTTGTCCAGGATGACCGGCACGGAGGCCAGCGAGATCACGTTATTGATGACCGTGGGACAGGCAAAGAGTCCCTTGTGCGCCGGCAGCGGCGGCTTGGCGCGCACGACGCCGCGCTTGCCTTCCAGGCTATTGAGCAGCGACGTTTCCTCACCGCAGACATAAGCGCCCGCACCGGTCCTAACTTCGATATCGAAGGCGCGGCCGGAACTGAGCACCGAATCGCCGATCATGCCGGCCTCGCATGCGATCTCGACCGCCTCCGTCATCGTCGCGACCGCATGGGGATATTCGGAGCGGATATAGATGAAGCCCTTCGTCGCACCCGTCGCGAGCCCGGCAATCGCCATGCCTTCGATCAGCACGAAGGGATCACCCTCCATGATCATGCGGTCGGCAAAGGTGCCGCTGTCGCCTTCGTCTGCATTGCAGACGATGTATTTCCGGTCGCCGGCGGCATCAAGTACGGTCTTCCATTTGATGCCCGTTGGAAAACCAGCACCCCCGCGGCCGCGAAGCCCGGAGTCGGTCACTTCCTTGACCACGTCTGCAGGAGCCATGGCCGCAGCGCGGCGAAGCCCGGCGAGGCCGCCATGTGCCTCATAATCTTTCAGAGAAAGCGGATCGACGATGCCGCAGCGGGCGAAGGTCAGGCGGGTCTGTTCCTTGAGGAATGGGAGGCCTTCGACCTCCCCCAGACAGAGCGCGTGCTCGCCGCCGCTCGCCAAGCCAGCGTCGAAAAGTGCAGCGACATCCTTGGCTTTCACCGGTCCATAGCCGATGCGTTTGCCCGATACCTCGACTTCCACCAGCGGTTCCAGCCAGAACATTCCGCGCGAGCCGTTGCGCACGATCTTCGCATCGATGCCGCGGGCTGCGATCTCCTGGGTAACCGCTTCAGCCACCTTCTCGGCACCGAGCGCGAGCGCTGCGGCATCGCGCGGAACATAAATCGTCACGCTCATCGCCGCACCTGCGCAACGAGATCGGAGATTGTTTCATCATCGACCCGCCCATAGAGCTCGCCGTCGAGCATGGCTGCGGGCGCACAAGCGCAGAGCCCGAGACAGTAAACTGGCTCCAGGGTCACGCTGCCGTCGAGCGTGGTCTGATGGAAATCGACGCCGAGCAGTGTTCTCAACCGATCGGCGACAGCATCGCTGCCCATCGACTGACAGGCCTCGGCACGACAGAGCTTCAGGACATGGCGGCCGGCAGGGTGATCGCGATAGTCGTGATAGAACGTCATCACACCATGCACTTCGGCCCGCGACAGATTGAGCTCGCTGGCAATGACCGGCAGCGCTTCGTGCGGCACATAGCCGAATTCATCCTGGACTTCGTGAAGGATCGGCAGGAGCGGACCCTCAAGAGACCGCAAGGCGCCTACAATCGCGCGCGTGCGCTCGGCAATATCGCCATTGGCGACATGAGCATTCATTTTCGGCAGGCCTCCCGAGGCTTTGCTGTGTCGCTCACCGCAACGGCCTCCCCATGCCGATCCGGTATCTTATTTTCCAGGTGAGTCTTTCAGGGAAACATCGAGCGATCAATAAAGCTGTTCCGTCACCTGATAGGTATTTCCTATCAAAGACTTTCTCGCTCTGCGAGTATCCTGGCCTCGTGGAGCAACGCAGACACGAGAGGCGTGAAAGGCTCGCGATGCGTGGCGACCAGTCCGACCGAATGATGGGCCGCCGGCTCGACAATCGGAATCATTCGTATTTCGGCTGGAAAGCCAAAGGATTCAGCCACGTTACGTGGCATGATGCTCGCCCAGCGCCCGGTTCTGACATGAGAAAAGAGCACGATCATCGAACCCGATTCCAAAGTGGGATGCGCGCTCGCACCCGCTTCCGCGAGGTGCCGGTTGATGATGCGCCGGTTCTGCATGTCAGCCGTCAATAGGCAAAGCCGAAGGTCGCCCACTTCACGCCAGGTCACGGTCTCGCGATCGGAAAGCGGGCTGCCGGCAGCGGTGATCAGGTGATAGCGCTCGGAATAAAGCGGCACGGCCGTTACACGCCCAAGCGGCTCGTTTTCCAGATAAGTCACCCCGGCGTCGATCTCCAGATTTTCGAGCATGCTCAACACCTGCAGCGAATTGCGCGAGACGATGGAGAAGGTGACGTCCGGGTGCCGCTCCTGAAAAGGCGTCGTAATACGCGGCAGCATCGCCAGAGCCGTCGGAATGGAAGCAAGGCGCAGATGGCCGGAAAGACCCTTGCGCGCCGCGCGCATCTCTTCGCGCATGGTGCGCGTGTCACCGACGATGCGCCTTGCCCATTCGAGGACACGTTGGCCCTCCGGCGTCAGACCCTGAAACCGTGAGCCCCGCTGCACGAGCATGACGCCCAGTTGATCTTCAAGTTGCCGAATTGCAGCCGACAGCGTGGGCTGCGAGATGCCGCACTCCTCGGCAGCACGGCCGAAGTGCTTTTCGTTGGCAAGGGCAATGAAGAATTCAAGTTTGTCGATCATCCAGCCTCCCGCCCGCTTCGGGACAAGCCATCTTTGGCGCTAGCCGGCAATAATCGCAAGGGCGGGAATCAGTCGGGGTCGGTTGCTTTGAGCATGCCGAAGAGAGAATCCAGGAAAATCGTCAGATTGGCATTGCCGATGCTGTAATAGACCAGCCGGCCTGCCCTTCGCGTATTTACGAGGCCTTCCATGCGCAGCCGTGCAAGCTGCTGTGAAACCATCGCTTGCTGTACACCCAGCAATTCCTCGATCTGGCTGACCGTCTTTTCCTCGTTGGCGAGGATGCACAGAATGAGAAGCCGGTTTTGATGCGCCATCGCTTTCAGCAGTCCGCCTGCTTCGTGGGCCTTTACAGCAAGCTTCTGCAGTTCCTGGCCGGTTATTCCCGGCTCGGTCTTTGGCAAGGGCATTCTGATCTCTGCTGGAGCACTTCAGGTAGGCCGGAACGATAACATATTCACACGCCGGCATTATTCCCAATTGGCGAAATACCAAAAAAAGTCCAACTAAATCAGCAGATAAGCTGGCCACCGTTGATTTCGAGCACCTGGCCCGTGATGTAGCCGGAAAGTGACGGCGCAGCCAGAAAGAGATAGGCGGGCGCGCAATCTTCGGCAGTCCCAAGACGTTGCAGCGGTATGCCCTTGCGGGTTTGCTCGAGCTTCTCCGGCGAGGAATAACGCCCGTGGAAGTCGGTTTCGATCGTGCCCGGAGACACGCAATTGACCCGGATCGCATCCGGCGCCAGCTCACGTGCGAGCGCTTTGGAATAGGTGGCAACGAAAGCCTTGGAGGCGGAATAGATTGCCGAGCCGGGACTGCCGCCGGTCAAAGCCGAGATGGAAACCGTATTGACGATCGCCGCCCCGTGGGCTGCGCGCAAAGCAGGAAGCAGCGCACGCGTGAGCTCGACGACAGATGTCTGGTTGAGTCTGACGATCGTGTCGTATTCCCTATCGGTCAGGTCGTCGGCCAAAAAGCGGCCCACCATGGTGCCGGCATTGTTGACGAGTGCGTGTATGATGCCGAAAGTATCAAGGGCTTTCGCTGCGAAACCGGCAGTTCCGTTCGGCGCGAGAAAATCGGCAGCGATAAGAACCGCCCGCCGCTCCTGCTCTGCCGTCAGCAGGAAATCCGGCAGATCCCTTTCGCTGTTCCGGCCAGTGTGAACCAGGACGTGGGCGCCGCAATCTAGGAACTGCCGCGCGACTTCGAGGCCGATTCCACGCCCTGCTCCGGTCACCACAACATTGCGATTCTCGAAAAGCTTGGGATGAAACACGCCTGAACCCTCCCCGCTCCGGCAGCCAGTCGCCGATTGCGCAATTTTCGCTTTAACATATGATCCGGCCCAACGAAAGAAAGGGAGCGAAACCATGTTTCTGTCCGGACGGCAGACGGAGATCCTCGATATCGCCAAAGCGGAGGGCCGCGTGCTGGTCGAAGATCTGGCAGCACGCTTCTCCGTTACGCCGCAGACCATCCGCAAGGATCTGAACGATCTATGCGATGGGCATGTACTGACGCGCATTCACGGCGGAGCGATCTTTCCGGGCGGGACGGAGAACGTGAAATACGAGGCGCGCCGCTCGATCGCGGCCAGCGAAAAACTCGCGATCGGTCGCGCCACGGCTGATCTTATTCCCGACAAGGCCTCGCTCTTTATCAATATCGGAACGACGACCGAGGCCGTCGGGGAAGCGCTCGTCGATCACCAGGAATTGATGGTAATCACCAATAACATCAACGTTGCCAGCCGCTTGCGCCTTTTTCCTTCAATCGAGGTCGTCATCGCGGGCGGCGTGGTTCGCCATTCAGATGGCGGCATCGTCGGCGAAGCAGCCGTCGATTTCATCCGCCAGTTCAAAGTCGACTACGCCGTGATCGGCGCTTCGGCGATCGATCCGGACGGTGCGCTTCTCGACTTCGATTTCCGCGAGGTGAGGGTCGCCCAGGCAATCATGGCGAATGCACGCCACGTCGTCCTCGTTGCCGACTCCACCAAGTTCGAGCGCACGGCTCCGGTGCGCATCGGCCACCTGTCACAGGTCCACACCTTCGTCACCGACGACTGCAATGTCGAATCCCTCAGGAAGGTCTGCGCGGAAAGCGGCATCAACCTGATCGAAACCTCACAAAAGCTATTGTCGTAGCCGGTTCGTTTGATATTCAATTTTCTTCGTTTAGCGCTGTATTGCTTCGTTTGGTGGCTAGAGACTTGGAGAGCAATCGTGTGCAGCCAGAGAACGGGCTGTATCAGGAAATGGACGAAGCGGCTGCCGTGGACAGCTAGATGGGAGCAATTGCAGCGGCCGCTAAGCCTCCTCTAGCAGGCGCGCACCGGTTCCCTCTTTCCCAAGCTTGTCGCAGGGATTTCGCAACGGGCAGCTTTCGATCGACAGGCAACCGCAGCCGATGCAACCGGTCAAACGATCGCGAAGCAAGATCAGCCGCATGATCCGCGTATCCAGATCGTCCTTCCACATTTGCGAGAGCTTTTGCCAGTCACCCGCAGTTGGGGTGCGCCCCTGCGGCAGAGTATCGAAGGCCGCCTGAATTTCGGCCAGCGGTATTCCGACCCTCTGCGCCACCTTGATGATGCCGAGACGGCGCAGGACATCACGCCCGTAACGTCGCTGATTGCCGCGTGACCGCATGCTCGAAATCAGGCCTTTGGCCTCGTAGAAATGCAACGCCGAGACGGCCAGCCCGCTGCGCTCTGCAACTTCGCCTACAGTCAGGAGCCTGCCGAAATTGATCGATGAACTTGTTTCCATATTGACCTCAATATTGGTTGAGGTTTTATAAGCCAAACTCCTTGCAGCGTAAAGAAGGAGCAATATATGCAAGCTGCCATCAAAATCGGCGTCATCTACGGAAGCATACGTGAGGGCCGGATATGCGACCGGGTGGTGAAATGGCTGATCCGGCAGCTCACGCTTTACCCGCAGATTGACCTTGAAATCATCGATCCGCTCGATTTCGGTCTGCCTGCCCGGCACGATAGCGATCATCCCGAAATGGTGCGTCTCGCCTCGCGCCTGAATGCGGCCGATGCCTTCATCGTCGTCACACCCGAATACAATCACAGCTTCACTGCGGCACTCAAATTCGTGCTCGACGCGTTCAACGAACCCTGGCACGGCAAACCTGTAGCCTTCGTATCCTATGGAGGAATCTCTGGCGGTCTGCGTGCTGTCGAACAGCTGCGGCTCGTCTTCGCCGAACTCCATGCCGTCACCATACGCGACACCGTGAGTATTGTGGCACCTTGGAACCGCTTCGATGAAGACGGCAGCCTCGAGGGGCCGGAAGACGCGCTCAAGCTTCTCGCCCGCATGATGGCAAGGCTTCAATGGTGGGCGCATGCATTGTCCGCCGCACGTGCCGAGCGACCTTATCGAAACATCGCCGCCTAATTCACGCTGTTTCCGTCCCCGGCAGGTACGGAAACGCCGGCGAGCACCCGGTCTGCTTATGTCCGGGTGTTCGCCGGTGCCCATGTTTGCGTCACACCCGACGGCCGGCGAAGATGAATGGCGCCTTTCGTCCCGTGCCCGACCGTTCCATGGCAGAGCCCTTGTCCTGCGCGCCATCATGTCCTAGGCCTGAGGAGAAGCAGTCAGGCGAGGCACGAATGGAGAAAGATCGGAGGCTGGCAGGTGCCGATGCCATGCGTGCGGCCGCGTGCCTGCTCGTTCTCATTCATCATCTTGTCCTGCGGATCGACATCAATCAGGTGGACGCCGCCGCGCAATCGGCCTTGGTCATTGCCCGCTTTGGCAATTTCGGCGTAGCGGTCTTCTTTGTTCTCAGCGGCTATCTGCTTGCGCGGCCCTTCTGGCAGGCCCTGGATGAGCGCCGCCCATTGCCGGATTTGAAAACTTACGCCATACATCGCGCGGCACGCATCTTGCCCGGCTACTGGGTGGCGCTGACCGCAGGCTTCGTTTTGAGCATCACGCTGCTCGCAGATCCACCAACGGCCGAGCTCAGGATGCGCTATGCGGCAGGTTTCCTCCTGATGAGCCAGTGGCATTGGCGGACTTTGTTTCCGGTCGAAGGGAACGGACCGCTTTGGTCGATTCCATTCGAAGCAACCTGTTATGTGCTGCTGCCGGCGTTCATGCTTGCTCTTCATCATTTCAGCCGCCGGCTACCGCGCTTGCCTAAGCGTCTCCTTTGGCTTTGCGCCCTGGCGACTGCCCTTGCCTTGCACTGGTTGATCGTCAACGCCTTGCAGCCGGAGCACGTGCAGCGCGGCTGGGAGTTCGGCATGGCGGGCGGTGCGAAGGAATGGATGCCGCGTTACAATCCGATCGGCTTTTTTGCGATTTTCGCGCTCGGTATCCTTGCTTCGGGCGTTGAGACAATCCTTCCGACGCGGAGGGTCGCGCTTTTCGATGTCCTCGCCTGTCTCGCCCTGGCCGGCAGCGCCGCTGCCCTCGTCTCATCGGTGGGCGGACCTTGGGAGGCCTATGGCTGGCTTGGAATTCCTTACGGCTTTCCGCTCTTTCCGATCGCCATTGCAGTGGCGCTGGTCTCTCTGGCGCGCTCACTGTGGCTTGGGAGCTGCCTCGATCGTCGAGCGGTACGCTTCACCGCGAAAATCTCGTTCGGCATCTATATCTGGCAGGATCCGGTCATTTCCGTTGTGGAGGCGCTTTTTCCTTCCGCCTTCGGCCCGATCGCCGACAATCTTGTCTGCGGCTGGCTGCTCTGGTCACTCCTGGCAGCAGCCCTTGTGTTCGTCGCAGGAAGCCTCAGCTATATTTTCGTCGAACGGCCGGTCTTACTGAGAGCCCATGCCGTTCCACGTTGAGACGTATCCTGCCGCAAACAAAAAGCGGCCCGTTGGGGCCGCTTCAGGTGAGTTCGGTGCAAACTCGCTCAATCCGGCTCGACGATTCCGCGCAGATGCGTCAGTTCCAGGATGAAATGCTCCAGCCTCGACTTGTGTTCGTGATGGAGCGCATCCTCGAGCTCCTTCTTCGCAGCCTCGATACGACGGGTCAACTCGTCCTTGTTGAGGTCCTCGACCGCGACAGCGGATTCTGCAAGCAGCGTGCAACCGGTCGGCAGGATGTCGGCGAAGCCGCCGAAAACAACGTAGTCCTGCTTTGAGCCGCCGCTGGAGCGGACGCTGACGATGCCCGGCTTGATGGTGGTCATCGCCGGGGCGTGGTGCGCCATGACGGTCATCTCGCCCTCGGTTGCCGGAATGACAACTTCCGTCACCATCTCCGACAGGAGCAGGCGCTCCGGAGATACGAGTTCAAAATAGAAATTGTCAGCCATCAGTGACTTACCTTCTCGGCTATGGCCTTTGCATCTTGCAGTTTGGTCCCGCAGAACGGGCAGTGCATTATCGCCTGATCGAGATATCCGAGGCCTTCCTCGGTTTGGACTAGACCCACTACCATCATCAGCACGCCGTTTTCTGCTCTGTAAACGGTCGGCGCCGCCGGGGCGGGAAGTCCTGCCACGACTTCCCTCAGGGAGTCGCAGCAGAAAATCTCGTCACGAGCTTCGTTCATCAAGCAGCTGCGGAGAGCTTCTTGGCCTTCTCGACGGCTTCGTCCATCGAGCCGACCATGTAGAAGGCGGCTTCCGGCAGGTGGTCGTATTCGCCGTTGACGAGCCCCTTGAAGCCCTTGATCGTGTCTTCGAGCGGAACCAGCTTGCCCGGCGAACCGGTGAAGACTTCGGCAACGAAGAACGGCTGCGACAGAAAACGCTCGATCTTGCGGGCACGGGCGACGGCGATCTTGTCCTCTTCGGACAGTTCGTCCATGCCAAGGATCGCGATGATGTCCTGCAGGGCCTTGTAGCGCTGCAGCGTCGACTGAACCTTGCGGGCAACTTCATAGTGCTCTTCGCCGACGACCATAGGGTCGAGCATGCGCGAGGTGGAGTCGAGCGGGTCGACGGCCGGATAGATACCCTTTTCGGCAATCGAGCGCGATAGAACGGTCGTCGCGTCAAGATGCGCGAACGAAGTTGCCGGAGCAGGGTCGGTCAAGTCGTCGGCCGGAACGTAGATAGCCTGAACCGAGGTGATCGAGCCGGTCGTCGTCGTCGTGATGCGCTCCTGCATCTGGCCCATGTCGGTTGCGAGCGTCGGTTGATAACCGACGGCCGAAGGAATACGGCCAAGCAGAGCCGACACTTCCGAACCTGCCTGCGTGAAGCGGAAGATATTGTCGACGAAGAACAGAACGTCCTGGCCCTGGTCGCGGAAGTTTTCGGCCACCGTCAGACCCGTCAGAGCGACGCGAGCGCGAGCGCCCGGCGGTTCGTTCATCTGGCCGTAAACGAGGGCTGCTTTCGAGCCTTCACCGCCGCCATGCTTGTTGACCCCCGATTCGATCATTTCGTGATAGAGGTCGTTGCCTTCGCGGGTGCGCTCACCGACGCCTGCAAACACCGAGTAACCACCGTGCGCCTTAGCAACATTGTTGATCAGTTCCATGATGAGAACCGTCTTGCCGACGCCTGCACCGCCAAAGAGGCCGATCTTGCCGCCCTTGGCGTAAGGAGCCAGAAGGTCGACGACCTTGATGCCCGTGACCAGGATCTGTGCTTCCGTCGACTGGTCGACATAAGACGGTGCGTCCTGGTGGATCGCACGCTTGGAAGCGGTAACGAGCGGACCGGCTTCATCAACCGGCTCGCCGATGACGTTCATGATGCGGCCCAGCGTTTCCGGTCCGACCGGAACAGAAATCGGAGCGCCGGTGTCGACCACTTCCTGGCCGCGGACCAGGCCTTCGGAGGAGTCCATGGCGATCGTGCGGACTTCGTTCTCGCCGAGATGCTGCGCGACTTCCAGAACCAGGCGGTTGCCCATGTTGGTGGTTTCGAGCGCGTTCAAAATCGCCGGCAGTTCGCCTTCGAAAGCAACGTCGACGACGGCACCGATAACCTGTGTGACCCTGCCGACAGAGCCTGTGGCGGTCTTTTTAGCAGCGGTCTTCGCTGCCGCCCTCGGGGTAGCTGCCCTAGCCATTTTCATACCCTCTTTCTCTAACCTCAGAGCGCTTCCGCGCCCGAAATGATTTCAATGAGTTCCTTGGTGATCTGAGCCTGACGCTGCCGGTTGTAGCTGAGCGTCAGCTTGTTGATCATCTCACCAGCGTTGCGCGTGGCACTGTCCATCGCGCTCATCTTCGCGCCCATTTCGCCGGCGACGTTTTCGAGGAGCGCGCGGAAAATCTGGACCGAAATGTTGCGCGGGATCAGATCGTTCAGGATCGCTGCCGGATCCGGCTCGTATTCATAGACGGCACTTGCATGCACATCGTCTTCAACAACAGCTTCCGGAGCCGAAGCCGGGATGAGTTGCTGAGCCGTCGGCACCTGGGAGATAACCGACTTGAACTCCGAGTAGAACAGCGTGCAGACGTCGAATTCGCCGGCTTCGAACATCTCGATGACGCGCCTGCCGATCTGGTCGGCATTCTCGAAGCCGATGCGCTTTACATCGCGAAGCTCCCTGCGTTCGACAATGATCGAAGCAAATTCGCGACGAAGAACGTCATAGCCCTTCTTGCCTACGGTAAAGAACTTGACAGTCTTGCCTTCGGCAATGAGCCTGCGGGCATGCTCGCGCGCAAATCGCGCGATCTGTGAATTGAAGCCGCCGCAGAGGCCGCGCTCGGCGGTGCAGACGATGAGCAGGTGAACCTGTGACTGGCCCGTACCCGTCATGAGCACTGGTGCGCTATCAGCATCCGTCATCGCTTTGGAGATGTTCGAAAGAACAGCCGCCATGCGCTCTGAATAAGGCCGGGCGGCCTCGGCCGCCTCCTGCGCACGCCGAAGCTTCGCCGCGGCGACCATCTTCATCGCCTTGGTGATCTTCTGCGTCGCCTTGACGGAGGCGATCCGGTTTTTCAGATCCTTTAGTGAAGGCATCCGTTTTCCGTCCTAATTAAGTGCGATCAGGCGAAAGACTTCGCGAAGGTATCGAGGACAGCCACAAGCTTGCCCCTGGTATCGTCGCTGATTGCCTTTTCCGTGCGGATCGTGTCGAGGATGGCCGAGCCTTCCGAGCGCATGTACGAGAGCAATGCCTGCTCGAACTTGCCGATCTGTGCGACAGTGATCTTGTCCAGGTAGCCATTGACACCTGCGAAGATGACCGCGACTTGCTCTTCCACCTTCAGCGGCGAGAACTGCGGCTGCTTCAGGAGCTCGGTGAGGCGGGCACCGCGGTTCAGCAGGCGCTGCGTCGCAGCATCAAGGTCAGAACCGAACTGGGCGAAGGCGGCCATTTCGCGATACTGGGCAAGCTCACCCTTGATCGAGCCTGCAACCTGCTTCATCGCCTTGATCTGCGCGGCCGATCCGACGCGCGAAACCGACAGGCCGACGTTAACAGCCGGGCGGATGCCCTGATAGAACAGGTCGGTTTCGAGGAAGATCTGGCCGTCGGTGATCGAGATCACGTTGGTCGGAATGAAGGCCGAAACGTCGTTGCCCTGCGTTTCAATGACCGGCAGAGCGGTCAGCGAACCGGCGCCCATTGCGTCGCTCATCTTTGCAGCACGCTCGAGGAGACGCGAATGCAGGTAGAAGACGTCGCCCGGATATGCTTCGCGGCCCGGCGGGCGGCGCAGCAGCAGCGACATCTGACGATAGGCAACAGCCTGCTTGGACAGGTCGTCGTAACCGATCAGCGCATGCTGGCCGTTGTCGCGGAAATATTCGCCCATGGCGCAGCCGGCAAATGGAGCCAGGAACTGCATCGGAGCGGGATCGGAAGCCGTCGCGGCGACGATGATCGAATACTTCAGGGCGCCACGTTCTTCGAGAACCTTGACGAACTGCGCAACCGTAGAACGCTTCTGGCCGACAGCGACGTAGACGCAGAAAAGCTTTTCAGCTTCCGGGCCGGCGTCGTGAATGGCCTTCTGGTTCAGGATCGTGTCGAGAAGGATCGCGGTCTTGCCGGTCTGGCGGTCGCCGATGACAAGCTCGCGCTGGCCGCGGCCGACTGGGATGAGAGCATCGATAGCCTTGAGACCAGTCGACATCGGCTCATGGACCGACTTGCGCGGGATGATGCCGGGAGCCTTGATGTCGACACGCGCACGGCGCGTCGCGTTGATCGGGCCCTTGCCGTCGATCGGATTGCCGAGAGCATCAACGACGCGGCCGAGCAGCTCCGGACCAACCGGAACGTCAACGATGGCGCCGGTCCGCTTGACGGTGTCGCCTTCCTTGATGTCGCGGTCGGAGCCGAAGATAACGACACCGACGTTATCGGACTCAAGGTTCAGCGCCATGCCGCGGATGCCGCCGGGGAACTCGACCATTTCACCGGCCTGGACGTTGTCCAGACCGTAAACGCGAGCAATACCGTCACCGACAGAAAGCACCTGGCCGACTTCCGAGACTTCCGCCTCTTTGCCGAAATTTTTAATTTGATCTTTGAGAATTGCGGAAATTTCCGCGGCGCGGATATCCATCAGCCAACCTCTTTCAATGCAAGCTTGAGGGTAGAAAGTTTGGTACGAAGCGACGTATCAATCTGACGGGACCCGACCTTCACGACCAGACCACCAAGAATTGACGGATCAACCGTGACGGCAATCGCCACGTCTTTGCCGGTGACGCCCTTCAGCGCCGCCTTCAATTCGGATTCCTGCGCTGCGGTCAGCGCATGGGCCGAGGTGACCTCGGCAGAAATTTCGCCACGCTGGCGAGCAGCGATGATGCGGAAGGCCTTGATCATGCCCGGAAGGGCAAAGAGGCGGCGGTTACGCGCCACAACCTTCAGAAAATTGGCAAAGAAGCTGCTGATGCCGGCCTTCTCGCTGATTGCAGCGACCGCCTTGAGCTGATCGTCTGCGGAGAATACCGGGCTTGCAACGAAGCGCTTCAGGTCGTCGCTCTCGTCCAGCATCGCCTGGAAACGATTGAGATCTGCAGTGACGCTCTCGACGGCGCCTTCTTCAAGAGCCAGTTCGAACAGCGAGGACGCATATCGTTCTGCAACACCAGAAGCAAGCTGGGACGTGTCTGCCACGGGCACAAATTTCCCTGATTTCAACTCAAGATTCCGGCTTTGGCGGGCGCCTGACCTATGCTCTTGAATTCGTTTTGATTTCCCCCAGAAATCGCAAGAGAAGCCTCTTGCTTCTTCCGAAATTCGGGGTCCGTCTAACATAGGATGTCGGGACTCGCAACACGCGTAATGCCCGAATATGCCTTTCGAATGCTTTTCTATCAGCAAAATCGTGAAATGCCGCAAAGCCCGGCGGGCGAGCGGCTCGCGGCATTTGAACCTAAGTTGCGAAGAAGCCCAAGGAATAGGCGAGCGGGAGCGCCGCGAGAACGATCTGCACAACCAGAAGTAAATAGTTGAGAACTGTGCTCCCCTTATCGGAAAGGAGCGAGACGATCCGGGCGAAAGCCGCCATCGCAAATGCCGCCCCGAGCGCCATGTAGATGAAATCCTGTGCCAGCATGATCGCAGCCAATCCGAATCCGAGATAGAAACCGCCGACGGCGCGCTGCTCGGCAAAACCGTCACGGCGCTCTCCACGCGGCTGAAGGCCGAAGAGCTGCATTGCATATCCAGGCGCGAACATGATGACGAGACCTGCAAGAGCCGTGAACGCCGCCGAGCAGAATGCGAGCTGTTCGGCAAAGGTCTCGGGAAAATAAAACTCCATGGATCACCCCAAATCACGCTGCGAATGCCTGCCGCTTATGGCATGATTGCGCCGGGTGGAAAACGGCTGTCAGTCGCCGATCTACAGGAAGCTTTGCGGGTCGATATCGAGCTGGACGTGCACCGAGCCACGCTCTTTCGGCGCCTGCGCGAGCATTGTGCGCAGAAATGCCTGCATGTCGGAACTCCGCCGTCCGTGTACCAGGAGCCGGAAGCGGTAGCGGCCGCGCACCAGCGCCAGCGGCGCTTCGGCGGGGCCGAGAATGGAAATGCCGGACACCTGCGGCGCCGAGCTGCGCATGCTGCGGGCATGGTTTTCTGCGTCATGGCGCGTTTCGGCCGACACGATAATCGAGGCAAGGCGTCCGAAAGGCGGCAAGCTTGCCCGCTCTCGCTCGGCGATTTCCCGCTCGTAGAACGCGCTCGCGTCGCCTGAAACGATCGCCTGCATGACGGGATGCTGCGGCTGGTAAGTCTGCAGCAGGCCATGGCTCTTCAGACCCGTTCGCCCTGCGCGGCCCGTCACCTGCGAAAGAAGCTGGAATGTTCTTTCCGCCGCGCGCGGATCGCCGTTGGCCAGTCCCAGATCCGCATCGACGATGCCGACCAGGGTCATCAACGGAAAGTTATGCCCCTTGGCGACAAGCTGCGTGCCGATGACGATATCCGCTTGGCCCTTGGCGATCGCCTCGAGTTCCAGCCGCAGGCGTTTGACGCCGCCCGTAATGTCCGAGGACAGCACGATCGTCCGCGCATCGGGGAAATGACGCTCAACTTCTTCCGCGATGCGCTCGACCCCCGGCCCGCAGGCAACGAGGTGATCGAGCGTTCCGCATTCCGGACAGGCCTCCGGCGTGCGCTGCGAATGGCCGCATTGATGGCACTGCAGCTGGCTGCGGAAACGGTGCTCGACGAGCCAGCTCGAACATTGCGGGCACTGGAAGCGGTGGCCGCACACACGGCAGAGCGTCAGGGGTGCGTAGCCGCGGCGATTGAGGAAGAGCAGCGCCTGCTCGCCCTTTTCGACCGTCTTGCCGATCGCCCGGATCAGGACCGGCGAGAGAAACCCGTCCCTTTTCGGCGCGTGCCGGCGCATATCGACGAGATGCAGATCGGGCAGCGCCGCGTCACCGAAGCGTGTCGGCAGATGGATGGTACTGTAGCGTCCGTTTTGACCGTTCACCTGGCTTTCGACGGAGGGCGTTGCCGACACGAGAACAACCGGGAAATTGCCGATGCGCCCACGGACGACTGCCATGTCGCGGGCATTGTAGTAGACGCGGTCTTCCTGCTTGTAGGCAGGGTCGTGCTCCTCATCGATAATGATGAGTCCCAGGTCTTCGAACGGCAGAAACAATGCCGAGCGGGCGCCGGCGACAACGCGAACCTCGCCCGTCACCGCCTGCCGCCAGACTTTCTCGCGCATGCGCGGCGCAAGATCGGAATGCCATTCGGCCGGCTTTGCGCCGAACCGGTCCTGAAAGCGTTCCAGGAAGCTTGCGGTGAGTGCGATCTCAGGCAGGAGGATCAGCACCTGCTTGCCGCGGCGTATGGTCTCGGCGATCGCCTCGAAATAGACCTCGGTCTTGCCTGATCCCGTCACGCCATCGATGAGAGAAACGGAAAACTCACCTTTTCTGACTTCGCTCAAGATCCCTTCGGCGGCATCCTTCTGCGGCCCCTGCAGGCGCGAAGACGCAAAATCCGGATCGGGTTTTGCCACGACCGGGGGCGGAGGCAGGAAAATGGTCTCGAAAAGCCCCTGGCTGATGAGGCCATCGACAACGCTCGTGGAAACGCCGGCGGCATGTGCAAGTCCGGTCCGTGTCCACGAGACACCGTCCGATGCCGTGTCGAGCACGCGCGCGCGGGCGGGCGTCATCCGCACCGGCTCGCCGCCGATGAAGCGCAATCCTTCCGCCATCGGCTCCGGTTCGAAGGCATTCGGTGCACGAAGCGCCATGCGGGCAACAAGACCGGGCGGCGATAGCGTGTAGGCAGCCACCCAGTCGATGAACTCCCGCATTTCCTTGGAAAGCGGTGGACAATCGAAGACATGGGTGATCGGTCGTAGCTTCTTCGGATCGACCCCATCTTCACCGCCGTCCCAAACAACGCCGATCACCTGTCTGGGGCCGAGCGGCACCTGGACGATCGAACCGGGCTCGACGGCCGTGCCATCCGGCACGCAATAGGAATAGGGTTTCGGTGCAGGCATGGGCACAAGAACCGGAACCGTGCGGGTTCCGGCCGGTGCCTCGAATAACGCGCCAAAGAGATCGGACGAATCTGTGCTCATCGGGCGTGACCATGCCCGCTATGAAGCAAAAAGAAAACCTGCGAGAACATCGACTACTCGTCCTCATCGATGACGCCGGCCAACCCCTTCGCCTCGATCCGTGTTCGTCGTCCTGTCGCACCCCGGATCGCTCCTTGGCAGCGGCGGCAGGAAGCTCTTCGGCACCATCGGCTTTGCGACGCCGTTTTCGCCGGCGAAAAGACTGATGCCCGAAAGATGCATTCTGATCGATCGCAGCGATCTTTCGTTCTAGGCGAACATCGAGCGAAAAACATGTCTCGCTTTAACCTGCCCGCTCAACGAAATGAATGGGCCGCCACCATCTCGGGCGCGGGCGGCTGCATCAGCGGCAGGAACCGTGCATCGCTGTCGGCACGCAGATCATGTACCGTGTGTCTTTCGAGCGCCTTTGTCACTTCGTTTATGTCTCCGTCCAGATGCCCGACTGGAACGAGATTGCCGATGATGAAATCAAAACGATCGCCGCGCTTGTTGAGAAGTTCGTGAAACACCGTCATGTCGCGCAGTTCGGTCGACCACTTTGCAAACCAGTAGAAGAGACCGGAATTGCGCGCGGTCATGTGCACTGGCAGGATCGGCAGATTGTATTTGCGGGCAAGGCCGACGGCAGAGTTTTTCCACGGCCTTTCATTCAGCCGGCCGTTCGCCCAGTAGGCGATGCGGCCCGAGGGAAACAATACAGTTGCCTTTCCTTCCTTCACGGCGTGGTTCGTGAGCTGCAGCGTCTCACGGGTCTTGAGTTTGGTCTTATACTCGTCCCGCCATTCCACGGGGATCACCATTTCGGCAAAACGCGGATTGACACGTACCGCGTCGCGGTTGGCAAAGAACATCATGTCCGGGCGGCGGTTCTTCAGGAGGTCGAAGACTGCCACACCGTCGGCAATGCCGGTTGGATGATTGCTGACGAGAATGAAGCCCCCCGAAGCAGGTATACGCTCGGCATTTCGAACCGCGATATCCAGCATCAGCAGGTTGCTCATATATTCGAAGCACTGGAAGCCAGGCATGTTCGCTACGTCGTTGGCGAACTGAAGTGCCCTGTTATAGCGCAAAAGGGCATAGAGAAAGGGCCGCATCACCGGCCAAAGCGGGTGGCGGACGATGCGCTGGCCGCGCTCGGCGATCAGAGTATCAACGATGTGTCCGGGGTTGCCGTGGGAGACCAGAGCGATCGCTTCCGCGAGCTGTCCGAGAGCCGTCGTGGATTGGCGCCGTGCCATGCAAAGTCCTGTTTCGTTCGGCACAGCTATCGCAACCTAATATGATGGAAGCATGACAAGAGCTTGGCCGATATTAGCAATTCCCTAACGGTCTCTCCTTCAAACTTGGCAAAGGCAAGAACAAAATCAAGGCCCGCGCCAGTGACCGAACTGCTGATTATCGCCGACCCGCGCCTGATGGCGGAACGCAGCGCCTGGCTGGAAAGTCTCGAGCGCGAGCGGCGCTTATCGGAACACACGCTCGACGCCTACGAGCGCGACAGCCGCCAGTTCCTCACCTTCCTGACGGGCCACATAGGCGGCCCGGCGACGTTGAAGGACATTGAATCTCTTCGTCCGGCCGATTTCCGCGGCTTCCTGGCCGCCCGCCGGAAAGAAGGTTCGGGGGCGCGATCGCTTGGCCGCAATCTGGCCGGTCTTCGGTCGCTGCTGCGATATCTGGAAAAAAAAGGGCTGGTGAACGCCGCAGCAGCAGGAGCCGTTCGCTCGCCGAAACAGCCGAAATCGCTGCCGAAACCGCTCTCCGACAAGCAGGCGATCACTGTCGCAAGCAACGAGGCACAGCTTCACGAGGAGCCATGGATCGCTGCGCGCGATGCCGCCGTTTTCACGCTCCTCTATGGCTGCGGGCTTCGCATTGCCGAGGCACTTGACCTGACTGCGGACAGCTTGCATGCAGGCGCCACGGCACTGCGCATCACCGGCAAGGGCAACAAGACGCGCCTGGTTCCGCTGCTGCCCATCGTTCTTGAAGCCGTTGAGAAATACCGCTCCCTGTGCCCGTACCATCTGGAGAAAGGAGAACCGCTCTTCCGCGGCGCTCGCGGCGGCAAGCTCCAGACCGGGATCATCCAGCGCACGATGCAGCGGATGCGCGGCGCCTTCGGATTGCCGGAAACGGCAACACCGCATGCACTGCGGCATTCTTTTGCAACGCATCTTTTGGCTGGCGGCGGCGATCTGAGGACGATCCAGGAACTGCTCGGTCACGCAAGCCTGTCCACGACCCAGGTCTATACCGGCGTTGATTCATCGCGTCTGCTGGAAGTCTACGATCGAGCCCATCCGAGAGCGTAATCCTTTGTTAACGTATTCTCTTAAGGCAATATGCGCATGCAGGGCGTAGAGCATGGGCTCTCATCCATCGTGAGCGGAACACCATCATGACGATCACCATCGGCCACCGCAGTCTTGGCATTGCGACAGCGGGCAACATGTTGCTCTGGCTGATTGCGGCCTTCCATATGTTGCTTGCCGCCGCGCTTCTCGCGATGCTCCTTGCGGTGTCTTCGGCCCAGGCTGCCGACGATACCTGCACCGGCAAAAACCTGATGAGCGAGCTACAGCAGAACGATCCTGCGCGCTATGCAGAGGTCGTCAAGGAAGCGGATGCGACGCCGAACGGCAAAGGCATCTTCTGGAAGATCGAAAAGCCCGGCCTGAAGCCTTCATGGCTGCTTGGCAGCATGCATGTTACTGATCCGCGCGTGCTGAACCTGCCGCTCTACGCCCGGGCCGCTCGTGATGGCGCCGATACGATCGTCATCGAATCCGATGAAATCCTGAGCCAGAAGAAGGCGGCCGCCGCGCTCCTCGCCCGCCCGGATCTCACCATGTTCACCGATGGGACGACGATCGAGAAACTTCTGTCACGCGATGATTACGCCCGTCTCGGTGCCGGCCTGAAGCGACGCGGCATTCCGCTGTCGGCCGTTTCGCGCATGCGCCCCTGGATGATTGCAAGCGCAGTGGCGCTCCCCGCCTGCGAAATTTCCCGCAAGGCGAAGGGTATCCCCTTCCTCGATCAGAAGATCGCAGCCGACGCAGCCGCCGAAGGCAAGCAGGTGCGCGGGCTCGAGACGCTTGCCGAACAACTGCAGGCAATGGCCGAACTTCCGGTGGAATTCCATCTGAAATCCCTGATCGAGACGCTGGAGCTCGGCTCCAAGATGAACGACGTCGTGGAAACGATGACCGATCTCTACCTCTCAGGCGACATCGGCATGACCATACCGATGCTGAAAACAGTGTCGCCGGACGGCAAGGACGAGAAGAGCGACTACGCCAGCTTCGAGCAGCGTATCATCCTCGACCGCAACAAGACGATGGCCGAGCGTGCAGCTCCGATTCTGGCCGGCGGCGATGTCTTCATGGCCGTCGGCGCCCTGCATCTGCCGGGCGAAGTCGGCATCATCGAACTTCTGCGCAAACAAGGCTTCACCGTCACGAAAGTGAATTGATGCTGCTCGCAAGGCGCGGCTACATCCTGGATTTCCAGTTTTGTTCGGCCCCCCGTGGCCGCAGGACCGAAGCAACGACGTGACCGCCTTCAGTCCAGAAAGGCGAAGACGCTTGCTCGAGACCCGTTCAAAATAGCCGCGATCCTTGCGAACCGCGGCTGCGAGCTTCGTTTACATATGGATCGGCTTGGCGAAGGCAGCGAGCGCCGCTTCCTTCACGGCTTCCGACATTGTCGGATGCGCGTGGCAGGTACGGCCGAGATCCTCGGCAGAACCGCCGAATTCCATGAGAACGGCAATCTCGTGGATCATCTCGCCGGCACCGAAGCCGACGATATGTCCGCCGAGAACCCGGTCCGTCGCCTTGTCCGAAAGGATCTTTACGAAGCCGTCGGTCGCGAGCATCGCGCGGGCGCGGCCGTTTGCCGTGAACGGGAACTTGCCAGCCTTATAGGCAATGCCTGCAGCCTTCAGCTCTTCCTCGGTTTTGCCGACGGAAGCGACTTCGGGCTGTGTATAGACGACGCTCGGGATGACGTCGTAGTTCACATGACCGGCCTGGCCGGCAAGGATTTCGGCGAGCGCTACGCCTTCGTCTTCCGCCTTGTGCGCCAGCATAGGACCCTTCACGACGTCGCCGATTGCATAAATGCCGGCGATATTGGTCTTGAAATGTCCGTCGATCTCGACGCGGCCGCGATTGTCGAGCTTGACACCGGCCTCTTCAAGGCCGAGGCCTGCCGTATAGGGCAAGCGGCCAGTGGCGATGAGAACGACTTCCGCTTCGAGCGTCACCTTGTCGCCGCCCTTGACCGGTTCGAAGGTCACCCTGGCACCCGTGCCGGCCTTCTCGACGCCGACGACCTTGGCGCCGAGATTGAATTCGATGTCCTGCTTGACGAGCATGCGCTGGAACTGCTTGGCTACATCGCCATCCATGCCGCCGAGGATCGTATCGAGATATTCGACGACGGTCACCTTCGCACCGAGGCGCGACCAGACAGAGCCGAGTTCGAGACCGATGACGCCGCCACCGACGACGATCATCGTTTCCGGCACCTTCTCCAGTGCGATACCGCCGGTCGAGGAGATGATCACTTTTTCATCGAAGTCGACCTCAACACCCGGGATGCCGGCAACATCGGAGCCCGTGGCTATCACGATGTTCTTGCCTTCGATCTCCTGCACCTTGCCATCTCCGGCGGTCACTGAAACTTTCCCGGCGGAAACGATCTTGCCGGAGCCTTGGAAGGCATCGATCTTGTTCTTCTTGAAGAGGAAGGCCACGCCGTCGACATTCGACTTCACCGTCGCATCCTTGTGCGCCAGCATCTTTTCGAGATTAAGTTTCGGAGCCGGTATTTCGATCCCTAGCGCATCCATGCCGTGACCGGCATGATGGAACATTTCGGAAGCATGCAGCAACGCCTTGGAGGGAATGCAGCCGACATTAAGGCAGGTGCCGCCGAAGGTCGCGCGCTTTTCGACGACCGCAACCTTGAGGCCGAGCTGGGCCGCCTTAATTGCAGCGACATAGCCGCCGGGGCCGGTTCCGATAATGATCACATCATAGGACATTGTTTTTTTCCTTTGCTTTAATCGTTTAGTCGGCCGCGCGGGTGATCGCGAGGCGGAAGCCGAAGCCGACCAATGCGGCGCCGGTGATACGGTTGAACCATTTGCCACTGGCAATGAAGCGGTCGCGGACGGGCTTGACGGTCAAGAAGATCGAGACGACTGCAAACCAGGCAACGAGTGCAGATGCCATGCCGATGCCGTAGCTGAATTGGATCAGCGCTGGTGTGTCGTGATGCACCAGCGTCGAGAACAGCGACAGGAAGAAGAGCACTGGCTTAGGATTAAGGGCATTGGTGATGAAACCCATGGCGAGGCACTTGACCGCCGAAACGGCCTTGCGATCGGCTCTGCTGACTTCGATTTCCCTGACATTGAATACGGGTTCGCGGAAGGATTTGATACCGAGATAGACCAGATAGGCGACACCCGCCCATTTGATCGTCGCAAACAGCAACAGCGACTTTGACACGACCAGGCCGAGGCCGAAGATCGTGTAGCTTATGTGGAAGAGCAGCGAGAAGCCCATGCCGAGGCCGGTCATCATCGCAGCGCGGCGGCCATTCACGATGCTCTGGCGAAGGATCACGGCAAAGTCGGCACCCGGAACGACGATGAAGACCGAAAAGACGACCATCAGGCCCAGGAATTCGAGAAGATATTGCATCGCTTACCCTTTGCCTACCGCCCACCGCTAACGTTGAGGATTGCACCCGTGACATAGGAGGCCGCGGAAGAAAGAAGATAGACGACGGCATCGGCGACCTCTTCTGCCGTTCCCGGCCGCTGCATCGGAATACTCGGCGCCATGTCGCGCGCACGGTCTGGCAGTCCACCGGAAGCGTGAATATCGGTGTCGATAATTCCCGGGCGGATCGCATTCACCCTGATGCCATCGGCGGCGACCTCGCGGGCGAGCCCGATCGTGAAGGTATCGATCGCCGCCTTCGAAGCGGCGTAATCCACATATTGCGACGGTGATCCGATGATCGCCGCCATCGACGAGATGTTGACGATCGCTCCGCCCTTGCCGCCATGCCTGCTGGACATGCGGCGAACGGCCTGCGCCGCGCAGAGAATGGAGCCGGTGACATTGACACGCATCATCCGCTCGATGCGCTCGACGCTCATTTCGTCGATGCGCTGAGCAATATCGACGATGCCGGCATTGTTCACCAGCCCGTCAAGCCGCCCGAAATGACGATCAACGGTTTCGAACATCAAGCTGATATCAGTGGCGTTGCCGACATCGCCTTTGACGGCAATCGCCTCGCCGCCATGCGCCGTGATCGCTGCAATGACGGCATCCGCCGCTGCCCTGTTCGAGGCAAAATTCACGGCTACCCGCCAACCTTGCTTGGCGGCAAGCCTTGAGACGGCAGCACCGATGCCGCGGCTTGCCCCGGTCACGAGCAGAACAGGCGCATCACTCATTTCGCGCATTCCTTGAAAGTCAGGACGTCCCAGGGTGCCACCGTCGCCTTGCCCTCGCCCCAAATCGAGGATTCGCGGATTGCCGGACCGAGACCAGGCAGCACGATCCTGTCCGCCGCGCCCGCCGCCTCCGCCTGAAGATTCTCCAGTTCGCCCGCGGCACCGACGCTGTAGACCGGCCCTTGCCAGATCGTACAGGCATCGAGATCGGCACCGGTCACATCACCATCCGGGCAGTTGAACATGACGATGCCGATCGCACGGTCAGGATCCTCCGACGGCATCACATAGCCGTCCAAGACGATCGAGGTCTTCAGAACATTGAGCTTGAACTGATTGCTCGCCGCCGCAGCTTCGGAACCGAGCGGCAAAAAGCGCAGTTCATAGGCTCCGTCGCGATCGGCATAGACGGCATTCGACTGCGCGCATTCGCCCGCCAGCGCGGCTTTCGCCATCGCGCACAGGAAAAGTGGCACTGCCAGGGCAGCTGCCATTTTCAGCGTAACGATGCGAGGCGAACTGCCGTCCGCTGCCGGTACTCCACGCGCCATCAGGCACTCCTTGCCGCGAAAAACAGGGCCGCTCGCGCGGCCCAAATTCTCTTAGAGATCGAGAACCAGACGCTCCGGATCTTCCAGGCTTTCCTTGACGCGGACGAGGAAGGTCACGGCTTCCTTGCCGTCGACAATGCGGTGATCGTAGGAGAGTGCCAGATACATCATCGGACGGATGACGATCTGACCGCCGACAACGACCGGACGCTCCTGGATCTTGTGCATGCCCAGAATGCCCGACTGCGGCGCATTGAGGATCGGCGAGGACATCAGCGAACCGTAGACGCCGCCATTGGTGATCGTGAAGGTGCCGCCCTGCATGTCGGCCATCGAGAGCGTGCCGTCGCGCGCCGCCTTGGCAAGGCGGCCAAGATCCTTCTCGATCTCGGCAATCGACATCTGGTCGGCATCGCGGATGATCGGAACGACCAGGCCCTTGTCTGTGCCGACAGCCATACCGATGTGGCAGTAGTTCTTGTAGATGATGTCGGTGCCATCGATCTCGGCGTTGACGGCCGGCAGTTCCTTCAGGGCGTGCGTCACAGCCTTGGTGAAGAAGCCCATGAAGCCGAGCTTCACGCCATGCTTCTTTTCGAAGACGTCCTTGTACTTGGCGCGCAGGTCCATGACTGCCTTCATGTCCACCTCGTTGTAGGTGGTGAGCATGGCTGCGGTGTTCTGCGCATCCTTGAGGCGCTTGGCAATCGTCTGGCGCAGGCGCGTCATCTTCACGCGCTCCTCGCGGCCGGCGTCCTCAACCGTCGATGGCCCACGGACCGCAGCGGGAGCAGCCGGCGCAGCAGCCGGGGCGGAAAGGCCCTTGGCGACGGCAGCGATCACATCGCCCTTCAGCACCTGGCCGCGCTTGCCACTGCCTTCGACCTGATCGGCCGAGAGATTGTTTTCAGCAAGCATCTTGGCGGCAGCGGGCGCCGCCGGCATGGCGGAAGCCGGGGCCGGGGCAGAAGCAACCGGTGCCGCAGCGGCAGCAGCCGGAGCGGCGGCCGTTGGCTGGGCCGAAGCAGCCATGGCCGGCTCGGCAGCCTTTGCAGGAGCGGCAGCCGGGGCTGCAGCGCCTGCGGCGATCTGGCCGAGCAGCGCGCCGAGGCCCACGGTTTCGCCGGCCTGGGCAACGATTTCGGAAAGCGTACCGGAGGTCGGTGCCGGTACTTCGATGGTCACCTTGTCGGTTTCAAGCTCGAGAATCGGCTCATCGGCCTTGATGGCGTCGCCAACCTTCTTGAACCAGGTGCCGACGGTTGCCTCGCTGACGGATTCACCGAGAGTTGGAACGCGGATTTCTGTGGCCATTGTTCAAATCCTGATTTGCTTGTTTTCGTTTATTCGTTTCCGGCAGCAGACGGCCGGAGAATGATCGAGGGCATGGGTAAAACTTCGAAGTGGAAACCGAAACTGGAGCGGACGATCGGATCTGCATCGGCAAGCGCCTTCGCGGCCTCTCGATCCTCGACTGAGACGACCGCCATGCCCCAGGCGCCTTCGCCCTCGAAGACGGGGCCGACAGCAATTGCCGATCCCGCTTCTGCGTTGTGGCGCCAATATTCGGCATGCCGTTCCATCGCAGCCATCTCCTCCGCGGTCGCGTCGTTCGGAAAGCGGGAACGAGGCGGCACAAGTCTCAAGAAGAAATATGCCATCGCCCCAACTCCTCAGCCGCCCAGCGCATCCTCAAGGAATGCCGCGAGCTGCGACAGATGCTTGGACATCAACCCCGTTGCCGGCGAAGCGGCAGCCGGACGTCCGGTGTAGCGGACGCGCTGATACTTCGCGTCGATGTGGGCAAGAACCCATTCGAGATACGGATCGATGAACGACCATGCGCCCATGTTCTTCGGCTCTTCCTGGCACCAGACCATTTCGGCATTGCGGAAGCGGGAGAGCTCGTTGATGAGCGCCTTGGCCGGGAAGGGGTAGAGCTGTTCGACGCGCAGCAGATAGACATCGTCGATGCCGCGCTTTTCGCGTTCCTCCAGAAGATCATAATAGACCTTGCCGGAGCACATGACGACGCGGCGGATCTTGTTGTCTTTCTGCAGCTTGATCGGTCCGTCCTTGATGACCTCTGCATCATCCCACAAAAGGCGGTGGAAGGAGGATTCGCCGGCCATCTCCGCGAGGCTCGAAACGGCCCGCTTGTGGCGCAGCAACGACTTCGGCGTCATCAGGATCAGCGGCTTGCGGAAGTCGCGTTTCAACTGACGGCGCAGGATGTGGAAGTAGTTCGCCGGGGTCGTGACGTTGGCAACCTGCATGTTGTCTTCGGCACAAAGCTGCAGGAAGCGTTCCAGGCGGGCCGAAGAATGTTCCGGACCCTGGCCTTCGTAACCATGCGGCAGCAGGCAGACGAGACCCGACATGCGCAGCCACTTGCGTTCGCCCGAGGAAATGAACTGGTCGAAGACGACCTGCGCACCATTTGCGAAGTCGCCGAACTGCGCTTCCCAGAGCGTGAGGGCGTTCGGCCGCGCCAGCGAATAACCGTATTCGAAGCCGAGCACGGCCTCTTCGGAGAGCATCGAGTTGATGACCTCGTAGCGGGCCTGCGTCGGCGACAGGTTGGCGAGCGGAATGTAACGCGCTTCCGTCTCCTGATCGTAAAGGACCGAATGGCGCTGCGAGAAGGTGCCGCGTTCGCAATCTTGACCCGAAAGGCGGATCTTGTGTCCTTCGAGGCAGAGTGCGCCAAAAGCGAGCGCTTCGCCCATTGCCCAGTCGATGCCTTCGCCCGTCTGGATCATGTTGGCCCGGTTTTCCATGAAGCGCTGGATCGTGCGGTGCGCGTTGAAGCCCGCGGGGACTTCCGAGAGCTTGCGGCCGATCTCCTTCAACTGTTTCATCGGCACTGCCGTCTTGCCACGGCGCTGCTCATCGGCGTTGTCGGCTGTGCGCAGACCAGACCATTCGCCGTCCAGCCAGTCGGCCTTGTTCGGCTTGTAGGACTGCCCGGCCTCGAACTCCTGTTCGAGATGAGCGCGCCAGTCGGCCTTCATCTTCTCGACTTCGCCTTCGGTCAGCAGGCCTTGCGCAACAAGACGCTCGGCGTAAAGCTGGAACACCGTCTTGTGGCCACGGATGACCTTGTACATCTTCGGCTGGGTGAAGGACGGTTCGTCGCCTTCGTTGTGGCCGTAGCGGCGGTAGCAGAACATGTCGATGACGACCGGCTTGTGGAATTTCATGCGGAACTCGGTCGCGATTTTCGCGGCGTAGACCACAGCTTCCGGATCGTCGCCGTTGACGTGGAAGATCGGCGCCTCGATCATCTTCGCCACGTCCGACGGATAGGGCGACGAACGGGAGAAGGCCGGGTTCGTCGTAAAGCCGATCTGGTTGTTGATGATGACATGCATCGTGCCGGCGACACGGTGGCCGCGAAGTCCTGAAAGGCCGAGAATTTCAGCGATGACGCCCTGGCCGGCAAAAGCTGCATCGCCGTGGATCAGCAACGGCAAAATCTTGGCGCGCTCAGAGAGCGGAATGACGTCGCCTTCCCAGACGGTAGCACTCATGTCCTGCTTGGCGCGCGCCTTTCCCATGACGACGGGGTCGACGATTTCAAGATGCGAGGGGTTTGCCGTCAGCGAAACGTGTACCTTGTTGCCGTCGAATTCGCGGTCGGAAGATGCACCGAGATGGTACTTCACGTCGCCGGAACCTTCGACCTCGTCGGGCGCATAGGAACCACCCTTGAACTCATGGAAGATGGCGCGATGCGGCTTTCCCATGACCTGGCTGAGCACGTTCAAGCGGCCGCGATGGGCCATGCCGAACACGGCTTCCTTCAGGCCGAGGTGACCGCCACGCTTTAGGATCTGCTCAAGTGCCGGGATCAGTGATTCACCGCCATCGAGGCCGAAGCGCTTGGTGCCCTTGAACTTGACGTCGAGGAACTGTTCGTAGCCTTCCGCTTCGACGAGCTTGGCAAGGATCGCCTTCTTGCCTTCCGGTGTGAACGCCACGCCCTTGTCGGGCCCTTCGATTCGTTCCTGAATCCAGGCCTTCTCTTCCGGATTGGACATGTGCATGAACTCGACGCCAAGGGTCGAGCAATAGGTTCGCTCGAGGATCTCGATCATCTGCGGGATGGTCGCGTATTCGAGGCCAAGCACGTTGTCGATGAAGATCTTGCGATCGTAGTCGGCCGGGCTGAAGCCGTAAGCTTCCGGCGACAGTTCCTTATAGTCTTCGACCGGTACAGCGATGCCAAGCGGATCGAGCTTGGCATGCAGATGGCCGCGCATGCGATAGGCGCGGATCATCATGATGGCACGCACGGAATCGCGCGTCGCCTGGAGAATGTCGGCGCCGTCGGTCGGCTTGCCGGCAGCTTCGGCCTTTGCCTTTACCTTGGTTTCGATGACCTTCTCGACCGTGCCCCAATCCCCGTCGAGCGCAGATACGAGATCGCCGCCGGCCTGAATCGGCCAGTTCTTCTTGCGCCAAGAAGCGCCCTTGGCCGCCTTCTTCACATCGTTCGGATCGTCCTCCAGCGCCTTGAAGAAGGTCCGCCACTGATCGTCGACCGATGACGGATCTTCTTCGTAACGCGCATAGAGCTGCTCGATATAGGCAGCATTGGCGCCATCCAGAAACGAGGTGATCTGAAACTGCTCGTTGGCTTCTTGCCGTGCCATGGTTTTACGCGGACGCTTTCCGCCCGCCTCCTGACTTTTGATGAATTCGCCGGCTCTAACCGGCTGCCGCATTCTCATTTGCCGCCTGTCCGCGGCATGCCTGCTGTCGAATACCTTGGGGCCGGGCGGAAGCGCAGATGCTTTCTTCCGCCCGGATATCGAAATTGGCTCAGCCCTTGAGGACTTCAACCAGCGTCTTGCCGAGACGAGCCGGAGACGGCGACACCGTGATGCCGGCCGCTTCCATGGCCGCGATCTTGTCTTCCGCGCCGCCCTTGCCGCCGGAAATCACGGCGCCGGCATGGCCCATGGTGCGGCCGGGAGGTGCCGTACGCCCGGCGATGAAGCCGACCATCGGCTTCTTGCGTCCGCGCTTGGCTTCGTCCTTGAGGAACTGCGCCGCGTCTTCTTCGGCCGATCCGCCGATTTCGCCGATCATGATGATCGACTTGGTTTCGTCGTCGGCCAGGAACATCTCGAGTACGTCGATGAATTCGGTGCCCTTGACCGGGTCGCCGCCGATGCCGACTGCCGTCGTTTGGCCGAGACCCTCATTCGAGGTCTGGAAGACGGCTTCATAGGTCAGCGTGCCGGAGCGCGAGAGAACGCCGACCGAACCTTTTTTGAAGATGGAACCCGGCATGATGCCGATCTTGCATTCCTCAGGTGTCAGGACACCCGGGCAGTTCGGACCGATCAGTCGCGACTTCGATTTGTCGAGCTTCGACTTGACCTTGATCATGTCCTCGACCGGAATGCCTTCGGTGATGCAGATGATGAGCGGGATTTCCGCCTCGATCGCCTCGATGATCGCCTCGGCGGCGCCGGCCGGCGGCACGTAGATCACCGATGCGTCGGCACCAGTCTTTTCCTTGCCCTCGGCGACGGAGGCGAAGATCGGCAGATGTGCCTCGCCTTCGAGCGACCCCCAGGTCTCGCCACCCTTCTTCGGATGAATGCCGCCGACCATCTTGGTGCCGTAATAGGCAAGCGCCTGCTCGGTGTGGAAAGTGCCGGTCTTGCCGGTCAGGCCCTGGACCAGGACCTTGGTGTTCTTGTTGACGAGAATGGACATGCCTTAGTTCCCTTTCACAGCAGCGACGATCTTCTTCGCCGCGTCGTCAAGATCGTCGGCAGGGATCACGTTCAGCCCGCTGTCTCGTATGATTTTCTTGCCGAGTTCCACGTTGGTGCCTTCGAGACGGACGACGAGCGGCACCTGGAGGCCGACTTCCTTGACCGCCGCGATCACGCCTTCGGCGATGACGTCGCAGCGCATGATGCCGCCGAAGATATTGACCAGGATGCCCTTCACGGCCGGATCGGCGGTGATGATCTTGAAGGCCGCGGTGACCTTCTCCTTCGAGGCACCGCCACCGACATCGAGGAAGTTCGCAGGCTCGGCGCCGTAGAGCTTGATGATGTCCATGGTTGCCATGGCAAGGCCCGCACCATTGACCATGCAGCCGATATTGCCGTCGAGGGCAACATATGCAAGGTCGTATTTGGAGGCTTCGATTTCCTTCTCGTCTTCTTCCGTTTTGTCGCGCAGCGCGACGATGTCTTCGTGACGGAAGAGCGCATTGCCGTCGAAGGATACCTTGGCGTCGAGCACGCGCAGGCGACCGTTCTTCATGACGATCAGCGGATTGACTTCGAGCAGGCTCATGTCCTTTTCGACGAAAGCCTTGTAGAGGATCGGGAACAGCGTGTCGCCATCCTTGCGAGCTTCGCCTTGAAGATTGAGCGCATCCGCAAGCTTCTTGCTGTCCTCAGCCGTCACGCCGTTTGCGGGGTCGATGGCAACGGTGATAATCTTCTCGGGTGTGTCGTGTGCAACGGTCTCGATATCCATGCCGCCTTCCGTCGAAACGACGAAGGCAACCTGACCGACGGAACGGTCGACGAGTATCGAGAGATAGAGTTCGCGGTCGATATCGGCGCCGTCTTCGATGTAGAGGCGGTTGACCTGCTTGCCGGCCGGGCCGGTCTGCTTGGTGACCAGCGTATTGCCGAGCATTTCCTTGGAATTGGCGACGACTTCGTCGATCGACTTCGCAAGGCGAACGCCACCTTTGGCTTCCGGCGGAAGCTCCTTGAATTTACCCTTGCCGCGGCCGCCGGCGTGGATCTGGCTTTTCACGACGTAGAGCGGACCAGGCAATTGCTTTGCCGCAGCCTCGGCTTCGTCGGCCTTGAAGATGGCCACACCTTCAGCGACCGGTGCGCCATAGCTCTTCAGCAGAGCCTTGGCCTGATATTCATGAATGTTCATGGGTTTGATCCTGTTTCGATTACTTCAGCGCGGGCGCGATGTTGATGCAGGCTTCACACAGGCCGGCGACAGCGCCGACGGACTTGTCGAAGGCTTCCTTCTCGGCCTTGTTGAGGTCGATCTCGATGACGCGTTCGACGCCGCCGGCACCGATGACTGTCGGAACGCCGACATACATGTCCTTGACACCGTATTGGCCGGAGAGATGCGCCGCGCAGGGCAGAACGCGCTTTTTGTCCTTGAGGTAGGCCTCGGCCATCTCGATTGCCGAGGCTGCCGGAGCGTAGTAGGCCGAACCGGTCTTCAGGAGGCCCACGATTTCGGCGCCGCCGTCACGGGTGCGCTGGATGATTTCCTCAAGCCGTTCCTTGGTGACCCAACCCATGGTGATGAGGTCGGTGAGCGGAATGCCGGCAACGGTGGAGTAGCGAGCAAGCGGGACCATCGTGTCGCCGTGGCCGCCGAGAACGAAAGCAGTGACGTCCTGAACGGAAACGTTGAATTCCTTGGCGAGGAAGAGGCGAAAGCGCGAGCTGTCGAGAACGCCGGCCATGCCGACGACCTTGTTGGCCGGAAGGCCGGAAAACTTCTGCAGCGCCCAGACCATGGCGTCGAGCGGATTTGTAATGCAGATGACGAAGGCGTTCGGGGCATATTTCTTGATGCCGGCGCCGACCTGCTCCATGACCTTGAGGTTGATGCCGAGAAGGTCGTCGCGGCTCATGCCCGGCTTGCGCGGAACGCCGGCTGTGACGATGCAGACATCTGCGCCTTCGATCGCGGAATAGTCGCTGGCGCCTGTCAGATTGGCGTCGAAGCCTTCGACCGGGGACGACTGGGCGATATCGAGGCCCTTGCCCTGTGGAATGCCGTCGGCAATGTCGAAGAGGACGATGTCGCCGAGCTCTTTCAGGCCGGCGAGATGCGCCAGCGTGCCACCAATCATGCCAGAACCGATAAGTGCGATCTTGTTACGCGCCATTTCGCTGTTTCCTTTGCGATCAAAATCAGTCGGGCGGCGCGTCGAGGCGTCGTCCAATGACGCAATCGCATAGCCTTAAAGCCAAAAAATGGCAACGTGTTATTTTTGGATAAGCAATTTCAATCGTTTAGATACAAAATTTCTTACGTAAACGTAAGATATTTCGATGCCAGCCCGTCACTCGGCGGCATGCTTTTTATGGTGCATTGCGAGATATTCTGCGCTGCGCATCTCGAAAAGACGCGATGCCGTACGATTGAATTCAAAGCCTTCCGTTCCCCGCCGTTCGATCAGCAGGTCTTCCGGCATTGCCGCAGCCGATGCATGAAGGCGAACGCCGTGGTCGTAGAGCGTGTCGACTAGGATGATGAAACGCTTGGCCTGGTTCCGCTTGTCCGGACCGAGCCTCGGGATGCGATCGACATAGATCGTATCGAAACGCTTGGCGATTGCGAGAAAATCGGCAGCACCGAGCGGTTTCTCGCAGAGATCGGCAAAGGAAAAGCGTGCCATGCGATCGGCCGCGAGCGGCACATGGATCGAGCGACCTTTCATCGGAATTTCGAGAGATTGCGCCTTGCGTCCATCCAGCGCCTGTGCCCAGGACGCGTCCATCGCCATATCCGTCCGCTCGTCTATCGGCGTCAGATAGACCGGCTGGCTGTTCAGCTTCTCCATCCGGTAATCCGTCGGGGAGTCGAGCGTCACGACCTCGACATTCTTCTTGAGGAGCCCGATGAAGGGCAGGAAGAGACCGCGATTGAGGCCGTCCTTGTAGAGATTGTCGGGCTCGACATTCGAGGTCGCGACGAGCACGCAGCCGCGCGCAAAAAGCTCCAAGAACAGCCGCGAGAGGATCATCGCATCAGCGATGTCGGTCACCGTAAACTCATCGAAGCAGAGGAGTTCGGCCTCCTGGTAAAGTGCAGCCGCCACGGGCGGCACGGGATCGGCCTGCTTTGTCTCGCCGTTCTTCAGCTTGAGCCGGTGCGCGGCGATGCGGTTGTGGACATCGGCCATGAATTCGTGGAAGTGCGCGCGGCGTTTCTTCGAGCAGGGCGCCATGCGGTAGAAGATATCCATCAGCATCGTCTTGCCACGCCCGACGCTGCCGTGAATATAAAGTCCCTTGATGCCTTCGCTCGGTTTTTTCTTCGAAGCGAAGAGCCAGCCGAGCGAGCTGGATTTGGCAGCCGGGCGGCGGCGCTTCAGTTCGAAAAGCACCCGATCGAGGCTTTTTGCCACATCCATCTGTGCTGAATCGATCTGGAGAGCGCCAGAGGCCGTCAGCGATTTCAAGTGCTCGCTGACGCTTGAAGTGTAGTCGGGGATAGGCTGCATGGGGAGGAGTCCGCCTACGCGTCGTCGGCGGGTTGGCCGCCGGTTGCCTTACCGGCTGAGAGTGATCGGTTGGCCGGTGCTCGTCTGGCCACTGAAGCTGTTGTCGGCGGTCTTGTAGACGCTGCCGATCTGGTTGCCGCTGCGATCCTTGAGAAGGACCTGCTTGCCGGAGACTTCCC
Organism: Rhizobium azibense; assembly: GCF_004342325.1. Classification (NCBI taxonomy): domain Bacteria; kingdom Pseudomonadati; phylum Pseudomonadota; class Alphaproteobacteria; order Hyphomicrobiales; family Rhizobiaceae; genus Rhizobium; species Rhizobium azibense. The sequence goes on along the minus strand of NZ_SMBJ01000007.1, from coordinate 344,709 downwards.
AGGAGCCCATCGCCGTCAGCTCGCCGACGCAGCCGCGCGTGCCGCCACGTGAGCCGCTGCCGAGATTTGTCAGCGTCAGGAACATGTCGCACCTGCCGTTGACGCGCCAGCTGCCGACCATCGATTCCTTGGAGACATCAAGCGCGCTGGCTGCCATGGCACCCGACTGGCCCGGAAGGGCAGGCGCTGCCGTCGGAGCGGCGGGAAACTGCGAGGCGCCTGCCGGTGGCGGAAGCTGCCCGCCCTGGACGGACGGAACAGGCTGGGCGGTCAGCGGTGCCGGCGAGCTGTAACTCGCATTGTCATATGCCGTGCGCTGGCAGCCCGCCAATGACAGAACAACCGCCACACCCGTCATCGCATATCGCAACTGCATCATCATGCTCCCGATTGTCCGCTATTGCAGCACAGAATTGGTCATCAGACTGATTTTCGAATTAGCGTATTTCACTTTGGTTAATCAAGTCGGCACAGCCATAAATTGCTCGCGACAAATGCTTATGCCGGAAATGGCGCGATTCAACTTGCCTGCCGGATAACTTCCTGCAGACAGAATTTGTCAGCAAGGTGATGATCAGCACCATCCTGCGCCGGATTCGGACGATGCCTGCATAGATTCGGAAGAACCCGGCACGGCCGCGCTCAGCGCCGGGCGCGTATCGGCGATCAGACCCGGCGCTCAACCATCATCTTCTTGATCTCGGCTATGGCCTTTGCCGGATTGAGACCCTTGGGGCAGGTCTGCGCACAGTTCATGATCGTGTGGCAGCGATAAAGCCGGAACGGATCTTCGAGGCCGTCAAGCCGCTCTCCGGTCGCCTCGTCTCTGGAATCGATCAGCCAGCGATAGGCCTGCAGCAGGACGGCCGGGCCCAGATAGCGATCGCCGTTCCACCAGTAACTCGGACAGGAGGTCGAGCAGCAGGCGCACAGGATGCACTCGTAGAGGCCGTCGAGCTTCTGGCGATCCTCGTGGCTCTGCTTCCATTCCTTGGCAGGGGCCGGAGATACGGTCTTAAGCCAGGGTTCGATCGAGCGGTGCTGCGCATAGAAATTCGTCAGGTCCGGCACGAGATCCTTCACCACCGGCAAATGCGGCAGTGGATAGATTTTAACCGTTCCTTTGATGTCATCCATGCCCTTGGTGCAGGCAAGCGTGTTCGTGCCGTCGATATTCATCGCGCAGGAACCGCAGATGCCCTCGCGACAGGAACGGCGCAGCGTCAACGTCGGATCGATCTTGTTCTTGATGTAGAGCAGCCCGTCGAGAACCATCGGACCACAGTCGTCGACATCGATATAGAAGGTGTCGATCGAAGGGTTCTGGCCATCATCCGGGCTCCAGCGGTAGACGCGAAACTCACGGGTGTTCTTCGCACCCGCCGGCTTCGGCCAGACCTTGCCTTCGCGCATCTGAGAGTTCTTGGGGAGAGCAAGTTCAACCATGATAAAATCCTAGTTTGCCGACAGGAATTCCGTTTTCACGCAATCCTACAACCACCGAAACCGCCGTTGCCGGCTGCCGCCCGGAGCAGGCAATTTGTAGCGCTCCGCCATGAGGGGCGAGACGGCCAGCACCGCGGCCAGTCCAAGAAGGTTTCCCATCATCAATACACACGAGCTTTCGGGGCGATCTTCTTGGGATCGATGCCTTCCGAGATGAGCTCGGTGTGAACAGGACGGTAGTCGAGCTTGACCTCGCCGGCATTGCCGACCCAGGCAAGCGTGTGCTTGCGCCAGTTGACGTCGTCGCGACCGGCGTATGCGCCTTCGGTGTAATCCTCGCGGGCGTGCGAGCCACGGCTTTCCTTGCGCGCCTCGGCGCCATAGATCGTCGTGATCGCATTCGCCATCAGGTTTTGCAGCTCGAGCGTCTCGACGAGATCGGAGTTCCAGATCATCGACCGGTCCGTGACCTTGATGTCTGCCATTTCCTGCCAGATCGAGGAGATGCGCTTGCAGCCCGATTCCAGCGACTCCTGGGTGCGGAACACGGCGGCATCTTCCTGCATGGCGCGCTGCATCTTCTCGCGCAGATGCGCCGTGGGCGTTGCGCCATTGGCGTGGCGAAGACCATCGAAGCGATCCATGATCTTGTCACAGGCGGCGATGTTGAGATGCGGGACCGGTGCTGCGCGGTCAATGACCTCGCCGGCACGGATTGCCGCAGCGCGGCCAAAAACCACCAGATCGATCAGCGAGTTCGAGCCGAGGCGGTTTGCACCATGCACCGAAGCGCAGCCCGCTTCGCCGACCGCCATCAATCCGGGGATCACGCGTTCGGGGTTGGCGCTGTCGGCATTGAGCACCTCGCCCCAGTAGTTCGTCGGAATGCCGCCCATGTTGTAGTGAACGGTCGGCAGCACCGGGATCGGCTCGCGCGTCACATCGACGCCTGCAAAGATCTTTGCGCTCTCGGAAATGCCCGGCAGGCGTTCATGCAAAACGGCCGGGTCGAGATGGTCCAGGTGCAGGAAGATATGGTCCTTGTTCTTGCCGACGCCGCGGCCTTCGCGGATTTCCAAGGTCATGCAGCGCGAAACGACGTCGCGCGAGGCAAGGTCCTTGGCCGACGGTGCGTAGCGTTCCATGAAGCGCTCGCCCTCCGAATTGACGAGATAGCCGCCCTCCCCGCGCGCCCCTTCGGTAATCAGACAGCCCGAGCCGTAGATACCGGTGGGATGGAACTGCACAAACTCCATGTCCTGCAGCGGAAGCCCTGCGCGCGCCACCATGCCGCCGCCGTCGCCGGTGCAGGTATGGGCGGAAGTCGCGGAGAAATAGGCACGGCCGTAGCCACCGGTCGCCAGCACCACCATTTTCGCCGCGAAGCGATGGATCGAGCCGTCATCGAGGCACCAGGCAACGACGCCGGTACAACGGCTTCCGTCTTCCGACATGATGAGGTCGAGCGCGAAATATTCGACGAAGAACTCGGCGTTGTAGCGCAGCGACTGGCCGTAAAGCGTGTGCAGGATGGCGTGGCCGGTGCGGTCGGCAACCGCGCAGGTGCGCTGCACCGGCGGACCCTCGCCGTAGTTCTGCATATGACCGCCGAATGGACGCTGATAGATCTTGCCTTCCTCATTGCGCGAGAAGGGCACGCCGTAGTGCTCGAGCTCATAGACCGCCTTCGGCGCTTCCATGGCGAGATATTGCATGGCATCGACGTCACCGAGCCAGTCGGACCCCTTGACCGTATCGTAGAGATGCCATTGCCAGCTGTCTGGCGTCATGTTCTGCAGCGAGGCGGCGATGCCGCCCTGGGCTGCGACCGTGTGCGAGCGGGTCGGAAATACCTTGGTGATGCAAGCCGTCCGGAAACCCTGTTCGGCCATGCCGAGGGTTGCGCGAAGACCGGCGCCGCCGGCGCCGACGACGATCACGTCATAGGAGTGATCGACATATTTGTAGGCTTTCCCATTCTGAGCAAGTGAAGTCGGTGCCATGATACGGTTATCCTACGAAAGCAATTTTCAGAATGGCAAAGAGACAGAGCCCTGCGACCGCGATCGCGAAAAACGTGTTCAGCATCAGCAAGGCGAGCTTGCCGATTTCGCTGTGCACGTAGTCCTCGATGATGGCCTGCATGCCAAGGCGCATGTGAATGATACCCGAAATCACCATCAGCCCCATGATGACTGCCACAAAGGGGTTCGACAGCGCATGCACGACGTCTGCATAAGGCGCGCCGGCATAAGCGATCATGAAGATGACGAAGAAGATGATGAGTGGGACGTTGGCGACAGCCGTCAGGCGCTGGCGCCAGAAGTGTTCTGTGCCTTCCTTGGCCGAGCCAAGGCCGCGAACTTTACCCAGAGGGGTACGCATATCCATGTGAGCGACCTCAGAAGCGAATGATAATGCCGATCACCCAGACCAGCACCGTCAGACAGAGCGAGCCGATGATGTTGGCGATGGCGAGCTTGGTGGAGAATTCCTTCTCGAAACCATGGCCGAGGTCCCACAGCAGGTGGCGCAGGCCGCCAAGCATGTGGTGAAGCAGCGCCCAGGTATAACCAAGCAGGACGACCTTGCCGACGATGCTGCCGAGCACCCAATTCACCCAGTCGTAATAGGCTTGACCGGTCGCAGCCGCGATCAGCCACCAGGCGATCAGCAGCGTGCCGAAATAAAGGGCAGCCCCTGTGATGCGGTGGACGATCGACATGACCATGGTAGGAATAAGCTTGTATACTTGCAAATGCGGCGACAGAGGCCGGTTATTTGTCACATTCGCCATCAGAACCTCGCGGCGTCCTTGCGCTCCCGGATTTCGGAGCATTTCGAGGCAATCACAGGAATGACAAATTTGTCTGTGTGCATTGCATCAACGGCGACGTTTAATCACCGAAGCTCCCGACGACAAGCACAATTGCTGTCTGTTTTCAATTTAATCGATTCGCGTTACCGGGAAGTTGCCGGAAAAGGAAACCAGCCTTTCCCGATCGAAGTTTATGCTGATTTTTCATGGCTCAGTGGACACGCAGGTCGTTTTGACGCAAGCTGGCATTAACGATTTGTTAACGATCGGATATCCGGAGGTTGCGTCCCATGTTCCAGCGTGTTTCGAAGACCATTGCGCTGGTGTTGTGTGCCCTGATTGCGCTTCCTGCCACGGCGGGCGAGCGAGCTGGGCATCATCGCGGCGTGACCCATTGGGCAAGCAACGCCAAGTGGGCAAACAGCCTCAGGTGGGCAAACAGCGTGAAACCCTGGTTCGGCGGTCATCGTCGCCATCATGGCCGCGGCCATAACCGTTATGTTCGCCTCAAGCATTTCTCGCCGTCATCAAGCAGCTACCGCATCGGCCGCGCTTCAAGGTCGCCACAGCCTCTGCGCTATGAATACAATGGCACTTACGCCGGTTCCTATGCCTACGAAACCCAAGGCGGCACCTATTTCGGTGCGGACGGTTATGCACAGTACGGTGCGCCGCAGGTCGAGTTGCTCGCACCCGGTCCCAAGGTGATCGACGTTGCCGTAGAGGCCGATCCTTGCAGCTACGAGGCAAAGGTCTGCGTCATCAGGCCCTGAACCGCCAGACCGTCGTCTTCTTGCTCTCACTGTCTTCGAGCGCCCGCGTCACCGGCACTTCGTAGACGGCGCAAAACTCCAGCCGCTCCTTTGGCAAATAGGCCCGGCCCGGATCGCCGACAAGAACCTTTCTGCCTTCGCCGGCCAGCCGGTCGAACCATGGAACGATGGCGTCCGCAAAGACGCGGTCATAGAACACGTCGCCCGCCAGGACGATATCGGCATCGACCGGCCTGCCGACGAAATCGGCGCCGCTAAAATCGACCGAGACCCGATTGGCAGCAGCATTCAGCCGCACCGCCGCTTCAGACCATGGATCGATATCGGCCGCCTTGACCGTCACCGCACCGGCCATCTTCGCCGCGATCGCGACGAGCCCCGAACCTGTTGCGAAGTCGAAAACGCGCTTGGTTTGCACCGTCTCCGGATGATCGAGAATATAACGCGCGAGTCCTTGCCCACCCGCCCAGGCAAAGGCCCAGAACGGGGGTGGCAGGCCGATCCTTGCCAGTTCCTCCTCCGTCTTAAGCCAAAGCTCATGCGCTTCGCTCGCCAGATGCAACCGGATCTCCGGCACATGCGGCGGCGTGATCAGTTGTGTATTGGCGCGGATGAAGCTTTCCGGATCGGTCTTCAATGCAGTCAGAGCCGCGGATTGTCGAGGCCACCCATGCGGCAGACTTCGAGCCACTCGTCATCTGTCACGGGCTGGACCGAAAGGCGCATTGACGTCACCAATGCCATCTTCGAAAGTTTCTCATTCGCCTTGACATCCTTCAGCGTCACGGGTTTGGGCATATCGCGCACAGCGCGAATATCGACGCAATCCCAGCGATCGTCGCCCTTGGCCGTGGAATCGGGATGCGACAAAAGGCAGACCTCGACGATGCCGACGATCTCCAGGCCCTCATTGGAGTGGTAGAAGAAGCCTCTTTCGCCGATCTTCATGGCGCGCATGTTGTTGCGGGCGAGATAATTGCGGACGCCCGTCCACTCGGTACCTTTCTCGCCTGCTGCCTTCTGCTGCTCCCAGGACCAGGAGGAAGGTTCGGATTTAAAGAGCCAATAGGCCATCCCTTATGCCTCCGGATTGTTGAAGACCCAGTTGAACGGCTTGATCTCGACACTCTCGAAAAGACCAGCCCTGGCATAAGGATCGGCATCGGCTAGTGCCCTGGCCGCTTGCGCAGTATCGGCCTTGACCATGACCAAGCTGCCGCAGGGCTTGCCTTCAGTGTCGAGGAACGGTCCGGCCATGCTGAGCGTTCCTTCGGCGTTCAGCTTGTTCAGATATTCCAGATGCGCCGCGCGCGTTTCCATGCGCGTGTTGAGGTGCCCCGGCTTGTCCTTGCAGAGAACGGCAAAAAGCATGTCTGCCTCCTATTCGGTGGTAATCGGACGTGTCATCAATTGTTCGATGGCTTCGGTGATGCCGAGTTTACCTTCGATGATCGCCGAGACGGCATCGGTGATCGGCATCGCGATATTGAGCTCTTCCGCCAGGCGCGAGGCGACGGCCGCGGCAAAGGCACCTTCCACCAATTCGCCGTGCAAGGGATCGGCCTTTTCGCCGCGGCCAAGCGCAATGCCGAAGCGCAGGTTGCGCGACTGATGGCTCGTTGCCGTCAGGACAAGATCGCCCAGCCCGGAAAGCCCGCGTACCGTGTCGGCCTGCCCGCCCTTGGCAACGACGAGACGCGACATTTCCGCCAGCCCGCGCGCGATCAGCGCTGCGCGCGCAGAATCGCCGAGCCCGCAGCCTTCGACGATACCACAGGCGATCGCCAATACATTCTTCAGCGCACCGCCCAGCTGCACGCCGATACGGTCCGAAGACGGATAGAGCCGGAAGGTCCTGCCCGAAATCGCCTGCGCCAGCCGCTCGGCAACAGCCACGTGCGATGCAGCAACGACCATGGCGGTCGGCAGTCCTTTGGCGATGTCGGATGCAAAACCGGGCCCCGAAAGCACCGCAACGGGATGCTGCGGCAATTCTCGCTCCAGCATGACTGTCAACAAGTTGCCGGTCGCCCGCTCGATGCCCTTGGCACAGGTGACGGCGATTGCGTCCTTTCCGAGGTAAGGGCCATACTGCCTGGCCGCATCCGCCTGCGCCTGGGAGGGCATGGCGAAAAGCACGATATCGGCATCTTCGATCGAATCAGGTTCTGCCGAGAATTCCAGTGACTGGGGCAGCTCGATGCCGGGAAGAACCGCATCGTTGAGCCGTTCGGCTTTCAGGTCGGCCATCAGGGCAGGGTCGCGGCCGACGAGCGTGACCTGGCTGCGGCCGGTGAGCGCAATGACTGCGGCAAGCGCCGTTCCGAAAGCGCCCGCGCCAACGACGGCAATCCGTTCGCTCATGCCTTTGCTCCCCGCTTTCCGTAGCTGATCAGCGCTTCCGCATTTGAATCCAACGGCCAGCGCGAGCGCGGCTGCACATCGAGATCATCCGGCGCAACGCCTGTCGCCATGCGCTCGAGCCCCGCCCAGGCAATCATCACCGCATTGTCGGTGCACAATTTCAGCGGTGGCGCGATGAAGCGGAAGGCGTGCTTATCACAAAGCGCCTGTAGCGTGTCGCGCAGTTCGAGGTTGGCAGCGACGCCGCCCGCGACCACCAGGGCCGGCTCTCCGTCGAGATGCGGAAACTCCGCCCTGAACCGCTGTAACCCACGGCCGATTCGATCCTTCAGAGTCCTCGATATCGCCCTTTGAAATGAAGCGCAGATATCGGCGACATCCTGCTCCGTCAGCGGCGCGATATCCAACGCGGCTTGCCGGACCGCCGTCTTCAAACCCGAAAAGGAGAAATCGAGCCGCGTTTCACCGACGAGCGGCCGCGGGAAATCGAAGCGGCCGGGGTTGCCCGTCTTTGCTGCCGCCTCCACCTGGGGGCCGCCGGGATAAGGCAGCCCGAGCAGCTTCGCCGTCTTGTCGAAGGCCTCGCCGAGCGCATCATCGATGGTCGTTCCCCAGCGTTCGTACTGGCCAATGCCGCGTACGAGGATGAGCTGCGTATGACCACCCGACACAAGCAGCATCAGGTAGGGAAAGGAAAGCCCGTCCGTCAGCCGCGCCGTCAGCGCATGGCCTTCGAGATGATTCACCGCATAAAGCGGCTTGCCGGCGGCCTTGGCGATCGCCTTGCCTGTCATCAGGCCGACGAGCAGCCCGCCGATCAATCCCGGTCCGGAGGTCGCGGCAATCGCATCGACATCACACAGCGACACCTTGGCACGATGCAACGCCTCGTCGATCAGCGTATCGAGTGCCTCGACATGGGCACGCGCGGCTATCTCTGGTACCACGCCACCATAGGCGCTATGCTCGTCCAATTGGCTCAAGACGACATCGGAAAGCACTTTCGAACGCCCGTCCGCATCGCGCTCGACCACAGCCGCGGCAGTCTCGTCGCAGCTTGTTTCGATGCCGAGGATGCGTAGAAAGGAAGCCATGAAGCCTGTCGTTGATTGCGATGGGTGCAAAACCCGGTTACGAGAACTTCCGGTAACAACGGATCGAAGCGGATGCAAACAAAACCTTTCCGGATCGGAACGCGGGGCAGCCCGCTGGCCCTTGCTCAGGCTCACGAAGCGCGCGATCGGCTGATGGCGGCGCACGCGATGCCGGAGGAAATGTTCGAGATCGTTGTACTGACGACGAAAGGCGACCGCATTACCGACCGTCCGCTTGCCGAGATCGGCGGCAAGGGGCTTTTCACGCAGGAATTGGAAGAAAAGCTTGCAAGCGGCGACCTCGACTTCGCCGTCCATTCAGCCAAGGACATGCCGACGGTGTTGCCGCAAGGGCTTCATCTGTCGGCCTATCTGCCGCGCGAAGACATCCGCGATGCGGTCATCGGTCGCACGGCGCCAAAGCTGATCGAGCTGCCGCATGGCGCAACGGTCGGATCGGCATCGCTGCGCCGCCAGGCTCTGATCCGCCGCATACGGCCGGATATCAAAGTGACAATCTTCCGGGGCGCGGTGGAAACCCGCCTGCGCAAGCTAGATGAAGGCCAAGTCGATGCGACGCTGTTGGCGCTCGCAGGCCTGAAGCGACTTGGCAAGGTCGACGTGATTACCGATATCCTCGATCCCGACACCTTCCCGCCGGCCCCCGCGCAAGGGGCGATCTGCATCGAAAGCCGAATTGGCGATCGGCGCGCCGATGATCTGCTGGCCGCCGTCAACGATCCGACGACCCACGACGCCGTCTCCTGTGAGCGCGCTTTCCTTGCAGCACTCGACGGTTCCTGCCGCACGCCGATCGGGGGATATGCGGTTTGCGAAGGCGATCGGATCAGGTTCTCGGGCCTGATCATCACGCCGGATGGTCGCAACCAGCACTCGGTCACCATCGACGGCAATCGACGCGATGCCGCAGCGCTCGGCACCCGCGCCGGTCAAGACATCCGCGTCCGCGCCGGAAGCGGCTTCTTCGACGACTGGAACTGACGCACGATGCGCGTGCTCGTCACCCGGCCGCTGCGTTCGGGTCAGCGTACTGCCAAAAGGTTGCGCGACATGGGGCATGAGCCCGTATTGCTGCCGCTCTCGCAGCCCGTGCATGATGGCAAGGCCGCCATGGATGCGCTGGCAAGGAGCCACGGGCCAATCGCCATTACCAGCGCGGAAGCTGTCCGGGCGCTTGCGTCGTCCGGTGCAGACATCAGGCCTTATAGCCGCCGGCTGGTGTTCGCCGTTGGCGAAGCAAGCGCGAACGAAGCCAAAGCAGCGGGATTTGCTTCGGTTCTAGCCTCGGCGGGCGATGGCGCGCGACTGGCGGAGTTGATTGCGGCGCAGACGCGGCAATCTGTCACCTATCTCGCCGGTTCGCCGCGCGCAGAAACGTTCGAGCGCAGCGCACACGCACTGGGACTGAAGGTCGATGTCGCCGAATGTTATCGGATGCAGCCGGCAGAACCCGATCCGGGGGCCCTGCGTGAAGCGTTGACCCCGCCGCCGGAGGCCATCGTCCTTTACTCCCGGACGACCGCAGAGCGTTTTTTCCGTCTCCCCGAGGTCCGATCGGAACCCGGCTGGCTCAATCAGGCCCTCATCCTTTGCCTCAGCACATCTGTTGCCGCGGCAGTCCCCGCTTCAATTGGAAGAAATCTTCGCATCGCAGCATTGCCGGATGAGAGAAGCCTTCTGTCGCTTCTTTGAAGGCCTTACGCGTCCAAATTTGATCTAACCTCTTTCCATAATAGGCATCACTGACTAGTTTCGTTGCGATGCAGGAAAAATGAGGTACGCATGGTATCGGGAAATCCGCCACGTCATTCGAAGAACGCCGACGAGCCGGTCACGATCGATCTGGAAGCGCAGGAAACTGCGGCAGCAGCCGATACCGAGAAGAAATCCGAAGCGAACGCGCCCGACGCCGACGCGCCCGCCGCAGACGATGCGACAGCCGGGGAAGAGGCGTCCGTCGATCCGGAAAAACAACCATGGGCCGAGGAGACGGCCGAGCACGCCGCCACCTCCGAGGAGCCCCCTCAGCAAAACATGGCAACGGACCCCGAGCCGGCTTCGCAAAAGCTGCGCGGCGGAACGACCTCCGGTTTGATCGCCGCCGGTGTTTTCGGCGGCCTGGTTGCCCTGCTGGGTGCTGGCGTGATCCAATATGCCGGCTACCTTCCGACGTCTTTTGCACCTCAGACCGGACTTGATGAAACGGCAAGCCTTTCGGCTGAAATCGACGGACTCAAGCGATCCATCTCCGAGGTGGCCGCAGCGCCGAACACCAGGGTCGATGCGCTCGACAAGCGTGTCTCCGCTCTCGAAACGGCGGCAAAGACGCCTGCCGCCACGGAGCCGGTGGGCACCCCGGAAGTCGACGCGCTGAACCAGAAGGTCGCGGACTTGGCCACTCAGCTGGAACAGATGCGCACGCTTCTCTCGCAATCCTCCGAAGAGCGGGCGTCGAGCGGCGCCGACATTATCAAGCGCCTGGAGGAAGCCGAGAAGAAGCTCGACGAACCACGCCAGGATGTTGCCGTTGCCCAGGCGATCGCCGCTGCGGCCCTCAAGGCAGCGATCGACCGCGGCGGACCTTTTATGGCCGAGCTCGACACTTTCGCCGGCGTTTCGCCGGACGATCCGGCCGTCGCCGACCTCCGCAATTTCGCCGAAACCGGCGTCCCCTCGCGCGCCGAACTGATCCGACAGGTTCCCGACGTGGCGACCGCCATCGTCCGATCGGTCAACCAGGCAGATCCGAACCAGAGCTGGTCGGACCGGCTGATGGCGAGTGCCAGGTCGCTCGTCACCGTGCGCCCTGTCGGCAACATCGAGGGCGAAAGTGTCGAGGCCATCGCGGCGCGTTTGGAAGACAAGGTAAAGAACGGCGACCTGCCGGGCGCTGCCAGCGAATGGAACGACCTGCCCTCGAATGCAAAGCAGGCTTCGGCCGCCTTCAAACAATCATTGGAAGCGCGCATCCGCGTCGAGGAACTGGTCGGCAGTGCGCTTTCCAAGGCCATTTCCGGCGCCGGAAAGGAGGGTTGATCGATGATCCGTCTCGTCGTCTTCGTCGTCCTCATCGTCGTTCTCGGCTACGGCTTCTCCTGGCTTGCCGATCGCCCCGGCGATCTCTCGCTGGTGTGGGAAGGAAGGCTTTATCAGGCAAAGCTGATCGTCGCCGCAAGTGGCCTTATCGCACTGATTGCTGTTGTCATGACCGCCTGGTGGCTGGTCCGCACGGTGTGGACGTCGCCCCATTCCGTGACGCGCTATTTTCGCGCCCGCAAGCGTGATCGCGGCTATCAGGCGCTCTCGACCGGCCTTATCGCCGCCGGCGCTGGCAATGCCCTGCTTGCCCGCAAGATGGCAGCCCGCTCCCGCGGCCTCATCCGCGCTGATCAGGAGCCGCTGATCAACCTGCTCGAAGCACAGGCGGCCCTGATCGAGGGCCGGCATGACGAGGCCCGCTCCAAGTTCGAAGCGATGGCCAACGATCCCGAAACGCGCGAACTTGGCTTTCGGGGGCTCTATCTCGAGGCCAAACGCCTCGGCGCCAACGAAGCCGCACGCCAATATGCCGAAAAGGCAGCCGACAACGCGCCCTATCTGCCCTGGGCAGCCCAGGCAACGCTCGAATACCGCAGCCAGGCCGGCCGCTGGGACGACGCCATTTTGCTTCTTGAACGACAGAAGGCCGCGCGTGTCGTCGAAAAGCAGGACGCGGAACGCTTGCGCGGTGTTCTGCTGACCGCTCGCGCCGGTGACAAGCTGGAGGGCGATCCGGCCGGCGCGCGCGACGACGCGATGCATGCGCTGAAGCTCATTGCCGATTTCGAACCGGCAGCGATTATTGCCGCCAAGGCGCTTTTCCGCGAGAACAAACTGCGCAAGGCAGCCTCGATCCTCGAACAGGCCTGGAAGGCAGCGCCTCATCCCGAGATCGGCCGCACCTATGTGCTTGCCCGAAGCGGCGATTCCACGATTGATCGCCTGAAGCGAGCCGAACGGCTGGAAGCCCTGCGCCCCAACAATGTCGAATCCCTGCTCGTGGTCGCACAGGCGGCTCTCGATGCACAGGATTTCGCCAAGGCCCGGGCCAAGGCCGAAGCGGCTGCGCGCATGCAGCCGCGTGAAGCGGCCTTCCTGCTGCTTGCTGATATCGAGGAGGCCGAGACCGGCGACCAAGGCCGCGTGCGCCACTGGCTGGCGCAGGCGCTGAAGGCGCCGCGCGATCCGGCGTGGGTCGCCGACGGCTTCGTTTCCGACAAATGGCTTGCCATCTCACCCGTCACCGGCCGTCTCGATGCCTTCGAATGGAAGGCGCCCTTCGATCAACTCGAAGGACCGATCGAAGATGGGTCCGCCGTCTCGATCGATGTCGCGCTGAAGACCCTGCCTCCCGTTCGCGAGACGCGGCCAGAAAGCCCGGCCAACGACCACCGCATGATTGAACTGGAGCGCGCCGCAACGATTGCAGAGGCCGCTCGGCCGGCTCCTGGACCTGCGCCGAAGCCTGTCTCGCCCGCGACGGATCCCAAACAGCCGGAGCCGGTTGCCGGCCAGCCAGAGCCGAAGCCCTTTTATGGAATGCCCGACGATCCTGGCGTTCGCAACATGAAGGGGGAACCGGAACCCAAGACACGTCTGCGCCTTTTCTGAAATGGAACGAAATCCGCATGTTCGAACGTTTTCAGGCATTCTTTCAAAACCTCACTGCAAACAACCCCAAGAAGGGTTTTAGCCCTGACGATCCCCGCATTGCCGTTGCCGCTCTGTGCATGCAAGTGATGGAAGCGGATGGCAAGATCAAGATCAGCGAAAAGAAGCGACTCCGCAAACTGCTCAAGGAGCAATACGGCCTTGACGGAAAGCAGCTGGAGGCCGTCATTGCGGCTGGCCAGGAAGCCGAAAGCAGCGCCGTCGACTATTACCGCTTCACCTCCGACCTGAAACGCCATCTGGATACCGAGCAGCGGCTGGAACTCATCGGCATTCTCTGGGACATCGTCTACGCCGACGGCGAACGCAGCGAGATGGAAGACCATGTCATTTGGCGAATAGCCGATCTGCTGGGCGTTTCCTCCCGCGAGCGCATCCAGAAGCGTCAGGAGGCAGCCGCACGCGTGACCGACACGGTGGTGGTGCAAGACGATGCCGATTGACCGTCCCATCAAACGTGACAAGCGCCCCATACTGATCATCCTGCACCAGGAGCGCTCCAGCCCCGGTCGCGTCGGCCAGCTTCTGGCCGACAAGGGCTATAGCCTGGACATCCGCCGCGCGGTTCTGGGCGACAAGCTGCCCGCTACGCTCGAGGACCATGCCGGATCGGTCGTATTCGGCGGGCCGATGAGTGCAAACGATCCAGACGAGTTCATAAGGAGCGAGATCAACTGGCTGGACGTTCCACTGAGGGAAAACCGCCCGTTCCTCGGCATCTGCCTTGGAGCGCAGATGCTGGTGCGCCACCTTGGCGGCAAGGTGCAGTCGAACGCCGACGGCTCGACCGAAATCGGCTGGTATCCGCTGCGGCCGACCGAAAAGGGCCGGCTGCTGATGCACTGGCCGAAGATGGTCTACCATTTCCATCGCGAGGGCTTCGATCTGCCGCACGGCGCCCATCTGCTTGCGGAAGGCGATACCTATCCAAACCAGGCCTTTCGCTACAACGCCAATGCCTGGGCTCTGCAATTCCACGCAGAGCTCACCCGCGTGATGATGCATCGCTGGGTCGTCCATGGCGCCCACCGCTTCATACTGCCGAACGCGCAGCAGGGTCGGGAACATCTGGAGGGCCGCATGCTCTTCGATGCGCCGCTCAAGGCGTGGCTGAACGAATTTCTCGACATCGTCTTCGAAGGCAAGACGGCAAAAGCCGTACCGGGCTCTATCGCTGCGCTGTCCGCATAGCGCGCAGCAATCCACCAGAGAAAAAGCGCTGCTGCTTGCCCATTGCGCTGGGCGTTATCTGCTGCGAAAAAGCCTGACGCATGAAAGGGCAGGTTCGCCGTAGCATGATTCGCCGCGCCTTTTCACGTGGCACTTGCCCGTTTAGCCGCCAATAGATACATGTCTGTCAGCAACGAACTGGAGACCAAGATGATTGCCCTCTTTCAAACCATTGATTTGGCTTTGAATCTTTATACCTGGGTGCTGATTGCGAGTGCCATTTTCTCCTGGCTTTACGCCTTCAACGTCATCAATTCCTCGAACCAGTTCGTCAATTCGGTCGGCCTGTTCCTCTATAATGTCACCGAGCCGCTGCTACGGCCGATTCGCCGGCTGCTGCCCAATCTCGGCGGCATCGACATCTCGCCGATCATTCTGCTGCTGATTATCTTCTTCCTGCGCTCCTTGATGTGGAACACCATCTTCCCGCTGGTGGCGTGAACTCCGCCTGGAAGATATTCGATGACCATGTGCGCCTCGCCGTTCGGTTGACCCCGCATGGCGGGCGCGACGCGATCGATGGCATCGAGACCGATGCCGCAGGCAAGTGCCACCTCAAGATCCGTGTCAGCGCAATCCCTGAGAAGGGAAAAGCCAACCAGGCGCTGATCGCGCTTCTGTCCCAAGCGCTCGGCATACCGAAATCCTCCATCCAGTTGATGTCGGGCGATACATCGCGCAAAAAAGTCCTCCGGATCGATGGCGGTCTGGAGGACTTGATGGAAAGGCTCGAAAAGCTTCTGAAGCTGTAGCCGCTTACTTCGCTTTCTTGGCGCGCTCAACGGCTTCGAGGATCAGCTGGCCGGCTTCCTTAGAATCACCCCAACCGAAAATCTTCACCCACTTGCCGGGCTCCAGGTCCTTGTAGTGCTCGAAGAAGTGCTCGATCTGCTTCAGGGTAATCTCCGGAAGGTCGGTGTAGTCCCTCACCTTCTCGTAGCGCAGCGTAAGCGACGGCGACGGAACGGCGATGATCTTCTCGTCCTTGCCCGAATTGTCTTCCATCTTCAGAACGCCGATCGGACGGACATTGATCACGCAGCCCGGAACCAGCGGACGGGTGCTGGCGATCAGGACGTCGATCGGATCGCCGTCTTCCGAGAGCGTATGCGGCACGAAGCCGTAGTTGCCCGGATAGGTCATCGGCGTATAGAGGAAGCGGTCGACGACCAACGTGCCGGCTTCCTTGTCCATTTCATACTTGATGGGATGACCGCCGACCGGAACTTCAACGATGACGTTGACATCTTCCGGAGGATTCTTGCCGATGGAAATGGCGTCGATGCGCATACGAAAACTCCCACGAGGTGAATTGTTCGCAGCCAAATAATCCGTTTCATTCCGCAACGCAACATCGCGTCTTCGCGATGTTGGAGATTCGTCTACGATTCGAGGAGCAGGGCGCCGATTTTCAGCAGCCGCTTCAAGGCGGATGCACCGACTATTTCGAAAGACCGTGAGGCCCTTCTTTTTCAGTTCCAGATGAAGCCGATTTTCTTCAGCTGCCTATGGTCGAAGCTTTCCATGCCTTCGCAGAAGTCGATGCCGCCATGGCCACGATAGAACTGGCTGGCATTTTCGTTTTCCTCCAGGCACCAGACCACCATCCCCTTGCATCCGAGAGATTTCAGGAGCCGCCGAGCCTCGCCGAACAGCATGCGCCCAAGACCAATTCCCTGATACTCGGGACGAAGATAGAGCTCGTAGATCTCGCCTTCCTGCGGCAGCGCTCGGGCCCGATTGAGGCCAAGCGTGGCATAGCCTGCGACTGTGCCGGCGACATCCAGAACGAGGAGCGTTGCCGGGCCGCGCGTCGCCTTGCGCCACCAGTTCTCGCCCCGGCGTTCGATCATCTGCGTCAAAGCGCGATGCGGAATGATCCCGGCATAAGTGTGCTGCCAGGCGAGGCGATGCACCTCGGAGATGGCTTGGGCATCATGCGGTTCTGCCCGCCGGACATCGATCGACAACGTCTTCATAACGCTTACTCTGGTCTTCCAGCAGGCAATTAACCATACGCGATGATGCGTTTCGGCCGTTTGCCCACAGACTTAACATGTGGACGATGAGCAAAATTTAACGCTTTTTTAACGATTGTCACAAGACGGAATCAGCGCGCCGCACAACAAAAAACCCCGGCGCCGGGCCGGGGTTCGAAATGTCAACAATTAGAATCGCTTAGGCGTAGCGTGCCTTTTCGAAACGCTTACGCTCGTTCGGGTCGAGATACATCTTGCGCAGACGGATCGACTTCGGCGTCACTTCGACCAGCTCGTCATCCTGAATCCAGGACAGTGCGCGGTCGAGCGTCATGCGGATCGGCGGCGTGAGCTTGACGGCTTCGTCCTTGCCGGCGGCGCGGATGTTCGTCAGTTTCTTGCCCTTCAGCACGTTCACTTCGAGGTCGTTGTCTCTGCTGTGAATGCCGATGATCATGCCGGCATAGACCTTTTCACCGGCGTCGATGATCATCGGCCCGCGGTCTTCAAGATTGAAAAGGGCATAGGCCACAGCTTCACCGGAGTCATTGGCAAGCAACACGCCGTTGACGCGGCCGCCGATCTCGCCCTTGTACGGCTGATAGTCGTGGAAGAGGCGGTTCATCACGGCTGTGCCGCGCGTATCGGTGAGCAGTTCCGACTGGTAGCCGATCAGGCCGCGGGTCGGTGCGAAGAAGACAAGGCGCACGCGATTGCCGCCCGACGGACGCAGCTCGACCATTTCGGCCTTGCGCTCAGACATCTTCTGCACCACG
This sequence comes from Rhizobium azibense, assembly GCF_004342325.1. Taxonomy (NCBI): domain Bacteria; kingdom Pseudomonadati; phylum Pseudomonadota; class Alphaproteobacteria; order Hyphomicrobiales; family Rhizobiaceae; genus Rhizobium; species Rhizobium azibense. Next base: position 327,498 of record NZ_SMBJ01000007.1, on the reverse strand, counting down.
ACGCCCGAATGCTCCTCATCGACGTCGATGACGACTTCTTCGATCGGCTCGAGCATCTCGCCCGTTGCTTCGTCCTTGTGCATGACGACGCGCGGACGCGAAACGGCCAGCTCGAAGCCTTCGCGGCGCATCGTCTCGATCAGAACCGCAAGCTGCAGTTCGCCGCGGCCCGATACGAAGAACGAATCCTTTTCGGAGGATTCTTCGATCTTCAGCGCAACGTTGCCTTCCGCTTCCTTGAACAGACGGTCACGGATGACGCGCGAGGTGACCTTGTCGCCTTCTGTGCCGGCATAGGGGCTATCGTTGACGATGAAGGACATGGTGACCGTCGGCGGATCGATAGGCTGGGCCTGCAGCGGCTCGGTGATCGACGGGTCGCAGAAAGTATCGGCAACCGTGCCCTTGGAGAGACCGGCGATCGCGATGATATCGCCTGCATGCGCCTCTTCGATCGGCTGACGCTCGATACCGCGGAAAGCGAGGATCTTGGAGATACGGCCGGTCTCGATTGTCTTGCCGTCGCCATGCAGAACCTTGACCGGCTGGTTCGGCTTGATCGAACCGGAATTGATGCGGCCGGTGATGATACGGCCGAGAAAGGGATTGGCTTCGAGGATCGTGCCGATCATCGTGAAGGGACCGTCGTGAACGGTCGGCTCCGGAACATGCTCGAGCACGAGGTCGAGAAGCGGTGCAAGACCCTGATCCTTCGGACCTTCCGGATTGACGTTCATCCAGCCGTCACGGCCGGAACCGTAAAGGATCGGGAAGTCGAGCTGTTCGTCGGTCGCGTCGAGGTTTGCAAACAGGTCGAAGACTTCGTTGATCACTTCCTCGTGGCGGCCGTCGGGACGGTCGATCTTGTTGATCGCGACGATGGGGCGAAGACCGACCTTCAGCGCCTTGCCGACAACGAATTTCGTCTGCGGCATCGGACCTTCCGAAGCATCGACGAGCACGATCGCGCCGTCCACCATCGAGAGAATGCGCTCGACTTCGCCGCCGAAATCGGCGTGGCCTGGGGTGTCGACGATGTTGATGCGAACACCTTTCCACTCGACCGAGGTCGCCTTGGCGAGGATGGTGATGCCGCGCTCCTTTTCAAGGTCGTTCGAGTCCATCACGCGTTCTGCAACGCGCTGGTTCTCGCGAAACGAGCCGGACTGTTTCAGAAGCTCGTCCACCAGGGTCGTTTTGCCATGGTCAACGTGAGCGATAATCGCGATGTTGCGAAGTGCCATATGTTTCAAATCTCTGAGGCTGAGGCGCTGCGTTCAAGGGAATGCGCCAATTACGTTTGGCGCGCTCATACAGTGTTTTTCGCGTTTGCGAAAGGGGGGAGGGGCGATAGCGGCCATGGAGGCCTAGCTCGGTTGCTGGGGGTCGATGACCGTCCGCCAGAGTTCGGTATCGTTTCTGTCCATCAGCCGCACGGTCATCTGCTCGGTCTGCCCGTCGATTTCGACCAGCCCGAAGAACTGCAGGCCGGCAGACGGTGGCAGATTGGAGTCGGCACCGCCAGACGCAGCCTTGATGTATCGCACGTCTGGGCCGAAGGTCATGTCGAGCTCCTGCGCTCCGTAGGTCCCTGAATGCAACGGGCCGGAGACGAACTCCCAAAACGGCAGGAACTCGCGGAACTTTGCCTTGGCCGGATCGTAATAATGCGCCGCAGTGTAGTGGACGTCAGCCGTCAGCCAGACGATGTTCGAAACCGCCGCGTCGCGGATGAAGCGCAAAAGATCTGCCAGTTCCAACTCTCGCCCGAGCGGCGCTCCATCGTCGCCGTTGGAGAAGGACTCGCTGCCTCGGCGCGTCCCATAATCGTCCCAGATCACCAGTCCGACCGGCATATCGCAGGCAATCACTTTCCATGTTGCCGTCGAGCGCACCAGTTCGCGCTTCAGCCATGCTGCCTGGCCTTCGCCAAGGATGCGGGACTTTGCCGTCAGGAGCTGATCCAGGCCATGGTCGTTCGGCCCCCGATAGGATCGCAGGTCCACGAAGAAGATATCGAGCAGCGGACCATACGAGACTTTCCGGTAGATGCGCCCTGGTTCGGCGGCAACGTAGCGGATTGGCGTCATCTCATAAAAGGCGCGGCTTGCCCGGGTTGCCAGCGTCAATACGGACTTTTCCTTGTATCGATCATCGCTGCGAAGGTCGGTCGACGGGGACCAGTTGTTCAAGACCTCGTGGTCGTCCCATTGATAGAAGACCGGACAGACTGCATTCAGCTCCTTTACGTGTTCGTCGAGCAGATTGTATTTCCACTGTCCGCGAAATTGATCGAGCGTCTGCGCGATGTCGCGCTTGTCCTCGGTCACGATCCTGTTCCTCCAGATTCCGCCGTCACGCAGCCGGATCTCGTCCGGAATAGGATTGTCGGCATAGACCGTATCGCCCGAATGGATCATGAAATCGGGGCGGTGAAAGGCGATAGTCTGATAGGTGCGCATACCCTCGTCGTCGATCCCCCATCCCTGCCCCGCCGTATCGCCCGACCATGCGAAGCGGATCGTCCGCCTGTTGGAAGGCGCGGTGCGGAACTGGCCATGAATTCGGTCGGAGACGCTGTTGACGTCCTGCAGGTCGGCGGCCATAAACCGGTAGAAGATCTCATGGTCGGGCGGCAGATCCCGCAGCAGCAGCTTACCTGCAAGATCGGTCTGCGGTGTGACGTCGATCGGGGCCAACCTGACGGCATTGGCGAACCTGTCGCTGGTGGAATATTCGACGAAGAGCCGCGATGGCCGGTCCACACGCGTCCATATCATGCCTGACGTTGCGTCTACATCACCGGATTGAAGGCCTGACGTGAAGACGGGGCGGCTCGAAGATCCTCGCGCATAATATGGCGTCACGAAGCTGGCTGCCGCAACGCTGCCGACTGCGCTGATCGAAGAAAGGAAGCGGCGGCGCGTCGTGTCCGTCAGTTTCATGCCATGGCTCATTCGGCTTGCTTGGAGAGCGGGATCGAATCTCTCGCAACAAGCCTAGAGCGGCCGTCATGTCAGTCCCTTGAAGATAACATGACGGTTTTCCAAATCTTCGGCGACAATTTTGTTAAGGACCGCCTTACGCGTCGCTGCCCGAAAGCTCTTCGAATGTGGCAAGTCCCTTCTTGACGAGCATTGCATCCGGGCTCGGTAACTTGCCGCGGAATCCCCTGTAGGCATCTTCCGGATCGATCGAGCCGCCGGTGGAATAGATATTGTCCTTGAGCTTTTGCGCCATCTCGATGTTGAAGGCGTCGCCGGTTTCCTCGAAAGCAGCAAAAGCATCTGCATCGAGCACCTCCGACCACATATAGGAATAGTAGCCTGCCGAATAACCGCCCGAGAAGATGTGCTGGAAATGCGGCGAGGCATGGCGCATCACCAGCGACTTCGGCATGCCGAGTTCGGCGAGCACCTGCTTTTGCACTGCCATCGGGTCTTCCACAGCCTCGCGGGTGTGAAACTCCATGTCGACGATCGCCGAGGAGGTGAACTCGACCGTGTTGAACCCGGCATTGAAGGTGCGGGCCGCGAGCACCTTGTCGAGCAGTTCCTGGGGCATGGGTTCGCCGGTTTCGAAATGCACGGCATACTGCTTGAGAATTTCAGGAACCGTCAGCCAGTGCTCGTAAAGCTGGGAGGGCAGTTCCACGAAGTCGCGCGAAACGGCGGTGCCCGACACAGTGGGATAGGTGACGTCCGAAAGCATGCCGTGCAGCGCATGGCCGAACTCGTGGAAGAGGGTGCGCGCATCGTCCAGCGAAAGCAGTGCCGGCCTGCCCTCGGCCGGTTTTGCGAAGTTGCACACGTTATAGATGATCGGCAGTTCGCCCTGACGGCCATTCTTCATTGGGAGTTTATGCTGGGATTGAAACGCGCTCATCCAGGCGCCGGAGCGCTTCGAGCTGCGGGCAAAATAATCCCCCAGGAAAAGCGCGACCAGCTTGTCTTCCCGATCGCGGATTTCGAAGACGCGCACATCCGGGTGATAGGCGCCAACCCCCTTCTTCTCGACGACACGAATGCCGAAGAGCCGGCCGGCGACTGCAAAGCAGGCCTCGATGACTTTTTCGAGCTGCAGATAGGGCTTCAGCTCGGCTTCGGAAAAATTGAATCTCTGCGCCCTGATCTTTTCGGCATAGTAGCGCCAATCCCAGGGCATGACCTCAAAGTTCTTGCCGTCTTCGGCGATCAGCCTTGCGATATCCGCCTCTTCCTCAAGCGCCCGCTTGACGGCTCTTGTCCAGACTGCGCGCAGCAGATCGTTCACGGCCGCTGGCGTCTTTGCCATCGTGTTATCGAGCTTCAGTTCCGCAAAATTGCCATACCCGAGGAGCTTGGCGACTTCGCCGCGAAGGGTCAGCGTCTCGCGGATGATGCCGCGATTGTCCGTCTCGCCCTCGTTTTCGCCGCGCGCAACCCATGCTCTGAAGGCCTGCTCGCGCAGGTCGCGACGTTCCGAAAAGGTCAGGAAAGGTTCGATGATCGAGCGCGACAGAGTGACCGCAAACTTCCCCTCCTCGCCGCGCTCGCGCGCTGCCGCCGCCATGGCGTCCTTCAAGAAATCGGGAAGGCCGGCAAGTTCCGGTCCGTCGGCGAGGATCAGCAACCAGTTCCTTTCGTCGGCCAGCACGTTTTGTCCGAACTGGGTGCTCAAGCCTGCAAGCTTCTCATTGATCGCTGCAAGCTTCTCCTGCTCGGACTTCGCCAGCTTTGCGCCGGATTTTACGAAGCTCTTCCAGTGACGCTCGAGCACACGTGTCTGCTCGAGTGTCAGTCCGAGGCTATCCCGATTCTCCCAGAGCCGATCGATGCGTGCAAAAAGCGCAGCATTCATTCCGATTTTGGAATAGTGGCGTGACATTTTTGGCGATATGTCGCGCTCCAGCGCCTGGATCGTATCGTTTGTGTGAGCCCCGGCCCGGTTCCAAAACAGCGCCGAAATACGCGAAAGATCGTCGCCTGCAATCTCCAGTGCGACGATCGTATTCTCGAATGTGGGCTCTTCCACGTTTCCGGCGATGGCGTCGATCTCCACATCGTGAGATGCAAGAGCGGCATCGAAGGCAGCGGCAAAATCGCCGTCGTTCAGCGCCTCGAAGGAAGGAAGGCCATGGGGCCCGTTCCAGTTGACAAGCGCCGGATTGAACTCTTGTGTGGAAGGCATGCTGACGTCCTTTGTGCAGAGGCTGGAAACGGCAATATAGGAAAGGCATGACGGCATTGGTATGCCGCTTTCGAAAATCGCTTTTGCTTGCCCATGCAAGTTTTGACGGGCAAGAATTGATCCCTAAAAATTAACCGATCGTTAACGATTGACGCCGTTTGCGCGCTGGCGGTAGTTTCAAGCCACTCTTTGCGCAAGGGGACATGCGTCATGGAAATTTCTTCTGTGCGGTCTTCTCAGAGCTTGCTTTTTAAGAACAGCCAGAACAACACAAGAAGTTCGAAGACCGAAGATCTTGGAATCGACGCTGGGGCGGCGGTTTCGGCGATATTCAAGGTCGAAGACATTGGTGTCGAAGGACCGGATTTCGCTGCCATGAGCCCGAGCGAGCTACGCAGCCATGCGCGCCACAGCTACGACAACGGCGGCATCGACCAGGACACGTTTGCGGCGATTTCCGAGCCTTTGCCGATGCATGCCATTGACGCGCAGGGCAACGTCATCGATCTGACCGGGATCACCGACGGCACGCTGTTCAATTTCCGCGACTATTATGAGAACCAGTTGCAGATCGCCATGTCGATCGGCGACTCCGATAGCGTAAAGACGCTGAAATCGATCGTGAATTTCCTGAACGTTTAGCCGCCGTCAGGCCTTGCGCCATCCAAGCAGGCCGGGCGTTGCGTGCCAGAGTGCCTGGGCTGCAAATCCCATGAAGAGCACGCCGGAGCAGCGGACGATCAGCCGCTCATGGGCGCGGTAGAAGCGCCGCACGGCGCCTGCGCCTATAATGGCGACGAGAATGAGATCGGCGGTCACGAAGCCCAGGAAGGATACGCTGAGGAGCAGCGGCAAGGCCTCGAAGTCGAGCGCACCGGCCGACCCGGCAACCAATGCCGTGAAGGTCGCAAGCGCCACCGGGTAGCCTTTCGGATTGGTCAGGCCGAAAATCAGCCCGCGGCGAAAGGGGTGCTCGACCGTCACCAGAGCCCGCCCGTCGCCTTTCGGCTTCACCGTTACCGCGCTCCAGCCGATCCAGGCGAGATAGAAACCGCAGAGCATTCCGAGCAGATCGAAGACGAAGGTGCCAATCGTTCTTGCACCGACGATTGCAATCAGCGCCAGTGCCGACCAGAGGATATCACCGACAAGATGGCCCATCATGAAGAAGGCGCCAGCCTTTCGCCCCTGTCCGGCGCCGATGCCGAGGAGCTGAAGGAACGCCGGGCCAGGAATGAGCACATAAAAGAGAGCCGCCAGAAAGGCGCCGACGAGCAGGGGTTGCGTCATGGGCAAGGCTCCGAAGGATCAAAGCCGCAGACTATGCTAACCCGGCGGCCCGTCAAGCGCCGCAACGACCCCATCATGAAGAGGCCTTGCTCGGCCTTGCCGAGCGGCCTCTTCTGAAGCGTTTTGACACGCTCAACTCTTGAGGTTGCGTTTGGCGAGTGTGCGCAGGCGCAGTGCGTTCAGCTTGATGAAGCCGGCCGCATCCTTCTGGTCATAGGCACCCTGGTCGTCCTCGAAGGTGACCAGCTTGTCGGAATAAAGCGACTTCGGGCTCTCGCGACCGATGACCATGACATTGCCCTTGTAGAGCTTCAGCGTCACTTCGCCTTCGACATGCTCCTGGCTCTTGTCGATCAGCGCCTGCAGCATTTCCCGCTCCGGCGAGAACCAGAAGCCGTAGTAGATCAGCTCTGCGTAACGCGGCATCATCTCATCCTTGAGATGTGCTGCACCGCGGTCGAGCGTGATCGATTCGATCGCGCGATGCGCCGAAAGCAGGATCGTGCCGCCGGGCGTCTCATAGACGCCGCGCGACTTCATGCCGACGAAACGGTTTTCGACGAGGTCAAGACGGCCGATGCCGTTGTCACGGCCGTAGCTGTTGAGCGTGGCGAGCAGTGTCGCCGGGCTCATGCGAACGCCATTGATCGAAACCGCGTCGCCCTTGTCGAAACCGACCTTGATGACGGTTGCCTTGTCGGGCGCGGTTTCCGGAGAGATCGTGCGCATATGCACGTATTCCGGGGCTTCCTGCGCCGGATCCTCCAGAACCTTGCCTTCGGAGGACGAGTGCAGCAGGTTGGCGTCGACGGAGAACGGCGCTTCGCCCTTCTTGTCCTTGGCGACCGGGATCTGGTGCTGTTCAGCAAATGCCAAGAGCTCGGTGCGGCTCTTGAACGCCCAGTCGCGCCACGGCGCGATGATCTTGATATCCGGGTTCAGCGCGTAGGCGGAAAGCTCGAAGCGGACCTGGTCGTTGCCCTTGCCGGTCGCGCCATGGGCGATCGCGTCGGCTCCCGTCTTGCGGGCGATATCGATCAGGTGCTTGGAAATCAGCGGACGGGCAATCGACGTGCCGAGCAGATAGACGCCCTCGTAGACAGCATTGGCGCGGAACATCGGGAAGACGAAGTCCTTTACGAACTCTTCGCGCACGTCCTCGACGTAGATTTCCTTGATGCCGAGCATCTCGGCCTTCTTGCGCGCCGGTTCGAGCTCTTCGCCCTGTCCCAGATCGGCCGTGAAAGTCACGACTTCGGCGCCGAGCTCGGTCTGCAGCCATTTCAGGATGATTGAGGTATCGAGACCGCCGGAATAGGCGAGCACGACTTTTTTCACGTCTTTCTTAGATGCCATGATGATGAGGTCCGTTGCAAAGGGGCGGCAAAGCCCGGTGTCGCGGGCACTTTTAGCGAGATTGACGCGTGACGCAAGGGCAAGGACTTACCGGCAGAGCACGCTTGATGTTTGACAGCGCCAACCGCGCACCCATATCAGGCTGCGTGCGAATAAATGAATGAGGAGGCCGGTCCCGTGACGAATATTCAGCAAATTCTCGACAAGCCCAATGTTGCGGTGATCACCGGCGGCGCATCCGGCATCGGCCTTGCGGCGGCAAAGCGCTTCGCCAAGGCGGGTATGAGCGTCGTCATCGCCGATCTTGGCGGCGACCGGCTGGCAGCGGCTCGTGGCGAACTCGAAGCCGTGGCCGGAACGCAGCGTGTGATGGCGGTCGAGACAGACGTTTCCGACAGGTCTTCGCTGGAGACCCTCGAAAAGTCCGTCGTTCAGCGCTTCGGCCGCGTCCATGTGCTGATGAACAACGCCGGCATCGGCCCCGAAACCTCGATCTTCAGCGCTCAGGCAGACTGGGACAGCATCCTCGGCGTCAATCTGCTCGGCGTCATCAATGGAACGCGGGTCTTCGGACCGAACATGCTGGCACATGGCGAGCCCGGCCTCATTATCAACACCGGCTCCAAGCAGGGAATCACGACTCCTCCGGGCAATCCCGCCTACAATGTGTCGAAAGCGGGAGTGAAGGTCTTCACCGAAGCCCTCGAGCACGAACTGCGCAATCGAGAAGGCTCGAAGATGTCTGCCCATCTTCTGATCCCGGGCTTTGTCTTTACCGGCCTCACGAAGGGTGACCGCACCGAAAAACCCGCGGCTGCCTGGACACCGGAACAGACCGTCGATTTCATGATCGAAAGCCTCAAGCGCGGCGATTTCTATATCCTCTGCCCGGACAACGACGTCGCCCGCCAGGTTGACGAGCGCCGCATGGCCTGGGCGATCGGCGACATCATCGAAAACCGCCCGCCGCTTTCGCGCTGGCACAAGGATTATGCCGACAGGTTCAAGGCCTTTCTTGAAGAAAAGCGATAGGCGGATCATCAGGTTTGATTGGTAATTTTCTCAAACCTGGATAAGAAAATACTGACCCTTATCAGCTCTCAGAGAGTGCCATGGATTTCCTGCCGAGCATTCCGACCCTTCTTGCCTTTTCCGCAGCCAGCCTGCTTCTTGCGGCAACGCCCGGACCGGACATGACGCTCTCGATCAGCCGCGCTCTGTCTCAGGGCAAGAAGCCGGCACTCTACGTCGTCTTGGGCACCAGCCTCGGCATCGTGGTTCATACGATGCTGGTTGCTTTCGGCATCTCGGCGCTGATCACCGCCTCACCGACGGCCTTCCTGATCCTCAAGACGGGAGGTGCTGCCTATCTGCTTTGGCTGGCTCTTCAAGCGATCCGTTTCGGTTCGAAGCTTTCAGTCGAGCAGGTCAACGAAGCCAAGGGCACGCCGTTTTCGAATATTTCCGTCGGCTTCTGGGTCAATCTTCTGAACCCCAAAGTCATCATCTTCTTCATGACCTTCCTGCCGCAATTCGTAAGTGCCGGCGATCCGGCGGTTACGCACAAGCTGCTCTTCCTCGGCTTTTTCTTCATCCTGATCGGCATGCCGGTGAATGCCCTTGTGGTTCTCGCTTCCGACTGGCTTGCGGGCTGGCTGCAGAAGAACAGGAAGATCCTGCGCGGAATGGACTACACTTTCGCGGGGGTCTTCTCGATTTTCGCTGTTAAGATATTTCTGACGCAGGCGCGCTGATCGCTTCAGCCGATCAGCAGTGCATCGTCGTCCAGCGTCTGGCCGCGCATCTTGCGGAACATCGCGATCAGGTCTTCGACCTGCAGATCCTTGCGACTGTCGCCACTGACGTCCAGCACGATTTCGCCGCCATGCAGCATGACCGTGCGGTGTCCGTAGTCCAGCGCCTGGCGCATGGAATGGGTTACCATCAGCGTGGTCAGCCTGCGCTCCGAGACGATCTTGTCCGTAAGGCGCATGACAAATTCCGCCATACCTGGATCAAGTGCGGCCGTATGTTCGTCGAGCAGCAAGACCTGCGAGCCTGCCAGCGTCGCCATCACCAGGCAAACCGCCTGCCGCTGACCGCCCGAAAGCAGGTCCATGCGATCAGCCATGCGATTTTCGAGACCGAGGTTCAACTCCCTGATCCGGTCGCGGAAATGATCGCGGTGCTTCGGGCCGAGAGCCGCCACCAATCCGCGCCGCTTTCCGCGCCGGGCGGCAAGAGCCAGATTCTCCTCAATCGAGAGGGAGCCGCAGCTGCCGGTCAGCGGATCTTGAAAGACGCGTGCGACGAGCCCCGCCCGCGCCGCCGTCTTTTTGCGCGTCACGTCGGTATCGCCGATCAGCACGTTCCCCTGGCTGGCCAGAACGTCGCCGGCGAGGACGCCGAGCAGAGTCGATTTGCCCGCACCGTTGGAGCCGATGACGGTCACGAAGGAGCCCTGCTCCAGGGTCAGGCTGACGCCGTTCAGCGCCCGCTTCTCCAGTGGCGTGCCCTTCCCGAAAACGACATTGATATCCTTGATGCTGATCATGATGGGGCTCCTCCGCGGCGAAGACGGGGAAGAACGAGTGCGATGGTCACGAGAACCGCCGTCACGAAATTGAGGTCCGAGGCTTTAAGACCGATCATGTCGGTGGAAAGAGCCAATTGAATGGCTATGCGGTAGACGATCGAGCCGAAGACACAGCCGATGAGCGCAATCAACAACCCGCGGCGGCCCAAGAGCGTCTCACCAATGATCACGGCGGCAAGGCCGACCACGATGGTACCGACACCGGACGTCACGTCGGCAAAACCGTTCGTCTGCGCAAATAGCGCGCCGCCGAGCGCGACAAGAGCATTCGACATCGCCATGCCAAGGTATATCTGCCTGCTCGTATCGACGCCCTGCGCCCGCGCCATCCGCGCATTTGCACCCGTTGCCCGCATCGCAAGCCCGGCATCGCTTTCGAGGAAGCGCCAGACCGCAATCAAGGCGATGACGACAAGAGCACCGACAAAGAGCGGCCGGACGTAGAAGTCGCGAAGGCCAAGGCCGAAGAACGGACTGATCATCGTATCGGCATTGATCAATGCGACATTGGGTTTGCCCATGACGCGGAGATTGACCGAGAAGAGCGCAATCATGGTGAGGATCGAGGCAAGCAGGTTGAGAATCCGGAACCGCACATTGAGGAGCGCCGTCACGACGCCTGCTGCAGCACCGGCGATCATCGCAACAAGCGCTGCCAGCCAGGGATTGAAGCCGGCAATGATCAGAACCGCGGCCACCGCCGCGCCGAGGGGAAAGGAGCCATCCACCGTCAAATCGGGGAAATCGAGGACGCGGAAGGCGAGATAGACGCCAAGAGCAACGAATGCATAGACAAGCCCAAGCTCCACGGCACCCCAAAATGCGATCTCACTCAAGGCGGTCGGCCCTCTTTTCTTCGTGCCCGTATCGTAAGGGCGTGAATATCATCAGCCGCTCCCGTTTAGAAACAGGAGCGGCTGAGCGCAATATCGATAATGGCGAAAGCTGGTGGTTATTCGATGACGCGATTGGCGCGTTCGAGAACGTTTTCCGGTAGCTTGACGCCCATCTTCTGGGCCGCGGCGCTGTTGACGACGAGATCGCTGCCGGCTGCAACCTTGACCGGAATATCACCCGGATTTTCACCCTTCAGGATACGAACCACGACATCGCCGGTCTGCCTGCCAACGTCGTAGTAGTTGAAACCGAGCGCTGCGATCGATCCGCGCGAGACGGAATCCGTATCCGCCGTAAAGAGCGGCAGCTTGCTTTCTTCTGCAACGGCTACGGCACCCTCCAACGCCGAGATGATCGTGTTGTCGGTCGGGACGTAGATCGCGTCGGCACGGCCGACCAGCGCACGCGCAGCACCCTGGACTTCCGCAGACTTGGTCGCTGCGGATTCAACGACGCTCATACCGGCCTTCTCCGCCTCAGCCTTCAGGACTGCAAGCAACGAAACGGAATTGGCTTCCCCGGAATTGTAAAGGTAACCGATCGTCCTGGCGGCAGGCAGGATCTCCTTGACCAGCGCAACATGTTCGGCAACCGGCGACATGTCGGAAAGGCCGGTGACGTTGCCGCCGGGCTTGTCCATATCCTTGACGAGCTGGGCGCCGAGCGGATCGGAAACGGCAGTGAAGACCACCGGAATGTCACGGGTCGCCGAAACCACGGCCTGTGCCGACGGCGTGGAGATCGGCACGATGACGTTCGGATCCTCGCCTGCGAACTGCCGGGCGATCTGCGCTGCGGTGGCAGGATTTCCCTGTGCCGATTCGAAGAGGAAGGTGAGATTCTCGCCCTCCTTGTAGCCTGCCGCGGCAAGCCTATCCTTTACGCCCTTGCGCACCGCATCGAGCGCCGGGTGCTCGACAATGGCCGTCACCGCGACCGTGACGTCGTCAGCCTTGGCAGGCAAAGCAAGGGCAAGAACCGCAGCGACGGCGAGCGAGATCGAACGCATGAGAATCCTCCATCGGTAATGTGAGGCTTCTAGGAAAACCCTGCGCCTGGATCAATCGCAAAGAACTGCTGCAAGGATCAAACTTGCTGATCAGTCGTCCACGCCGTGATTGGCGATCATCATTGCCTCGAATGCCAGGCGTTCGGTCTTGCGCATGCGCTCGGATTCCGATTTCAGCTGGCCGCAAGCGGCAAGAATGTCGCGGCCGCGCGGTGTGCGGATTGGCGAGGCGTAACCTGCCGAATTGATGAAATCGGCAAACTTCTCGATCTGCTCCCAGTCAGAACACTGGTAGTTCGTGCCCGGCCAGGGGTTGAACGGGATCAGGTTGATCTTGGCCGGCACGCCTTTCAGGAGCTGGATCAGCCCCTTGGCATCTTCCAGACTGTCGTTGACATCCTTGAGCATCACATATTCGAAGGTGATGCGGCGCGCATTCGAAAGTCCTGGATAGGCCCGGCAAGCCTCGATCAGCTCCTTCAGCGGATACTTCTTGTTGATCGGTACGAGAATGTCGCGCAGATCGTCGCGCACGGCATGCAGCGAGATTGCCAGCATGACGCCGATCTCTTCTCCAGTGCGGAAGATCTCGGGCACGACGCCGGATGTGGAAAGCGTGACGCGGCGCCTGGACAGCGAAAGCCCGTCGCCATCGGTGGCGATCAGCAGTGCCTGCTTGACTGCATCGAAATTGTAGAGCGGCTCGCCCATTCCCATCATGACGATATTGCTCACCTTACGGCCTTCCGACGGCACCATGGCGCCCACCGGAATATCGCGGTCCGGGAAATCGCCAAGCCGGTCGCGGGCAAGCAGGAGCTGCGAGAGGATTTCTTCCGCCGTCAGGTTGCGCACCAGCCGCTGCGTGCCGGTGTGACAGAAGGAACAGGTGAGCGAACAGCCGACCTGGCTGGATATGCAGAGCGTGCCACGACCTTCTTCCGGGATATAGACGGTTTCGACTTCGACGGGACGGCCGGCTCCGCGCGGCGGAAAGCGCAGAAGCCACTTGCGCGTGCCGTCATTGGAAACCTGCTCTTCGACAATCTCCGGGCGTGCAATGGTGAAATGCTGCTTCAGCATCTCTCGCATGTCCTTGGCGATATTCACCATCTGATCGAAATCGGAGATGCCGCGCACATAAATCCAGTTCCAGAGCTGGCTGACGCGCATTTTCACCTGCTTGTCGGCAACGCCCCTGTCGCGAAGAGCATTGCCCATTTCCTCGCGGCTCAAGCCTATCAGCGAGGGCTTCGGCGAAAGCTCGGTGCGCGGCTGCCCGGCAGGCTTGGTGATGGTCACGGCATCCATGACGGACATGGTCTCTTATCCCGAAATCAAACTGCGCTCATCCCGGTAAGCCGGAAGACTTGGCGGGCGGCATCGGCAGTTGCCAGAAAATTGAATGACGGAGCAGCAGCATATGCCGCGATCTTTCCGCAGTTGCGCGCGGCTTTATCATCATTTTCGCCGCGCGTCACTATGGATCGATCGGTAGGAGGAGGGCCTTCGCATGTACCTGTCGCATCTACGTCCGTAACCTCAAATGATATTGGGCTTCTTGCGCGTTTGCTCGTTCTCCCGGATGCGGGATGCCTCATATGCGCTTATTCTCGCGACGACGCCCTGCTGTTCGGCCAGGGGTACCCGGGGCCCGCAGGGGGCTTGCGCCTCCAAGTCACCTCGTCCGCCACCACAGCGGCCGAGACAGCGTCGAAAGGCACCACGCGCCATGCCCGGCCGCACAAACGGCAAAGGCCGGCGCAAGGCCGGCCCTGGTACTTCAAGACGAGGAGGGTGGCTTACTTGCAGGTTTCGATCTGCTTCAGCGAAGCGGAGATACCGGAGAGCGAGTAGCTGTAGGACGTGGCGGTGCCTCGGCGCGACGTCGCGTTGACCGTCATCGACTTGCCGCCCTTCATGGCTGCCACAAGCGCGGGCTCCTGCGCCGCGTTCTCGACCCAGCCGGCCTTATCCTTGGTGAACATGACGAAGGTCTTGTTGTCGATGACGACTTCGATCTTCGAACCGTCCTTGACAGTGTAGCCCATCATGGCCTGCGGCTCGTAGGAGATGTTCTGGCCAGGACGCTGCGAGACGATGAAGAAGTTGTCGCCGTGGTCGATTCCCGCCGGCTTCTTTTCGGTCGGCACGGACAGCACATAGCAAACATTGCCGTTGCCCTGCTTGTAGGAATAGGCGCCCCAGGCCTGGAATTGCTGGATGCGCGTGGGCGCAGCAGCGGTCTGCTGCGCTCCTGCAGTTACGGCAGTGATGAGAACGAGTGCGAGAGCGGATACGATACTTTTTACAAACATGGATTTCCTGCCGGTTCTTGCGATTCAGCGCCCTGTCGGAGCGAGCGGCGTCTTCGTCACGATCTGCTTTATTTTGACTTAATTCAGGTTACCAAAGCGTCAACGGAGCCTGCGAATTGTCTACAAGTGTGTCATTCCGGCCTGAGTGTTAACGTATAACGCGATTGCGCCCCGCGACGACATTCTGCCCTGATGCGTGGATGCCATCCCTTCGAGAAGATTTAAGACATAAAGATTCAGGCAAGAGTTTGACCTTCCAATATTCCATCGAAGGGTCATTAAGACCTTGGAAATCCGTCGAAGAATTGCCCGAGCACAGGTGCTGGAAGCCGAAACGGCCTAGATCGTTTTCATGCCTTCCGGCTGGTCGGCCAGCGCGCGATCCGCCGCCTCGTAGTGCTTCGCTTTCATATGGCTGTTGACCATCGCGAAAGCCGCAGAGAGAACGGCAATATCGTCCGAAAAGCCGATCAGCATAAAGATGTCCGGAACCATGTCGAACGGCAGGATGAAATAGGCGAGTGCCGCAAGCAGGATGCCGCGTACACGCGTCGGCGTTTCGGGATCGAGCGCGCAATAGAAGCCTGCGACAAGGTCCCGTGAAAACGGAATCTGCCGCACCGCCCGCTTGAAGGTCGGCCAGAACCTTTTTCGCACAGCCTTTTCCCGCCGGCTCTGGGTATCTTCGTCCCCGGGCAGCAGGATTTCACCGAACTTGACCTCGTCCATTCCCGTTTTCCCTTTGGTGCATGCGCAGATATGGTGATGGCTTCGACAGATTCAATCAATCTGGCCGGCAGCCTTGTCCATCGCCTTGGCAAGCTTGAAGTCGAGCTCGGTCAATCCGCCCGCATCATGCGTGTTCAGCTTCACCTCCACCCTGGAATAGACATTGAACCATTCGGGATGGTGGTTGAGCTTTTCTGCCACAAGCGCCGCCTTGGTCATGAAGCCGAAGGCTTCGACGAAGCTTGCGAATTTGAACGTTTTCGAGATCGATCCCAAACCCTCGTCCAAAGACCAGCCCGCCAATCCGGCAATCTGACTGTCGATCGCGCTCCGTGCCAGTTTCTCCTGTTTCATGTCATCGTGCTCCATCCCCTTGGATCGGTTCTCATCGTAAAACGTGTCAACCTTCTCTTTGTTTGCATGGGCAAATTGCCGCTCTGCGCTCGCCGAAGGCGTTTTCGCCCATTTTTACAAGAAACAGCGGGCTTGCCTATCGGTTCAAGATTGATCCGGCAGGTAAACAGCCCGACAGACGCTCGATCGCAGTCGCGCAAGCCCACGGCATTGCATTTCAGGACAATGCACCCGCCGTGTGCGGCTTGAGGATTTCGAAGAATTCGATCTTTTCCTCGCAATGGAGCGCGCCGAGCTTGGCGCGATGGCGTCGGGCGCCGCGATAGAATGCTATTCGGCAATGGCGCGCTTCAACCGGCGAAGATATTGCCAGACCCCCGTTCCGGGGCCTGGAAGGCTTCGCCCCCTACACGAGGCTCTTGACCGGCTGCATCGCATTGGTGGACAAACTTGGCGCCGACCAAGCCTCGCTCAGCGGGAAGACTTCTTCCGTCAGATAGGGCCCGCCGCCGACCGATTCGCGCGAAGAAAGCAGCACGAAGCGTGGAACGGTGAAGGATGAAGTCTGGAAATTGCCTCGACTGGAAAGGTAGTGGACGACGTCATCGACGCGCGCGGACTTCATCCGCGCCAGCGTCACATGCGGGGTAAATTTTCGGGGATCCGGCGGCAGGCCGATCCGCTGGCAGATGCGCTCGATTTCGGCCTGCAGCGCATACATTTCCGGCGAGGGCGAAACGCCGGCCCACACGGAATGCGGTTTCTTGGAGCCGAAAGAGCCGATGCCGTCAAGGCGTATCTGGAATTCGGGCCGATCGATCCGGTCCAGACGCTCAACGATCTCGTCAGCAGTGCGTCCATCGACATCGCCGATGAAGCGCAGCGTGATGTGGTAATTCTCCACATCGATCCATCTTGCACCGGGAAGACCACCGCGCAGCAATGAAAGGCTCATCGCCGCATTGCGCGGAATTTCGAGGGCGGTAAACAGTCTCGGCATGACGAGCACTCCCCGAATCTTTTGCAGGTGCTCACACGGAATCACGCATTCGAGACCCGCGCAAGCCCCTATTTCTTCACAGTAGAAATCGTCCCGATGAATTCCGTGACAGCCGGTTCCATCTTCTGAACCATTACATCAATCCCCTTCGCGTTCGGATGCATTCCATCCTCCAGCTTCAGACTGGTGTCCATCACGACACCGTCGAGGAAAAAAGGATAAAGCGGAACCTGATGTTTTTCCGCGAGTTTTTGGTAGATGGGATTGAAACGCGCGGCATAGTCCCCACCCATGTTCGGCGGCGCCATGATGCCCACGAGCAGCACGGCGATGCCGCGATCCTTTAGCCGGGCAATCATCGTGTCCAAGTTCTTTTCGCTCTTTTCCGGGTCAATGCCGCGCAACGCATCGTTGGCGCCAAGCTCCAGGATGACGCCGTCGGTGCCGTCGGGGACCGACCAATCGATTCGCGCCAGCCCGCCGCTCGTCGTGTCCCCGGAAACGCCGGCATTGGCGATCGAGACATCGACGCCTTTGGCTTGCAAGACCGCTTGCAGCTTCTCCGGAAAGCCGTCGCCGGGCGGCAATTGGTAGCCTGCCATCAGGCTGTCGCCGAAGCCGACAAGGTTGATCGTCGCAGCATTGGCACCCGTTGCGAAAATCAGCGATGCGGCAATGACAGCGATGTGAAGCGCGGCAACTTTAAATCTCATGCTGCTTTCCCTAGATTGGCAAAGTCTTTGCAATTCATATAGGGCGATTTTCTGTTGGCAAAAACCATCATCGAGCTCAAGCAGGCAGATTTGACGCTGGGCAACGCGGCAGCCTCCGTTCATGTCTTGAAGGGCATCGACCTTTCGGTCGCCGCCGGCGAGTCGGTCGGCATCGTCGGTCCATCGGGCTCGGGAAAGTCCACGCTGCTGATGGTCCTTGCCGGCCTTGAGAGGCTCGATAGCGGCGAGATCAACATAAACGACACGCCGTTGCACGCCCTCAGCGAGGATCAGGTCGCCGATTTCCGTGGCCGCAATATCGGCATCGTCTTTCAGTCGTTCCACCTGATCGCCAACATGACGGCACTTGAAAACGTCGCAGTCCCGCTTGAACTTGCGAATGTGGCGAACCCCTTCGACATTGCACGTCGCGAGTTGAAATCGGTCGGGCTCGGCGAGCGGCTGAGCCACTACCCGGGCCAGCTTTCGGGGGGCGAGCAGCAGCGTGTCGCCATCGCGCGCGCCCTTGCACCTTCGCCCGCCCTTCTCATCGCCGACGAACCGACCGGTAATCTCGACACCGATACCGGCCGCCAGATCGCCGATCTGCTCTTTTCCAAGCAGGCCGAACGCGGCATGACGCTGCTGCTCGTCACGCATGACGTCTTTCTTGCCGATCGCTGCTCGCGGCAGATCAAGGTCCGTTCGGGCAGGATCGAAGGCGACAGCGCAAAGCGCCATTCCGAAGCGGCCATCGCATGAAGCTCGTCGCCCCGCGCACCGCGCTTGCCTTCCGCCTTGCCCTTCGCGAACTGCGTGGCGGTTTCAGGGGCTTTTACATCTTCCTTGCCTGTATCGCGCTCGGTACCGGCGCGATCGCCGCTGTCAACTCCATCTCGCAATCGATCACCGCTTCGATCGCTTCCCAGGGCCAGGAACTGCTTGCCGGCGACGTCCGCTTCGAGCTGAACAATCGTGAAGCAACCGAGCCGGAGATGGATTTCCTGCGGAGCCTTGGACAAGTTTCCATCTCAACCGGTCTTCGTTCCATGGCACGAAAGCCGGACGGGTCCGATCAGGCACTCGTTGAGGTCAAGTCGGTGGACGATACCTATCCGCTTTACGGCAAATTCACCGCCGAACCGGAGCACCCGCTCGCCGCTCTGCTTTCCGATCAGAACGGAACCTACGGCGCTGTTGCAGCACCTCTCTTGCTGGAACGGCTCGGTCTTGCAGTCGGCGACGAGATACTGCTTGGCAATGCCACCCTCAGCATCACCGGCACGGTGAAGACCGAGCCGGACGCGCTTTCAGAAGGTTTCGGATTTGCGCCACGGCTTTTGGTCAGCCGCCAGGCCCTGGTTGCGTCCGGGCTCATCCAGACCGGCAGCCTTGTCGAGCATGTCTACAAAATCAAGCTCGATGCGCCCTCAGAGCGCGCAAACGTGCGCGACCGCGCCACCAGGGAGTTCCCATCGGCGGGCTGGTCGATCCGAACCAGCGACCGCGCGGCTCCGTCTCTGACCGAAAATATTACCCGCTTCTCGCAGTTCCTTACGCTCGTCGGCCTTACCGCACTCATCGTCGGCGGTGTCGGCGTCGCCAACGCCGTCCGGGCCTTTCTGGATGCGAAGCGCACGACGATCGCGACGTTCAAGTGCCTGGGGGCTCCTGCTGCCGTCGTCGTCCTTGTCTATCTCTTCCAGATTGCGATCATCGCATCTGCCGGCATCCTGTTGGGCCTCGTCATCGGCGCCTTGTCGCCGATGCTTGCCGCACAATTTTTGGCACAGTTCCTGCCGGTTTCCACCGAACCGACGCTTTATCCGAACGCGCTGCTGCTGGCCGCGCTCTTCGGCATCCTGACCACTCTCGCCTTTGCCATCATGCCGCTCGGCCATGCCCGGGAAGTGCCTGCAACCGCGCTCTTCCGCGAACAGGGCTTTGAGGCACGCCGCCTGCCCTCGTTGCCCTATATTTTGCTTGCCGCGCTCTTCATGGCGGCGCTTGCCGGTCTTGCGATCCTCACCGCCTATGACCGATACATCGCCGTCATCTTCGTCGGCGCGATTGTTTTTGCCTTCGTCATCTTGCGCGCCGTCGCAGCACTGATCGCCTGGCTCGCCAAGCGCAGCCCGCGGGTCAGTTCACCGGCGCTCAGGCTTGCAATCGGCAACATCCATCGCCCTGGCGCACTGACGCCGTCCGTCGTCCTCTCGCTCGGCCTTGGCCTCGCGCTGCTGGTCACCCTGACGCTCATCGACGGCAACCTGCGCCGGCAATTGACCGGCCGCATGGCAAACGGCGCACCGAATTTCTTCTTCGTCGACATCCAAAGCGCTGAGGTCGAAAACTTCCGCAACCTGATCAGCCGGCAGGCGCCGGCAGGCAAGCTCGTCGAAGTTCCGATGCTGCGGGGCCGCATTCTGGCGCTGAACGGCACGGACGTGACCAAGATCCAGGTTCCGCCAGGCGGCCAGTGGGTGCTGCGGGGCGACCGCGGCATCACCTATTCCGAGACGATACCGGAAAACGCCTCGCTGACAGAGGGAAGCTGGTGGCCGCAGGACTACAGCGGCGAACCGCTTGTTTCCTTCTCCTCCGAAGAAGCCAGGGAACTCGGCCTCAAAATCGGCGATACCGTCACCGTAAACGTGCTCGGCCGTAACCTGACGGCCAGGATCGCAAACTTGCGGAAGGTCGAGTGGGAATCGCTATCGATCAATTTCGTCATGGTCTTTTCGCCGAATACCTTCCGCGGAGCTCCGCATGCATGGCTGGCAACGCTGACCGATCCTTCGGCGACGCCGGCCATCGAAGCGTCGATCCTGAAATCGGTGACCAATACCTACCCGACGATCACCAGCGTGCGCGTCAAGGACGCGATCGATATCGTAAACACGCTGGTTGCGCAGCTTGCAACTGCAATCCGCGCCGCCGCCTCCGTAGCGCTCGTCTCCTCTGTTCTGGTGCTCGCCGGCGCGCTTGCTGCCGGTAACCGGGCCCGAACGCACGACGCCGTCGTCCTGAAGACGCTTGGCGCGACGCGGGCGATGCTCATCCGCGCCTTCAGCTACGAATATCTGATCCTGGGGGTTGCAACAGCGGTCTTTGCATTGATCGCCGGCGGCGCTGCGGCCTGGTTCATCGTCAGCCGCATCATGCGGATGCCTTCGACCTTCCTGCCGGATGTCGCCGGCCTCACGCTGGTCACCGCCCTGGTGCTGACAGTCGGCATCGGGCTCATCGGCACCTGGCGCATTCTCGGCCAGAAGGCAGCACCCGTTTTGCGCGAACTATGAAAACTGCGACTGACGAAGTCCTTCACCTTACGGCGATTTAACCCGATCGCGGGTTGCAAGGGCCTTGTTTGCGAAAGGCGAAAGGCTCATATTACCGCTAGGCATGCTGGAGCTCCGCAGCGGCGCCCGGGTCGTATAGCCCGACACCGTATTCCCATCGGAGCTTTTAAGAGGAAACTATGGCTGACCTTCGTAACTACCAAACCCGCGCACAAACTGGCGAGATGATCGATCAGGGCCTGCGCTCCTACATGCTCAAGGTCTACAACCTGATGGCGCTGGGTCTGGCGATCACGGGTGTAGCGGCATTTCTGTCATTCCAGCTCGCTTTTGCCGATGGTCAATTGACCGCCTTCGGCCAGGCGATCTATGTGAGCCCGCTGAAGTGGGTCGTGATCTTAGCTCCGCTGGCTCTGGTGTTTTTCCTGAGCTTCCGGATCGGCCGCATGAGCGTTTCCGCAGCGCAGACGACCTTCTGGGTCTATGCCGCGCTGGTCGGATTGTCACTGTCGTCGCTGCTGCTGATCTACACGGGCGAGAGCGTCGTTCAGACGTTCTTCATCACGGCGGCCTCCTTCGGCGCCCTGTCGCTCTACGGCTACTCGACAAAGCGTGACCTGTCGGCGATGGGCTCGTTCCTGATCATGGGCCTCTTCGGCCTGATCATTGCTTCGCTCGTCAACATCTTCCTGGCCTCCTCGGCGATGCAGTTCGCGATCTCCGTGATCGGTGTCCTGATCTTTGCAGGCCTTACGGCCTACGACACGCAGCGAATCAAGGAAATGTACTTCGAAGCCGATGATGTTGCCGTTGCCGGCCGGAAGGCGATCATAGGCGCGCTGACGCTCTACCTCGACTTCATCAACCTGTTCATGTTCCTGTTGCAGTTCCTCGGCAACCGCAGGTAACTGGACAGCATCACTGAAAAGGCGGCTCCGGCCGCCTTTTTTATTGCACGTCAGGTCATGGAGTGTTTTCTAAAGGCATTCATCAACGACCGGCCGGCCCAATGCCTTTCCTTCTTCGTGACGCCACCCTTTCCGACCTTCCCGCAATCGCGGAAATCTATCGCGACTCAGTCCTCAATGGCGTTGCGAGCTACGAGATCATCCCACCTTCCGAAGCGGAGATGACCACTCGCTTCTGCGCCAATACCAGTTCTGGATATCCCTATATCGCAGCGGTTGACCAGAATGGAGCCCTGCTCGGCTATGCCTATGCTTCCGCTTTCCGCACCCGGCCTGCCTATCGCTGGATGGTGGAGGATTCGATCTATCTCGCGCCTGCAGCACGCGGCCTTGGCATCGGCCGGGCACTGCTAACAGCGCTGATTTCACGCTGCACGCAACTGGGCTTCCGCCAGATGGTCGCCGTCATCGGCGGCGCCCATCCGGCTTCGATCGCGCTTCATCGCGCACTAGGCTTCGAAGAGACCGGTCTGCTGAAGGGTAGCGGCTACAAACACGGCCGCTGGCTCGACACGATGATCATGCAGCGGCCGCTCGGCGATGGCAAGGACAGCGATCCTGATCCGTCGGTCTATCCCGGCACTCTGTTTGAGGTCTGACGCCGTCACGTCTCGACGAGCTTGAGCACCTTGTCGAAGACCTTCAACACCTGCTGCAGGTCATGGCCGCGCTTCAAGATCATGCCGTTTGCATTGATCACGCAGTAGGCGCCCTGCTTGGCGGCGAGCCTCGGATCTTTCTCGATGCGGAAAAGCGGCGTCTCGCCCGAACGTTTGAAAACGGCGAAGACCGCCTTCTCCTTCAGATGGCCGATGGCGTAATCTTTCCACTCGCCTTGGCCAACCATCCTTCCGTAGATCCACAAAATCGCGTCCAACTCGCGACGATGAAAGGTCACCGGCGGCGGGTCCTTGCTTTGCTTGTATTCTTTTAAATCGACGACGACCGAGGAACTACCACTGGCGGAACGGGCGTCGCCATGCCGCAAATCCGGCTGATCTGTCATCAGTCTCCCAAGCCTCCGCTTATGACAGGAGTACGACAGTTTGCCCGAGCCACATCAAATTGCAAGTGCAGCGACCATCACATTAAACATATGCTGTGCAATCTCCCGAGTGCCGCATTTCAGTCAAAACAGCGCCTCATTTCCGGAGGAAATTCGCTCACCGATTTGGCGCCAGCGCGCCAAAGGGCCCGGCTGAGCGTATCGACCTTAACCCCAGCCCCGAATACGATCAGCCGGGCCGCCTCGTTCATCCGCCTCGAAGCAGGTAAAGCCGATCAGATATTCTTGCCTGCCATGACGATGGTTGCGCCGACAATCGCAGCCGGATCGCCGTCGGCTGTCGTTGCCTGAAGCAGGATGGCGCAGCCTTCCAGTCCCGGCTTCTGCAGGACGCTTGCAGGCAGCGTCAGGCTTGCGGCCTTGCCGTCCCACATGCCGACTGTTTCGACATCGCTGACGCTGTTGAGATAGGAAATCTTCTTGCCGCTGTTTTCGCCCTTTTCGACGTCGATCGTCTTTTCCTTGTCGAAATAGACAAGCACGACATTGGCCTTGCCATCGCCGGCACCGATCTTGATCTCGAGCTCGTCGCCGCGCAGCTGCGCGGCCACGGGCACGGTCAAGCCCTTGCCTTCCGTCGAAAATGTATCGATCTTGCCATAGATGGCAGAAAGGTCAGACCCGGTGAGGTGATCGCGGCCGTTGACCACGACCTGCGGCGTATAGACGTTGCTGCGGCCCATCATCCGCGCGTAACCATACTGCCGCTCGGTGTTTTCCTTCGAACTGAGCGTGTCCGTCCACCCAAGATAATTCCAGTAGTCCACGTGATAGGCGAGTGCGATGACATCGCCCTGGGCAACCAGTTTCCGGAAGGCCGCATCGGCGGGAGGACAGGACGAGCATCCCTGCGAGGTGAAAAGTTCGACGACGCCTTTCAGCTTGCCATCTTCGGCATGAAGCGGCGCTGCAAGCACCATACCGGCGACCAACCAGATCAAAAAACGCGGCGTCATTCCAACCTCTTTTCCAGAGACACGCAGCAGACCGAAAACCGCAGCCCTGACTTAGGCCCGTAGAGATAATCCTTCCGGCTGCAAACGGAAAGTCACGAAGGGGTGAGACGCCGCCTGCCGGCACAGCTCGTGGAACACATCGGCGTGAGATGGAGACCGCAAAGAAAAACCGCCGAAGATTGCTCTCCGGCGGCCATTGTCTGCCCTGTTTCTCAACAATCAGGCAGCGAGATCGCGCAGAACCGTCTGCAGGATGCCGCCGTTGTTGAGGTAGATCACTTCGTCGAGCGTATCGACGCGCGACAGGAGGGGAACCTCCTTCACCGTGCCGTCGCCGTAGGTGATCTTGGCGATCTTTTTCTCGCGCGGCTTGATGTTTTCCAGGTCCTCGATGGTCACGGTCTCGTCACCCTTGAGGCCAAGGCTCTGCCAGGTCGTGCCGTCTTCGAAGACGAAGGGGATGACGCCCATGCCGACAAGGTTCGAGCGATGGATGCGCTCGAAGGACTGCGCGATAACGGCCTTGACGCCGAGCAGGTTGGTGCCCTTGGCCGCCCAGTCGCGGGACGAACCATTGCCGTATTCGACACCGGCGAAGATGACGAGCGGAACGCCCTCTGCCTTGTATTTCATGGCCGCATCGTAGATCGATTCCTCTTCCTTCGACGGATAGTGGATCGTATAGCCACCTTCCTTGCCGTTCGGGCCAAGCATGTGATTGCGAATGCGGATGTTGGCGAAGGTGCCGCGCATCATCACTTCATGGTTGCCACGGCGCGTGCCGTACTGGTTGAAGTCCGCCACCCCGACATTGTGCTCGAGCAGGTAAGAACCGGCCGGAGACGCAGCCTTGATCGAACCGGCCGGAGAAATGTGGTCGGTGGTGATCTTGTCGCCGAACAGGCCCAGGATGCGGGCGCCCTTGATGTCGGAGGTACCGCTGCCCTTCTTGCCCATGCCGACGAAGTAGGGCGGGTTCTGGACATAGGTCGAATCGTCGTCCCAGGCGTAGGTCTGCCCCGGAGGGACCTGGACGGCCTGCCAGTTTTCATCACCCTTGAAGACATCCGCATACTTGGTTTCGTAAAGTTCGCGGGTGACGTATTTGAGGATGAACTCCTGAACTTCCTTCGAGGTCGGCCAGATGTCCTTGAGATAGACCGGCTTGCCGTTCTGGTCTTCGCCGATCGGCTCCTTGGTCAGGTCCTTCTGGACGGTGCCGGCGAGTGCGTAGGCAACGACGAGCGGCGGGGATGCCAGATAGTTCGCCTGGACGTCCGGCGAGATACGGCCTTCGAAGTTGCGATTGCCCGAAAGCACGCCCGAAACGATGAGGCCCTTGTCATTGATCGTCTTGGAGACCGGCGCCGGCAGCGGGCCGGAATTGCCGATGCAGGTCGTGCAGCCGAAGCCGACGAGGTTGAAGCCGAGCTTGTCCAGGTCGGCCTGCAGGCCGGACTTGGCGAGGTATTCGCCAACGACCTGCGATCCAGGCGCCAGTGAGGTCTTGACCCAGGGCTTGGTCTTCAGGCCCTTGGCAACGGCGTTGCGGGCGAGCAGGCCGGCAGCAATCAGAACCGAAGGGTTCGAGGTATTGGTGCAGGATGTGATGGCGGCAATGGCGACGTCGCCATGGCCGAGATCGAAGTCGGTGCCTTCGACCGCGTAACGGTTCGAAAGCTGGCCCGGCTTCTTGTAGTCTGCCTCCATCGAGGTGGCGAAACCGGACGCGATGTCTTCGAGCGCGATGCGGCCCTCAGGGCGCTTCGGACCTGCCATAGACGGCACGACGTCGCCGAGGTCGAGTTCCAGCGTGTCGGTGAAGACGAGGTCGGAACCGTCGCCTTCGCGCCACATGCCCTGTGCCTTCGAATAGGCTTCAACGAGCGCGATCCGGTCATGCGTGCGCCCGGACATGGTGAGGTAGTTGACGGTTTCGCCGTCGACCGGGAAGAAGCCACAGGTGGCGCCATATTCCGGGCCCATGTTGCCGATCGTCGCACGGTCGGCCAGAGGCATGTTGTCCATGCCGGGGCCGAAAAACTCGACGAACTTCGAAACGACGCCCTTCTTGCGCAACATCTGCACGACGGTCAGAACAAGGTCTGTCGCCGTGACGCCTTCCTTGAGCTTGCCGGTAAGCTTGAAGCCGATGACCTCCGGCAGGAGCATCGAGACCGGCTGGCCGAGCATGGCGGCTTCTGCTTCGATGCCGCCGACGCCCCAGCCAAGAACGCCGAGGCCGTTGATCATCGTCGTGTGCGAGTCTGTACCGACGCAGGTGTCGGGATAGGCGATCGTCTCACCGTCCTCATCCTTCGTCCACACGGTCTGGCCAAGATATTCGAGATTGACCTGGTGACAGATGCCGGTCCCTGGAGGAACGACGCGGAAATTCTTGAATGCCTGCTGGCCCCACTTCAGGAAGCGGTAGCGTTCGCCGTTGCGCTGGTATTCAAGTTCGACGTTCTTGGCGAAGGCCTGCGGCGTGCCGAATTCATCGACGATGACAGAATGGTCGATGACGAGGTCGACAGGCACGAGCGGATTGATCTTTTCGGGATCGCCGCCGAGCGAGACCATTGCGTCGCGCATCGCGGCGAGGTCAACCACCGCCGGAACGCCGGTGAAGTCCTGCATGAGCACGCGTGCCGGGCGATAGGCGATTTCGTTTTCGACGGAGCCCTTGTTGTTCAGCCATTCGGCGACAGCGAGGATGTGCTCCTTGGTGACCGACTGGCCGTCTTCGAATCGCAGCAGGTTCTCGAGCAGAACCTTCATTGAATATGGAAGCTTCGATACGCCCTTAAGACCATTGGCTTCAGCCTTCGGAAGGCTGTAATAGACGTAGTCCTTTCCGTTCACGGAAAGCGTGGAGCGACAATTGAAGCTGTCAAGAGATTTAGACACGAGAGACCCCGTTTCTGATAGCCAACACAGTCGTGCGGACGCCTATGCACTAATGCACATCAGGATGCGGGTACGGCCATTTCCGCTGTCCGCACGTGGAGAGGTTTCTCCATGTTCGGCGCAAGGATGAAATTCACGCCGGCCGCTGGCGTGGTTGCGGGTCTTATAGATAATTTCTAAGAAAGGTGCCAGAGAGGGCTCGGCCCATTTGGGACATTTTTTGCGTCGCGGTGACTAAAAACTTATTGAACGGAAAACCTATGCATCTCGACGCCTCCAATCTCGCTGCCAGGCGGGGCGAAGACCTGATTTTCGCAGACTTGTCCTTTCGCCTCGAGGCAGGCGAAGCGCTGGTTTTGACTGGGAAAAACGGATCGGGAAAGTCCACTTTGCTGCGCGTCGTGGCCGGTCTTTTAGGGCCGGAAAGGGGCACGGTTGAATTCACTGATTCGCGTGGTGGAACGGAGCGGAATGCGCGTGAGGTCAGCCACTATCTCGGCCATCGCAACGCGATGAAAAGCGAGCTGACCGTCTCCGAAAATCTCGCCTTCTGGCAAAACTTTCTCGGCGACGTGCTCGGCGTATCGCAACTGTCGATCGAAGACGCGGCCGCCGCCGTCGGCCTTTCGGGCATTACGCATCTTCCCTTCGGCTACCTCTCCGCAGGCCAGCAACGCCGCTTTGCCTTCGCCAAGCTGCTCGTCGCCTACCGCCCGGTCTGGATTCTCGACGAGCCGACCGCAGCACTCGACGCAAGCGCCGACCGCCTGTTTGCCGATCTCATCGACGCCCACCGGAAAAAGGGCGGCATCGTTGTCGCCGCGACCCACCAGCCGCTCGGGCTTGAAAATTCCCGGGAACTGAAGATGACGGGCTTTGCGGGTGCGGATCGGGGAGTTTGGGGTTGACGAAGCTTGTGACAGACCTCGAGAAGCAGCAAGCAGCGCCGCGCGTGAACCCCTTGCTCTTGTTCAAAGGGCTTGGAGAGGGGTGCCTGGCCATCCGCGTAGAAGGACACCCGGCATGACCGCCCTCTTCTTCCGCGACCTGAAACTTTCCATCCGCGCCGGCGGCGGCGCCCTGATCGGGGTGCTGTTTTTCCTCACCGTCGTTGCTGTCATCCCGTTCGGCGTCGGGCCGGACCTGAACCTGCTTTCGCGGATCGGTCCCGCCATCGTCTGGATTGGCGCGCTGCTTGCGGCACTGCTGGGTCTTGACCGGCTTTTCCAAGCCGAACGTGACGACGGTTCGCTGGACTTGATGCTGATGCAGGAAACGCCGCTCGTGCTGACGGTCCTTGTCAAGTGCTTCGCGCATTGGACGGCGACCAGCCTGCCCTTGGTGATTGCCTCCCCGTTCCTCGGTCTCTTCATGAACATGGACGAGATCGCGATCGGCGCAACGGTACTGACGCTCTTGGCCGGCTCGCCCGCCATCACCTTCATCGGCGCCGTCGGCGCGGCTGTCGCCGTCGCTCTTCCGCGCGGCGGGCTCTTGGTGTCGATCCTTGTTCTGCCATTGACCATTCCGGTGCTGATCTTCGGCGTCAGCGCCACCTATGCGGCAGTGGAAGATCCGGCACCTTTCCTGCCCCCTTTCCTCATTCTGATCGCATTGACGATGTTCTTTGCCGTCATCGGTCCGGCGGCCGCAGCACTTGCGCTGCGAAACACATCGGATTGATCGGCTCTTTGATCACGATCAATTGCGGGAGCACCGCGTTCAAGGTAAATAACCGGTCATGAACGAAACAAGCCTTGCCATCAGCAAATTCAGCGATCTCGCCAATCCGACGCGGTTTCTGGCGCTGGCGCAGCGCACCATCCCGTGGATGGCGGCGGCAACGGCGCTCTGTCTGATTGTCGGATTGTACCTCAGCTTCTCGACGAAAGGCGACTACCAGCAGGGCGAAACCGTCCGCATCATGTATCTCCACGTGCCTTCGGCCTGGCTTTCGATGATGTGCTACACCGTGATGACTATTTCGGCGATCGGCACGCTCGTCTGGCGCCATCCGCTGGCCGATGTCTCCGCCAAGGCCGCCGCACCACTCGGCGCTGCCTTCACTCTCCTTGCATTGGTCACCGGTTCTCTCTGGGGCAAGCCCATGTGGGGGACCTGGTGGGTCTGGGACGCGCGGCTGACGTCGGTCTTCATTCTCTTCCTGATGTATCTCGGCCTGATTGCGCTGAACCGCGCCATCGATGATCCGTCAAGGGCCGCCCGTGTCACCGCGGTTCTGATCCTCGTCGGGTTCGTCAATATCCCGATCATCAAGTTTTCGGTCGACTGGTGGAACACGCTGCATCAGCCTGCAAGCGTCGTGCGCCTCGCCGGCCCCGCGATCGACCCGGAGTTCCTGCGCCCGCTTTTCGTGATGGCGATCGGCTTCACGCTGCTCTTCTTCACGCTGCACGTCATGGCGATGCGCAACGAAATCTGGCGGCGCCGCGTTGCCGCCCAGCGCCGTCTGGCCGCGCGGCTGGCAAGCCGTGAGGATTGACCGATGACGCATGCCTTTTACGTTTACAGTTCCTATGGGTTCGCCGCTTTCGTCACCATCGCCGTGACGCTGTGGATCTGGGTGGACGGGCGCGCGCGGCAAAAGGAACTGGCGGCCCTCGAAGCTTCGGGTATCCGCCGCCGTTCGGCGCGTCCGAAGGATAGCCAATGAGCACGCCGCAGGCAGATCGACCAAAACCGCGCGGCTTTGCCCGTTATGCGCTGGCATTGATCCCGCTCGTGGTTTTCGGTGGCATTGCCGCGACGGCAGCAAAGATGCTTTACGATCAGGATTTTCACGGCAAGAACATTTCCGAGATTCCTTCAGCGCTGATCGGCACCAAAGCTCCGGCATTGAACCTGCCACCGCTGGAAGGGTCAAATCTGCCGCCGCTGACGGATAGTGCGATCAAGGGCAAGCTGACGCTGGTCAATGTCTTTGCCTCCTGGTGCCTTCCTTGCCGGGAAGAGCATCCAATCCTGACGGAACTGGCAAAGGACAAGCGGCTCAACATCGTCGCGATCAACTACAAGGACAAGAACGACAGCGCGCTGCGCTTTCTCGGCGAGCTCGGAAACCCCTATGCAGCAATCGGTGTCGATCCGAATGGCAAGGCGGCGATCGACTGGGGCGTCTACGGCATTCCTGAGAGTTACCTGGTCGCCACCGACGGCACGATCCTCTATAAACGCGTCGGCCCCTTCGACGATGTCAGCCTCAAGGAAGGCCTCTATCCGGCAATGGAAAAGGCGCTCGGGAAACCGGTTTCCTAGACCGCACTTTGCCAGGCCTTGACCGCCTCGACTGGAAAGATCAGCATCAGCACGTTGAGCGTCAGGTTGTCACGGATCATGTAACCCGTAAAGATCTCGAAAAAGAAGGCGATGGCGACTGTGAGCGCGATCGGAGCGCGGGCAGCGAAGAAGAAGCCGGCGACCATGAAGACGGTGTCCATGGCCGAGTTGAGGATACTATCGCCGTAATAATCGAGGGAGATCGTCGCCGCGCGGTAGCGCTCGATGATGATCGGCGAGTTCTCGAGCAGTTCCCAGCCGGATTCGACGACAAGCGCCAGAAGCAGGCGCACGGCGATCGGCCTGTTGCGTAGCACCAGATGCGCCAGCCCATAGAACAGGAAGCCGTGAATGATGTGGGACGGCGTGTACCAGTCCGAAAGATGCTGGGAATTGCCGCTCGAGTTGACGACGCCTTCCCACAGCTTGACATAGCCGCAGGAGCAGATCGGCGTGCGGCCCATCAGGTACTCGGCAGCGATCTGGAGGATCAAGACCGCCAGGCAGGCCGCGAACCAGAAATTCTGATGTCTCGCTCTTTGCGCTGCACTGAACGCCGTCACTTCTCGGTTTCTCCTGCAGGAGTTATCGAATGCTTCATGATGAGCGGCATCTGCGCCATGGTGAAGATGATGGTGATCGGCATCGTCCCCCAGACCTTGAAGGTCACCCAGAAGTCATCGGAAAAATTGCGCCAGACGGCTTCGTTCAGAACGGCAAGGAACAGGAAGAAGATGCCCCAACGAACCGTCAGCTTGCGCCAGCCTTCAGCGTCGAGCTGAAAGGCCGCGTTGAACACGTAGCCGAGCAGCGACCTGCCAAGGGCAAGCCCGCCCAAAAGAGCGACACCGAACAGCGTGTTGACGATCGTCGGCTTCATTTTGATGAAGGTTTCGTTCTGCAGGTAGATCGATAGCGAACCGAAGATCAAGACGACGATGCCTGACACGAAGGGCATGATCGGCAGATGACCGAGGACGAGCTTGGAAACGACGAGCGAGACGATCGTCGCCGCCATGAAAAGTCCCGTCGCCACGAAGAGCGGCCCGCCGAGTTCCGACAATGCGGGGAATTGCTCGACCAGCCAGGCGCCACGCAGATTGGCGAAGAAGAAGATCAGCAGCGGCCCGAGTTCCAGCGCCAGCTTCAGCATCGGATGGTGGCGGTCGGCGGCGCTGGGGGTCATATCGCTTTCAGTGGTCATGTATTCGTCAAACCTGTTCGTCGTTTGCATGGGCTTGCGCGCTGTTGCGGCTTATCTGTGGCATCATTGCCCAAGCCCGGCAATGGCATGAGCGAAATCCTCGGCCTCGAAGGGCTCCAGATCGTCTACGCCTTCGCCGACGCCGATGAAATAGACCGGCAGCTTGTGCTTTGCGGAGATCGCAACAAGGATGCCGCCCCTCGCAGTACCGTCGAGCTTGGTCATGATCAGGCCGTTGACGCCTGCAATATTGCGGAAGATTTCGACCTGATTGAGAGCGTTCTGGCCGGTGGTCGCATCCAGCGTCTGCAGCACCGTGTGCGGGGCGTCGGGATCGAGCTTTCCGAGCACACGGACGATCTTTTCGAGCTCCGCCATCAGCTCCGCCTTGTTTTGCAAACGACCGGCGGTATCGATGATCAGCACGTCGCACTTTTTCGCCTTCGCCTGCTCGAAGGCATCATAGGCAAGACCTGCGGCATCCGCACCAAGCTTCGTGCCGATGAATTCCGACTTCGTGCGATCGGCCCAGATCTTCAACTGCTCGATCGCCGCGGCGCGGAAAGTATCGCCCGCCGCCACCATGACCTTCAATCCGGCACCCGAAAGTTTCGC
This sequence comes from Rhizobium azibense, assembly GCF_004342325.1. NCBI lineage: Bacteria > Pseudomonadati > Pseudomonadota > Alphaproteobacteria > Hyphomicrobiales > Rhizobiaceae > Rhizobium > Rhizobium azibense. The sequence goes on along the minus strand of NZ_SMBJ01000007.1, from coordinate 295,749 downwards.
CGCCAGCTTGCCGATCGTCGTCGTCTTGCCGGTGCCGTTGACGCCGACGACGAGAATGACATGGGGCTTGTGGGTGAGATCGAGCTGCAAAGGCTTTGCGACCGGCTTCAACACTTTGGCTATTTCCGATGCCATGATGCGGCTGACATCCTCGCCGGTCACATCCTTGCCATAGCGCTCTGAGGCGAGCGTATCGGTGACGCGCATGGCGGTTTCGACGCCGAGGTCGGCTTGTATCAGCAGGTCTTCGAGATCCTGAAGCGTGTCGTCGTCCAGTTTGCGCTTGGTAAAGAGCGCGGAAATCTGGCCCGTGAGTTGCGACGAAGTGCGCGCCAGACCGGCGCGCAGACGCTGGAACCAGGTGAGCTTAGGGTAAGGAGCAATCGGCTCCGCCTCGGTGGTTTTCGCAGTGGTTGCAAAGCCCTTGGGAAGTAGAGGTTGCGTCTTTGAAGCATCCTCGCCATCTGCGTCACGCAAAGGAGCATCCTCCGCTACCCCGCCGGGCGTCTCCCCCCCAAGCAAGGAGATTGGCTGGGGAGGAACGGTTTGGCCTTCCTCGGCCGCCCCTGAAATCTCTTCGGGACGAATATCCGTGACTTCATCATGAGAAGCATCAAAAACCGGCGCCTCGTCCGCCGCCTGATCTCCCGAAGAAACTGAGGGGGGTGTCTTTGCCGTGGGCGTTTCTTTGGCTGGCGTTTCTGGCTCGGCTTCAGCCTCTGCCTCCAGCAGCGACAGTGGTATCACACCAAGATCGCCAATCTGGTAGGCGGCCGGAAGGATCGCCGCATCTTCGGCGTCTTCGGAGGGCTCGACAGCGTCCGCAGCCGGGGCGGCGCCCGCGATATCCAACTGTTCCGGAAAAGCGGGATCGCTTGCAAGCGGCAGGTGTTCCTCGTGCGAATGCGGGCCTGGTTCGGCTTCGAGAACCTTTGTCTGCGAAGCCTCCGGCGCCTGCTCTTCCGCCGGCTTTTCCTTGCCGAAGGTGAAGACCTTTTTGATGAAGCTGAGCGCCATGGGGAATTCCGTGAAATCAGGCCGCGTCGGCGGCTGTCAATTGCATGTCGAGATGTTTGCCATTATGGCCGGTGATGATTGCCTCGACGAATGAACGCGGCCGAAGATCGGGGACTGCGACAAGCGTGAAGTTCTCGGTATGTGCAAGCCCGTTGTTTTCCACAAGCAGCCTTTGGCGCGTTCCGACCATCTGATCCAGATGGGACTGATGAAGCTGATGTCCAGTAGCACGAAGCCTTACCGCACGATCCTTGACGATCGACCGGTCGATCTGCGGCATGCGGGCTGCCGGCGTACCTGGGCGAGGGCTGTAGGGGAAGACATGCAGATGGGCGACCCTGGCTTCTTCCGCCAGGCTTGCGGCATTTTCGAACATCTCTTCGGTCTCGGTCGGGAAACCGGCGATCATATCGGCGCCGAAGCACATGTCTGGACGCAGACGGCGAACCTGATCGACGAAGGCAAGCGCATCGGCGCGTGAATGCCGCCGTTTCATGCGCTTCAGGATCATGTCGTCGCCATGTTGCAGCGAAAGATGCAGGTGCGGCATGAAACGCGGCTCATCGGCAACCAGATCGAACAGATGCTTGTCTGCCTCGATGCTGTCGATCGACGACAAGCGCAGTCTTCGAATGTCCGGCACCTGCTTCAGAAGCGTCTTGGCAAGCAGCCCGAGCGTCGGCTCGCCGGGTAGGTCGGCGCCGTAACTGGTGGCATCGACGCCCGTCAGCACGATCTCGCGGTAGCCGCTATCGACGAGATTGCGCGCCTGATCGACTACGGCACCCATGGGCACGGAGCGGGAATTGCCGCGGCCATAGGGAATGATGCAGAAGGTACAGCGATGGTCGCATCCGTTCTGCACCTGGATAAAGGCGCGCACATGCCCGTCGATATGCTTCACCATCTGCGGCGCCGTCTGGCGCACGCTCATGATGTCGTTGACGCGCAGCTTCTCTTCGGCGCCCACTCCGAAATCGGGCAGGGCACGATATGAGAAGGTGTTGAGCTTCTCCTCGTTGCCGAGAACGGCGTCGACCTCGGCCATTTCTGCGAAGGTCTGCTTTTCGGTCTGGGCCGCGCAGCCCGTCACGATGATGCGCGCATGCGGATTTTCGCGTCGTGCCCGGCGGATGGCCTGCCGCGCCTGACGCACGGCCTCGCCTGTGACGGCGCAGGTATTCACCAAAATGGCATTGTCGAGCCCGGCCTTTTCCGCCTCCGCCCGCATCACTTCGGATTCGTAGGTATTGAGACGGCAGCCGAAGGTGATGACCTCAACGCCGCTCACTGCGCCTCGGCCTCCTGCGCCTGATCGCGCGCCCACGAACCGCTGGAAGGGTCGAGCGTACCGGACCATTCCCATTCGGCAGGACCGGTCATGATCACGTGGTCGTCGCCGTCGCGCCATTCGATCGACAATATGCCGGGCGGCTTGGCGCTGGCGACATGAATCTCGACCCTGCGGCCGGTGCGGCCCGTGCGGGCAGCGCTGACAGCGGTTGCGCAGGCAGCCGAACCGCAGGCAAGCGTCAAGCCCGCACCGCGTTCCCATGTGCGTGTCGTGATCGAGGTCGGCGAGGTGATTTGCGCCAGCGTGATATTGGCGCGCTCGGGAAACATCGGATGATTCTCAAGCAACGGCCCAAAGCGCGCAAGATCAAAGGACATCACATCCCTGTCGACCCAGAAGACGGCGTGCGGGTTGCCCATCGACATGGTGGAGGGCGAATGCAGGACCGGGCTGTCGATCGGACCGATTTGCAGTTCAATGCGGCTGGTATCGTGAAATTCTTCCGCGAGCGGGATCTTGTCCCAGTCGAAAACAGGCTTGCCCATGTCGACCGAGATCGTACCGTCGTCATGCTCGACGGCATTGAGGATGCCTGCCACCGTCTGGAAAGTGAAAACCTTCTTGCCGGTTTCCGCAGCAAGAGCCTGCACGACGCAACGCGTGCCATTGCCGCAGGCTTGCGCCTTTGATCCATCGGAATTCAGGATGTCGATCCAGGCATCGGTGCCTTGAGCCCTTGGGTCGTGGATCGCCATGATCTGATCGAAGGCCGTGTCCGGATGGGCATTGAGCGCAATTGCAGCAGCAGGCGTCACCTTGTCTGCGCGGCCGCGCATGTCGACAACCAGGATCTTGTTGCCAAGCCCGTTCATCTTCGCGAATTCGACCGTTGCGCTCATAGGCTCATTCCGTGTCCATTTTGGCTGTATATGGCCGAAACGCGCGGGAATTACCAGTGGGTGCGGGCAATGACCAGTCGGCGACGCTTCGCTGCCCGGCTCTTTTTCGCCGGTCGAATCGCAGGAAGCGCCGGCATGACAGACGCCATGCTGCCGGCACCGATGTCTGGACAGTGGCCGGCCGCCGCCTCGAAGATTGAGAAAAGTCGCAATGGCCTAGCACTTTTCGTCGGTTGAAGGCATTCTTGACAATGGGATGCGTGTTCTTGGCAAAGGGAGGATAGCCGATGCGCTGCTTCACGGTACTTGGACCCTCGCAGACGGGAAAGTCGACGCTCGTCGCAAAGCTGGCTTCGCTCGAAGGGACACCGAGAAAGTCCCTCTCTCCATACGGATCGAGCCTGACGGAATTCGAATTCGGAAGCGAGGGATGGTGTGCGCTGGACACGCCCGGCGCCAACGAGGCGCTGGCTCTCGCCCAGGATTCGCTTCTGGCAAGCGATGCCTGCATCCTGTGCGTATCGCCGGCGCCGGACGAGGCAGTGCTGGCAGCACCCTATCTTCGCGCCATCGAAGCTTCGGGAACGCCCTGCATTCTTTTTGTGAACCGGATGGACGAGCCGCAGGGGCGCCTGCGCGATGTCATCGCCGCCCTGCAGGCCTATTCCAGCCATCCCCTCGTCCTGCGGCAGATACCGATCCGCGATAGCGATATGGTGGTCGGCAGCTGCGACCTGATCTCGGAGCGCGCCTGGCGCTATCGGGAAGGCCAGCCTTCGGCCCTCGTCGAACTGCCCGAGAGTGCAGTTGCGCGCGAGCACGAGGCACGTTCCGAACTGCTGGAACAGCTTTCCGAGTACGATGACTGGCTTCTCGAGGAACTGATCGAAGATCGCGAGCCGGCAAGCGATGCACTCTTTGCCATCGCCTCGCGGATCCTGAAGGAAAACAAGGTCATTCCCGTGCTCTTCGGCGCAGCATCCCACAGCAACGGCATCAAGCGGCTGATGAAGACGCTGCGCCACGAAGCGCCGCCTGTTGAAGCCCTGCGGAGCCGGCTGGCTGCCACCGCCAGCGTGGATGAAACGGCATTGGCTGCCGTGAGCTTCCACGCCTACTACCGGCCGAGCGTTGGAAAGACGACTCTCGTTCGTGCGCTTGCCGACGGACTGAAACAGGGCGCTGCGCTGGCCGGCGCCAGTCTCGGGTCGGTTCAGGAGGGAGGAAACGGCCGTCCCCTTGCCGGCGGCAACTCGGCGCGCGGCAGGATTTTTGCCGCAGTCAAGTCAGATCACCTGCCCGCACCCGCCTTGCTGACAGCGGCCGAGGCTTTTGCACCGCCCGCTTGGACGACGCCGCCGACGCCGATGCTCGAACGCATCCTTGTTCCGGGCACCGAGCGCGACGAAACGAAGCTGTCGGCGACGCTGGCAAAGCTTGCCGAGACCGATCGCGGCCTGAAGGTGATGCAGGAGGAGGGAACAGGCGCACAGTTGATCTGCGCGCAAGGACCGATGCACCTGCGTGATCTGCGCAGGACCCTGTCGGAGGTATTTCGCGTCGAAGTCACGGATCGATCGCCGAACCCGATCTATCGGGAAACGATCTCAAAGCCCTCGAACGTCCACTATCGTCACCGCAAGCAGACGGGTGGCGCGGGGCAGTTTGCAGACGTGCAGCTGAGTGTGCGTCCCAATGAACGGGGGCAGGGCTTCACCTTCGGCGAGACGGTCAAGGGCGGCACTGTGCCCCGCAACTACATTCCCGCGGTGGAGGCCGGCGCCCGTGAAGCCATGGAGAAAGGCCCGCTCGGCTTTCAGGTGATCGATGTCGACGTGACGCTCACGGACGGCCAGTACCATTCCGTCGACAGCTCCGACTTCGCCTTTCGGGCAGCGGCACGCATGGGCGTGCGGCAGGCGTTGTCAGAGGCAGCGGCTGTGCTGATGCAGCCGGTGGTCCGGGTCGAAATCCATATTCCATCCATCTTCTCTGGCAGCATGGTGGCGATCGTCTCGGCACTCAAGGGCCAGGTGCTCGGCTTCGATCGCGATGAGAGCGCCAAAGGATGGGATGTCTTCCGGGCACTCGTTCCCGGTGGGGCGCTCGACGAACTGGCCCGCACGTTGCGCTCCGCTACGCAAGGAATCGGATACTACACCAAAGCCTTCGATCACTTCGAGGAGATCTACGGCAAAGAGGCCGACGCAATCATCAACGCACACGGTTCGGGATCGCACCCGAACTGAAGCGCCACGTGGCAATCTTGCCGGCCGGGACGCGATCTCACCTTTTGTACACACAATGAAATCCATGGGGGTGAATTCGTTGCAGGCTTTTGACGGTATCGCTTGAGATTACACGAGCGGCTCACCAGTGCTTTGGAGCCGGCAATGCGGTCAATTGTCGGGATTGTCTTGACTTTGTCCCTACTTTCCTGTTTACCGCCGCTCAATCTATGACGAGCTTCAAGACTCGAGCCGCCGACCGGGACCCGACAAGGTATAAAGAGATCCCGGAGGTCCACACCCGACAGCGCGATGCGCCCTCGGGTGCTTTTTGGCTTTGCGTCTTGTTTTCGTCACGGAAAAGCACGACGTTTCCGGGCATATCATTCCTGCCCGAAACGTATCAAGGAAGAGCCGATGTTTGAAAACCTCCAGGACCGTCTTGGATCCATTTTGAATGGACTGACAGGCCGTGGCGCGCTTTCGGAAGCCGATGTTTCCGCAGCGCTGCGCGAGGTTCGCCGCGCATTGCTGGAAGCCGACGTTGCACTCGATGTCGTACGCTCCTTTACCGACCGCGTACGCGAAAAGGCCGTCGGCGCAGAGATTTTGAAGTCGATCAAGCCCGGCCAGATGGTCGTAAAGATCGTTCATGACGAGCTGATCGAAATGCTGGGCGGCGAAGGCGCCGGCGTCGATCTGCACGCTGCTGCCCCCGTCGTGATCATGATGGTCGGCCTGCAGGGCTCCGGCAAGACGACGACGACGGCCAAGATCGCCCTCCGGTTGACGGCGCGCGAGAAGAAGAAGGTGCTGATGGCATCGCTCGACACGCGCCGTCCGGCAGCGCAGGAGCAGCTTCGCCAGCTCGGCGCCCAGACCAGTATCGATACGCTTCCGGTCATCGCTGGCCAGTCGCCGACAGATATCGCCGCACGCGCCGTTCAGGCAGCAAAGCTCGGCGGCCATGACGTCGTCATCCTCGACACCGCCGGCCGTACGCATATCGATGAGCCCTTGATGGTCGAAATGGCCGACATCAAGAAGAAGTCGAACCCCCATGAAATCCTGCTGGTCGCGGACTCACTGACCGGTCAGGACGCCGTCAATCTGGCCCGCAATTTCGACGAGCGCGTCGGCATCACCGGCCTCGTGCTCACCCGCATGGACGGCGACGGCCGCGGCGGTGCGGCTCTCTCCATGCGCGCCGTCACCGGCAAACCGATCAAGCTGATCGGTGTCGGCGAAAAGATGAGCGAGCTGGAAGAATTCCATCCCCGCCGTATCGCAGACCGTATTCTTGGCATGGGCGACATCATCTCGCTCGTCGAGCGCGCGGCTGAGAATATCGACGCCGAAAAGGCGGCCGCCATGGCCGCCAAGATGGCCAAGGGTAAGTTCGACCTCAACGACCTCGCCGACCAGCTGCGCCAGATGCAGAAGATGGGCGGCATGGGCGGCATCATGAACATGATGCCCGGCATGGCCGGCATGAAGGACAAGATGGCATCCGCCGGTCTGAATGACAGCCTTTTCGGGCGCCAGCTTGCGATCATCTCCTCGATGACGAAGGCCGAGCGCGCCAACCCGGACATTCTCAAGCATTCCCGCAAGAAGCGGATCGCTGCCGGCTCCGGCACCGAGGCTGCCGACATCAACAAGTTGCTCAAGATGCACCGCCAGATGGCGGACATGATGAAGATGATGGGCGGCAAGGGCAAAGGCGGCATGATGAAGCAGCTGATGGGAGGTCTTGCCGGCAAGATGGGCCTCGGCGGCATGGGCGGGATGCCTGATCTTTCGAATATCGACCCCAAGCAGCTGGAGGCACTTCAAAAGCAGGCCGAGGCGGCAGGTCTTGGGAAGCCGGGTGGGGGCATGCCTGGTTTAGGTGGCGGTTTGCCGGGCGGCTTGCCAGGCCTTGGCGGCGCAAAGCTACCGGGTCTCGGCGGTGGTTTTCCGGGTCTGCCCGGATTGCCGAAGAAGAAGTGAAAGGATCGCCTGCCTGATGATTGATCCGGACGTCAAAGCCCAGCTTTCGAGCTACCGTCAGTCGATCGACAATATCGACGCGGCGCTCGTCCACATCCTGGCCGAACGCTTCCGCTGCACCAAAGAGGTCGGCGTTTTGAAGGCCAAGTACAAGTTGCCGCCGGCCGATCCGGCGCGCGAGGAATACCAGATCGCCCGTCTTCGGCAGCTTGCCGAAGATGCGCATCTGGATCCGGATTTCGCCGAGAAGTTCTTGAACTTCGTCATCACGGAAGTCATCCGGCATCATGAGCAGATCGCTGCGGATCACGCAGAGCGCGGCGCCGCAGCAAAATGAACCAATACCGCCTCACGAAGCGGTCAAGAAAAGCCTAAGGAGTAAATGACATGGCACTGAAAATTCGTCTCGCCCGCGGTGGTTCCAAGAAGCGCCCGTATTATCACGTCGTTGTTGCCGACGCCCGCTCGCCGCGCGATGGCCGCTTCCTCGAAAAGCTCGGCTCCTGGAACCCGATGCTCGCCAAGGACGACGCAAAGCGCGTCGAACTGAACGCCGAGCGCGTCAAGCACTGGCTCGACAACGGCGCGCAGCCGACCGACCGCGTTCTTCGCTTCCTCGACGAGGCCGGCGTTGCAAAGCGCGAGGCCAAGAACAACCCGGAAAAGGCCAAGCCCGGCAAGAAGGCCCAGGAACGCACTGCCGAGAAGGCTCAGAAAGCTGCCGACGCAGCTGAAGCCGCCGCTTCCGCAGAATAATTTCGGGGTCATATCCCGATCCGACGGGCGGCATGGCGACATGCCGCCCGTTTTCATTTTCATTCCGGCAGACTTCGTTTATGAGAAGCCAGATTTGCGGCTTCACATGAAGGGCCCCATGACAAAGCTTGAAAAACCCGTACTGATGGCAACGATCGGCGGCGCGCAAGGCATCCGTGGCGAAGTGCGCGCCAAGGCTTATACGGCCGATCCGACGGCACTTGGCGACTATGGTCATTTGCACAGCATGGACGGGCGGTCCTTCGAGATCCTCGAAATCCGCGAGATGAAGAATGTCGTCGTCGTTCGCTTCCGTGGCATCAACGACCGCAATGCGGCCGAGGCGCTCAACGGCCTGGAACTCTATATCGAACGCGACAACCTGCCAGACGACGAACTGGAGGAGGACGAATTCTTCTATGCCGATCTCGAAGGGCTGGAGGCCGTGGACGACAAAGGCGTCAGCTACGGCACCATTACCGGCGTCTTCGACTTCGGCGCGGGCGACCTGCTGGAGCTCAAGGGGCCGGGCAAGCGCCCCGTGCTCATCCCCTTCTCCGAAGCATCGGTTCTCGAAATTGATCTCGAGGACGGCACGATCCTGATCGATCCGCTGGCAGCGGGCCTTGTCGATGATCCGCAGGAAATCTCCAAGCTCGCCTCCGGCAAGCCGAAGAAAAAGAAGTGAGATTGCCATGGGTTTCCGGGCGACCGTCCTGACACTCTATCCGGAGATGTTTCCGGGGCATCTGAGCTATTCGCTCGCCGGCAAGGCGTTGGAGCGCGGGCAATGGTCGCTGGATAGCGTGCAGATCCGGGATTTTGCGACCGACAAGCACCGCACCGTCGACGACACGCCGTCAGGCGGTGGCGCCGGCATGGTGCTGAAGCCGGACGTTTTGGCGCGGGCGATCGACAGCACTTGCCAGGACGATGCGCGTCCGCGGCTCTTGATGAGCCCGCGCGGCAAACCGCTGACGCAGGAACGTGTGCGCGAGCTTGCAGCAGGCCAGGGCGTGATCATCGTGTGCGGCCGTTTCGAAGGTGTCGATCAGCGGGTGATCGACGCGCGGGCGCTTGAAGAAATTTCGATCGGCGATTACGTGCTTTCGGGAGGCGAGCCCGCCGCCTTGGTCGTTCTCGACACGATCGTGCGCATCCTGCCGGGTGTCATGGGCAATGATCTTTCGGGTCTGCATGAGAGTTTCGAAGGCGGTTTGCTGGAGCATCCGCACTACACCCGGCCGCAGGAATGGGAAGGCCGCGAAATTCCAGCGATCCTAACCTCCGGCAATCACGGCGCCATCGAGAGGTGGCGACATGAGCAGGCGGTTGCCTTGACAAAGGAAAGGCGGCCGGACCTTCTGAAGGACTGAAAGCCGCAAATCCGTGCCTCCGCCTTATAAAAATGTCGTCCAAGGGATGACAAGGCCCTGGCTTTCGTGTAGTAGCGCACGCGGAAATGGGGCTAGCCCCGTCTGCCAGCAAACAAAGAATGGCGAATCCGCTCCCGCCCGCAAAGGGCAAAATCCCGAGGCAATGCCAAAGGATTCACGTGTCGAGCGCTCTGGCTGTTTCAGAAGAACCAAGGGTTAAGACGATGAACATCATTCAGCAGCTCGAGGCCGAACAGGCCGCCAAGATCGAAGCCAAGCGCACGCTTCCGGAATTCTCTCCTGGCGACACGCTCCGCGTCAACGTCAAGGTTACGGAAGGCAACCGTACCCGCGTCCAGGCCTATGAAGGCGTCTGCATCGCCCGCTCCGGCGGCGGCCTGCAGGAAAACTTCACGGTCCGCAAGATTTCCTACGGCGAAGGCGTCGAGCGTGTATTCCCGATCTATTCTCCGATGATCGAAAGTGTCGAAGTCGTTCGCCGCGGCAAGGTTCGCCGTGCGAAGCTCTACTACCTGCGCGACCGTCGCGGCAAGTCCGCCCGTATCGTTGAGAACACCGGCACCCGCGCCCGCAAGCTCAACGACGCCGAGCGCGCTGCTGTTGCCGAGGAAAAGGCACGTATCGAAGCCGAGAAGGTTGCAGCAGCTCAGGCTCTCGCAGCCGAAAAGGCAGCAGCCGAAGCGGCAGAAGCAAAGGCAGCAGCTGAAGCTGCAGCCGCTGCAGAGGCTACGGCAGAATAAGGTCAGCGAACGCAAAACTCTTTGCATGGAAAGGCGGTCTTCGGGCCGCCTTTTCTGTTTTGGGTCTGCGCCGTGGGAGCCACGCTCTTGCCATCGGCGTCGCAACTATGACAGTTTCCCCGGGCACCATTTCATTGGAGAATCCTGATGCCGTTTTGCCGCACCATCCTTGCAGGCCTTGCCGCTCTCGTTCTTTCGCCGTTGGCAGCCCTCGGCGCCGATCTGCCGGATCTAGGCGGCAAGACGGTGGTCGTCGTGACCGAGAATGCCTATCCGCCGCTGCAATTCGTCGATCCCAAGTCCGGCAAGCAAATCGGCTGGGAATATGACGCGATGAACGAGATCGCCAAGCGGCTGAACTTCAAGGTCGAATATCAAAACACGAGCTGGGACGCGATGATCCAGGCCGTCTCCGACGATCAGTACAACATCGGCATGACCGGCATCACCATTAAGGACGACCGCAAGCAGAAGGTGGATTTCTCCGACCCTTATATGCGCTCGCAGCAGTTCATGCTGGTCCGGGCAGATGAGGGCCGCTTCACGGACGCCAAGAGCTTCGGTGAAGTCAAGGACGGCCTTGTGGGCGCGCAGCCGGGCACCTCGCCCTTCTACACCGCCGTCTATGAAATCCTTGACGGCAATGAGCAGAATCCGCGTATCAAGCTCTTCGAAACCTTCGGCGCGACGGTCCAGGCGCTCAAGGCCGGAGACGTCGACGTGGTGCTTTCCGACAGCGTTGCCGCGAAGGGGTATGTCGATGCCTCGAACGGCACGCTCAAGGTCATCGGCGGACCGCTCGGCACCGAGGATTTCGGTTTCATCTTCCCGAAGGGCTCCGATCTCGTTGCCCCCATCAACGCCGCGATCGCCGAATTGAAAGCCGACGGCACGCTCGACGCACTGAACAAGAAGTGGTTCATCGACTACAAGATGGGCGAGTGATGCAGGTCGGCCGCTGATGGCCCTGCAGCCTTCTCCTGCGGGAAATTCAAAGGGCGACTATCCGTGGTGGCTGGCTGCCCTTGCTGCGATCGGCATCATCCTTGCCATCGTCATCGTCACCAACGGCATCTATGCACAGGTTTTCCGTACCGTCGTCAACGGCGTATGGATCACTGTCGTCGTGACGTTGGTCGCCTTTGCGCTGGCCACCTTGCTTGGCCTCGGCATCGCTCTTCTCGGGCTATCCGACAGCGTCGCGCTGCGGCAAGCATCCCGCTTCTACATCGAGATCATCCGCGGCATCCCGATGCTCGTGCTGCTCTTTTATGTGGCCTTTGTCGGGGCTCCGGGCATTGTCGGCGCCTATAATTTCCTGATCACGCCATTTGTGAAAGCCGGATTGGCCGAACCGGTCCTCGTGCGTGACCTGTCACTGATGTGGCGTGCGATCATCGCCCTGATGATCGGGTATTCCTCCTTCATTGCCGAGATTTTCCGCGCCGGCATCCAATCGGTCGACCATGGGCAGATCGAAGCGGCAAAGGCGCTGGGCCTGTCGCGCTACCACCGCTTCCGCCTTGTTGTCTTTCCGCAGGCGATCCGCGTCATCTTTCCGCCGCTATCGAACGATTTCGTTTCGATGGTGAAGGACAGCTCCCTCGTTTCCGTGCTCGGCGTTTCCGACATCACGCAGATGGGCAAGGTCTATGCCTCCGGCTCCTTCCGCTTCTTCGAGACCTATTCGATCGTCACCTATATCTATCTGATCCTGACGATTGGCTTGTCGCTCGCACTGCGGCAGATCGAGCAGCGGATGGGCAGAGCTCACAGCCGGTAGCGCTGCATGATTCGAATTGCCGTTTCCGAGAAAAATCGCTATATGCAGGCCCATGGAAAGCAAGTTCCGGTGCATTGGCGCGCATATATTTGTGCTGCAGGATCATTATCGCCTGCCGGCCCGTTTCTTTGCGACGGTATCCGGTGCGCTCAACAGCCGACTTCGTTGATCGAATGATGGCCGGCGGGCCTTGCCGCCTATTTCTTCTCCCATTGCATCCAAAAACGGACTGAACAGCCATGAGCGCACCGCGTACCCTTTACGACAAGATCTGGGACGACCATCTGGTCGACGAACAGGCAGACGGCACCTGTCTTCTCTACATCGACCGCCATCTGGTCCACGAAGTGACCTCTCCGCAGGCGTTCGAAGGCCTGCGCATGACGGGCCGCAAGGTTCGTGCTCCCGAAAAGACGCTTGCCGTCGTCGATCATAACGTTCCGACCTCGCCTGATCGCCATCTCGGCATCAAGAACGAGGAGAGCCGCATCCAGGTCGAGCAGCTTGCCAAGAACGCGGCCGAGTTCAAAGTCGAATATTACTCCGAGAACGACAAGCGTCAGGGCATCGTGCACATTATCGGGCCGGAACAGGGCTTCACCCTTCCGGGCATGACGATCGTCTGCGGCGACAGCCATACGTCCACGCACGGCGCCTTCGGCTCGCTCGCCCACGGCATCGGCACGTCCGAGGTCGAGCACGTCCTGGCGACGCAGACGTTGATCCAGAAGAAGGCGAAGAACATGCTGGTGCAGGTCGACGGAAAGCTGCCGGCAGGCGTCACCGCCAAGGACATCGTTCTCGCCATCATCGGTGAGATCGGCACGGCTGGCGGCACCGGCTACGTCATCGAATATGCTGGCGAAGCGATCCGTGCGCTGTCGATGGAAGGCCGCATGACGATCTGCAACATGTCGATCGAAGGCGGTGCCCGCGCCGGCCTGATTGCGCCCGACGATACGACCTTCGAATACATCAAGGGCAAGCCGCGTGCGCCGAAGGGCGAGGCTCTGGAACAGGCGATTGCCTACTGGAAGACGCTCAAGTCCGACGAAGGCGCACATTTCGACCGCATCGTGAAGCTCAACGCCGCCGAACTGCCGCCCATCGTCTCCTGGGGCTCTTCGCCGGAAGACGTCGTCTCGGTTCAGGGCGTCGTTCCGAACCCGGACGAGATTCAGGACGAAACCAAGCGAGCCTCAAAGTGGCGCGCGCTTGACTACATGGGCTTGAAGCCAGGCATGCCGATCACCGAGATCAACATCGATCGCGTCTTCATCGGCTCCTGCACCAACGGCCGTATCGAAGACCTTCGAGCAGTTGCCAAGGTCGTCGAAGGCAAGACCGTTGCTTCGACCGTCAACGCCATGATCGTTCCCGGCTCCGGCCTCGTGAAGGAACAGGCCGAAACCGAGGGCCTCGACAAGATCTTCAAGGCAGCCGGTTTCGACTGGCGTGAGCCGGGCTGCTCGATGTGTCTTGCCATGAACGACGACCGCCTCAAGCCGGGCGAGCGCTGCGCATCGACGTCCAACCGCAACTTCGAAGGCCGTCAGGGCTTCAAGGGGCGCACGCATCTCGTTTCGCCGGCCATGGCTGCCGCTGCTGCAATCGCCGGCCATTTCGTCGATATCCGCGAGTGGAACTGACGGATATTGCCTCCCTTTCGGTTTGAAAGGGAGGCATGCCATCTTGAGAAGACAAGATGCGCATTCGGTGAGACAATGGTCTCCTGCCTTTTTCAGGTGAGCGGCATGAATGCGTCGAAAAAGCCTTCGCCGAAGTACCTTCGCCTTTTTCTGCTGCGCCACGCAAAATCCGCTTGGCCGGACGATGTCGCAGACCATGACCGCCCGCTTGCCAAGCGCGGGCGAAAGGCCGCGCCGTTGATCGGCGCCTATATGGATCGTGAAGGGCTCTTGCCGGATCTCGCCCTGGTGTCGACGGCGCGGCGCGCGCAGGAAACATGGAAGCGTGTAGCAAAAAAGCTTTCCGCCTCGACTGTGGAACGCGATGTGCCGGATTTATACGAAGCCTCGGCAACGCGCATTGTCGGCCTGCTCCACAAGATTGAGCCGTCGTTTCGAACCGTCATGCTTGTCGGACACAATCCCGGATTTCAGGATCTCGCGAACAATCTCATCGGAAACGGCGATCGGGAGGCCTGCGCACGCTTGAAGGAGAAATTCGCCACTGCCGGCATGGCGATCATCGCCTTTGAGGCGAACAGCTGGGCGGATATATCGCCTGGAAGCGGACGTCTCGAGCGCTTCGTGACACCGCGTGAACTCACCTGAGCGAACGCCTCCTCCTCCGCGCAATGGTGGAGGAGGAGATGGCGGTCTGTTGCTCAAAACGTTGCCGTATAGGGCTCCGGTCCCATTCGGGCATTCCTGTCGTCAAGCCTGGCAATCGCTGCCATGTCCTCGCCATCGAGCTTGAAATCGAACACCTTGAAATTTTCCTCGATGCGCGACGGCGTCACCGACTTGGGGATCACGACAAGGCCGCTCTCGATATGCCAGCGAATGATGACCTGCGCGGGTGTCTTGCTGTGCTTCCTGGCGATTTCCCCGATAACCGGGTTGGCGATGAACTTCCCTTGACCGAGCGGACTCCAGGATTCGGTCACGATATTCAGCTTCCGGTGAGCGTCCTGCGCCGCCTTCTGCTGAAAATCCGGGTGCAGTTCGATCTGGTTGATGACCGGGACCACCCCGGTATCGCCAATAATGTGATCCAGATGATCCGGATAGAAGTTGGAGACGCCAATCGAACGCGCACGGCCTTCCTCCTTGATCTTGACGAAGGCCTTCCAGGTCTGGCGATAGAGTCCGCGATGCGGTGACGGCCAGTGAATCAGGTAGAGATCGACATATTCGGTGCCAAGCTTCTTCAGGCTGCCCTCGAAGGCACGCAGAGTGCTGTCGTAGCCCTGGTCGGTGTTGCGAAGCTTTGTCGTGATGAAAACATCCTTGCGATCGAGACCGGAGGACCGCACGCCCTCGCCGACACCCTCTTCGTTGTCGTAGCCCGAAGCCGTGTCGATATGGCGGTAGCCGACTTCGAGAGCCTTGCGAACCGTCGGAGCCGCGACCTCCTGTGGCGTCTGCCATACTCCGAGGCCGACCTGGGGAATGGAATGTCCGTCATGGAAAGTGATGATGGGTTGATTGGCCACAATAAATCTCCGGGAGTTTGAAGGATTGGTGGGTCATGAATTTGAACCCGCAAGCGGATGTCCCGGCCCTTCAGCCTGAGCGCCGGTCAAAGCGGATATAGGAGACGGTGCACGGATTATCACCCCTGATGCTCATACAACGCGTATGACTGTCCCCTTGCGCATGTGCGGCAAAAGGCGGCGCATGTCGCGCGGATGGATGGCAAGGCAACCGGCTGTCGGCTGATATCCCGGCCCAATCAGATGGAAGAAGATGGCTGATCCCCGATTGCGGGCGCGGGATGTGATATTCCAATCCATGACGAGACATATGTCGTAGAGACCGTCCTTGCGCTTCATCTCTTCGTGGCTTTTACGGAACGGCGCTCTGACGAGGCGATTGTAGTTCGGGTCGCCGGGCTGGTCGCACCAGAGCATGTCGTCACGGATGCGGCGGATCGGGAGCGGTGTCTTAAGGCGGCTCGGATGTTTGCCGCGGCAAAACCCGTAAAGCAGCTTCATGGAAGCAATCGGCGTTGCACCGTCGCCCTCGCGCTTCAAGATGGTGCGGCCGGAACGGCCGATCGCGGCAGGAAAGACGAAAGGACCGCATTGAATGAGTGCGCGGCTTTTCCTGCCGGGCGCGGGGCGCACAATAATGGTGGATGATACAGTTCTTGCGCTTCGCCTTGTTTTCTCCATTTTTCTCACATGTTTTTGTTTTGCTTGGGACTTCGATTGAAATCACATCGGCCCTGGCCCGGCAACAGCTCGTCTTCCGGTCTTTGCCAGCGATCGAAATATGGCGTAGGACTTGATGAGACGGAATCTGAGGAACAGAACCGCATGACCGCACGCACCATTCTACTGGTGGATGACGACGACGACCTTCGCGAAACTCTCACGGAGCAGCTTGCGCTCTATGATGAGTTCACGGTCCTGCAGGAGGCGACGGCCGGCAAGGGCATACAAGCTGCTCGCAACACGCCCGTCGATCTGCTGATCATGGATGTCGGACTGCCGGATACGGACGGACGCGAAGCCGTGAAGCTGCTGCGCAAGGGTGGCTTCAAGGCGCCGATCATCATGCTGACCGGGCACGATACGGATTCCGATACGATCCTCGGTTTGGAGGCCGGCGCCAACGACTATGTCACCAAGCCCTTCCGCTTCTCGGTGCTTCTGGCCCGCATCCGCGTCCAGCTCCGGCAGCACGAACAAAGCGAGGACGCGACCTTCACGGTCGGGCCCTATCTCTTCAAGCCGAGCCAGAAGCTGTTGACCACCGAAAACGGCCAGAAGATTCGCCTCACGGAGAAGGAAGCGGCGATCATCCGCTATCTCTATCGCGCCGAACAGAAGGTGGTTACCCGGGACGTCCTTCTTGAAGAAGTGTGGGGCTATAATTCCGGCGTGACGACCCATACGCTTGAAACGCACGTCTACCGCCTTCGCCAGAAGATCGAGCGCGACCCGTCGAACGCCGAGATCCTGGTAACGGAAAACGGCGGCTACAAGATCGTACCTTAGGGCAAAGAGCCGGATGGCGCTGACAGACGACATTAACATGCTTTCGCAGCAGCCGCTCTTCAAAGGCATGTCGGCCGACCAGTTGCGGCTGATCGCCTTCGGCGCCGACCGCCGTTCGATTTCCACCGGGCAGATGCTTTTCCGCGAAGGATCGCCGGCCGAAAGCGCTTATGTCGTCGCCAGCGGCGCGCTGGAACTCAGCACGACGGGCCCCGACGGTCATCCGAAGGTCGCGCACATCGCACGCGAGGGCACATTGCTGTCCGAGCTCGCTCTCGTAACGCTGGTGGAGCGAAAGTTCACCGCCGTGGCGCGGGAGGATTCCAGTGTGATCCGCATCACGCGGGCGCTCTTTTACAGGCTGATCGAGGAATATCCGGATGCGGCCCGCATCATAGAAAGCCGCATTCGCGACAACATCGCGGAATTGGCGTCGCGCGCGAGCGCACAGCTTCACCGCTTTTCGTAGATCTCAGAAATTGAAATGCGCAGTCACGGGCACGTGATCGGAGGGCCGGTCCCATCCGCGAGCTTCCTTGAGGATTTCGATGCGCTGGAGCAGCGGGCCGAGGTCCGATGACGACCAGATGTGATCGAGGCGGCGGCCACGATCGGCAGCCTCCCAGTCCTTGGCGCGGTAACTCCACCAGGTATAGAGCTTTTCGTTCGACGGCACGTGCTGGCGCATGAGATCAAGCCAGGCTCCGCGCCTCATCGCCTCCAGCAGGCCCTCGGTTTCGACCGGCGTATGGCTGACGATCTTCAGCATCTGCTTGTGCGACCAAACGTCGTGCTCGAGCGGCGCGATGTTGAGATCGCCGACGAGTATCGCCGAGGTATTCGCTTCGCCGTTGGCCTTCAGCAGCTTCATTTCCTCGACGAAATCCAGCTTATGAGCGAACTTCGGATTGATGGCCGGGTCCGGCTCGTCGCCGCCGGCGGGTACATAGAAATTATGCAGCCGCACGCGGCGCCCTCCACGCTCGAAGACCGCCGAGACATGGCGCGCGTGGCCGACATTTCCGTAATCCAGGCGATGATCCTCCTGGAGCGGGATGCGCGAGGCGATTGCGACGCCGTGGTAGCCCTTCTGGCCATGGACGATGATGTGCTCGTAACCCATGGCGCGCAGAGGGGCCGCCGGAAAGAGTTCGTTCGGAACCTTGGTTTCCTGCAGGCAGAGGATGTCCGGCCTGTGCTTGAGGACGAACTGCTCGACGATCGGCATGCGCAGCCGCACCGAGTTGATGTTCCAGGTGGTAATCGAGAAGCTCATGCAATTGCCTTTCAACGAGACTGAAAAGGCCTTAGAGCAAAGGGGTTGCGGATGGAACGTCCACACGCAAAAACGCCCGGCTTTCACCGGGCGTTTTTCACAGAAAGTCATATGTCAGTCACGGGAAGCGGCAGTCCCTGGAATGCTTTCGTACGGCACCCTGAAGACCTTCTGATCAAACTGAACGCCGGTCCTCACATTGAACACCATCACGGACGTGTCCTTGCCCTGGTTATCGGTGATCGTCCACTGACGCAGATCGTAGGTCTTCGGATCGAACATCATCGTGATCGTCGAATTCCCGAAGATCGTCTTGTTGCCAAGCGAAATCGTCGTCAGGTCCGATTCCTCCTTCACGCTCTTTACCGAACCGTCCGACAGGTTGATCCTGCGTGCAAGCAGCAGGCTGAGCGGCGTCTTGGACAGCGGATAGAGACTCCAGGTCTTCAGCTTCAGGTTCCCGACCGCGACATTCCTGCCGTCGGAGATCACCCGGATCGGCGACGGATCGTTGTAGTTGAAGCGCAGCTTGCCGGGGCGCTCGATGTAGAATTTGCCGCCTGTCTGTTCGCCGCGCGGGCCGAACTGCACGAATTCGCCCTGCATGGTGGCGACGTTGGAGAAATGGTCGGCAATTGCCTGTGCCGTTGAAGAACCGCCGGCCGCTGCCTGCGCAAGGGCGCCGAACGGCGCTGCAGCCGAAACAGCCGCCAGAGCCATGGCCCCGAGAAGGTGACGGCGGCTGAGCAGCAAGCCACTGGAATTGAAATCGGAGTTGGTCATCTAGGTCTCCTATGATGCGACCTGCATGCTGCCGAAAGGCGGCGTCTTCATGGCGCAGAGGCATCGCTGCAGAAGGTAACGTTTGCGAGGCGATCAGGTTTCCGTGAAGTCATTGCCCCGGCATCTTTTTTCGGCCTCTAGCGATCGAGGATATCGCCTTCGGTCGGAACCAGGATTTCGCGCTTGCCTGCGTGGTTCGCAGGTCCGATGACGCCTTCCTGCTCCATGCGCTCGATCAATGATGCGGCGCGGTTGTAACCGATGCCGAGACGGCGCTGGATGTAGGAGGTCGAGGCCTTGCCGTCGCGAAGCACGATGGCGACCGCCTGATCGTAGGGATCGTCGGAATCGGCCAGATTTGAGGTCCCCGCCGGACCGCCGTAATCATCGTCTTCGTCATCATCAGCGGTGATCGCATCAAGATATTGCGGTGCGCCCTGGGTCTTCAGATAGGACACGATCTCCTCGACTTCCATATCAGCCACGAAGGGACCATGGACGCGCTGAATGCGCCCGCCACCAGCCATATAGAGCATATCGCCCATGCCGAGCAGTTGCTCGGCGCCCTGTTCGCCGAGGATCGTGCGGCTGTCGATCTTCGACGTGACCTGGAAGGAGATACGGGTCGGAAAATTCGCCTTGATCGTGCCGGTGATGACGTCGACGGACGGACGCTGGGTCGCCATGATCACGTGGATGCCTGCGGCGCGCGCCATCTGCGCCAGACGCTGGACGGCGCCTTCGATATCCTTGCCGGCGACCATCATGAGGTCGGCCATTTCGTCGATGATGACAACGATGTAGGGCATCGGCTGCAGGTCGAATTCCTCGGTTTCGTACATCGCTTCGCCGGTGTGGCGGTCAAAGCCTGTCTGCACGGTTCGGGAGATCGCCTCGCCCTTGGCCAGCGCCTGCTCAACGCGCGCATTGAAGCCATCGATGTTGCGGACGCCGATCTTCGACATTTTCTTGTAGCGCTCTTCCATCTCGCGGACCGTCCATTTGAGCGCGACAACAGCCTTCTTCGGATCGGTGACCACTGGCGACAGCAGATGCGGAATGCCGTCATAGACCGAAAGCTCGAGCATTTTCGGATCGATCATGATCAAGCGGCACTGTTCCGGCGTCAGACGATAGAGCAGCGAGAGGATCATGGTGTTGATGGCAACCGACTTGCCGGAGCCCGTCGTACCGGCAACCAGCAGGTGGGGCATCTTCGCGAGATCGGCAATGACGGCTTCGCCGCCGATCGTCTTGCCGAGTGCCATGGCGAGCTTCGCCTTCGAACCTTCGAAATCACGCGATGCGATCAGTTCACGCAGGTAAACAGTTTCACGCGTCGAGTTCGGCAGTTCGATGCCGATCGCGTTGCGGCCAGGGACCACAGCGACACGGGCGGCGATCGCGCTCATGGAGCGGGCAATGTCGTCGGCAAGGCCGATGACGCGCGAGGACTTGATGCCCGGGGCAGGCTCGAGCTCGTAGAGTGTGACGACCGGGCCCGGGCGGACATGGATGATTTCGCCCTTGACGCCGAAGTCTTCCAGAACGCCTTCGAGCATGCGGGCATTCTGCTCCAGCGCATCGGCGGAAAGCGATGAGTCACGGATGACATTCTTTGGTTCGGCGAGCAGGTGAATAGAGGGGAGCTGGAAGCCTTCCGGACGAATGAAGGTACCCTGTGATTCCCGTTCGATGCGGGCACCTGGCTTCGGACGCGAGATCTGCGGCACGACGCGCGGCTCAGGCTTGCCGCCGGCCGCCTTTGCCGGTGCACGTATCATCCAGTCATCTTCGTCGTCGTCCGGTAGAATATCGGCCGGACGCGGAGGCATGTCGCTATCGAATGGCGCTTCGCCATCGTCGTCGCTGATCGAAATCGAGGGCGCAGAGACGACCCGACGCAGCGAATTGGCGCGCGGTTCCATGGACGGCTCCAGGCGCTCGCTGCGGCCTGCCGGCGCCTTGGCGCGGACGGGCTCGTTCAGGGTGCCGAATTCATCATCGTTGAAGTCGTAGGGCGATTCGAAATCGCTCTGGCGGCGCTTGCGTGGCGCCATGCCGAGGATGCGGCGCATCCGCGCCTGGCTCATATACCAGGCATGTGTCAGCGCTCCGAACGCGAGCCAGCCGCCGCCTTCGTCATCCTCCTCCTCGTCGGCATCACCAACCGAGCGGGCCTTGGAAGGTATAGCCACGAGTGCATCGCCCTCGTCCTCTTCGCCTTCGGTGCGGCCGACGATGCCGGCAGCAAAGAGCATCATCCAGGCTGTGGGCAGCGCGAACACGCAGCCGACCGCCGTGGCGAACGCGCCGCTCGGATAGGCTCCGACAAAAAGAGCCGGAAAACGCAGGATCATATCGCCGATGACGCCACCGATGCCGTTGGGGATCGGCCATGTCAACGGCGGCGGAAAGCATCCGATCACGGCAGACGAAAGGATCGAGCCGAGAGCCCAGGCGCCGGCCCGTGCAGGAATGCGGCTAATACGACGGCCTGAAATCAATGCCAGGGCCCAGGCGACGACCGGCAACAGCGCCACGACGCTTGCAAGGCCGAAGAACTGCATGGCGATGTCGGCAAAGGCGGCACCGCCATATCCCAGGACGTTTGCCGGCGGATTGCCGGTTGCGTAGGAATAGCTCGGATCTGTGACGTTCCATGTCGCGAGTGCCGCGACTGCGAGCGCCAACAGCAGGAAGATCGCAAAGCCCAGGAGAGCCTGCGCCTGCCGCAACACGAACCCTGTGAGGGAGAAACGGTCCGGCCGGCTATCAATCACCGGCGACGTGCTTCTTGCCATATACCCAACCCGTCCAATGCTGAGCGCGCGAATCGCCGAGGCGTCGCCACGCAATATGCGTCCGCCCCACCTAATCAAAGGAGGGTTAAAGCGATGTTAACCATGAGAGGCTGGACAAGCCGGACCGGCAAATAAAAAGGGCCCGAACCAAAGGTCCGGGCCACGATTGGGCCTGTATAGCTGAACAGAGCCGCGACGGGCTGAGCGGCGCCCTTTTCCAGGCGCCGCTGACCCTGCCATCAAGAAGAGTGGTAGGCGGCTTCGCCATGGGTCGACAGGTCGAGACCTTCGCGTTCTGCCTCAGGGGTTACGCGCAGGCCGACGATGAGGTCGACGATCTTGTAAAGGATCGCCGAGCCGACGCCCGACCAGACGAGGGTCGTCAGGACGCCCTTTAGCTGAGCCCAGACCTGAGTTGCCGTCCCGGCGTAGGATGCAGCAAAGTCCGGGGTCGAGTAGTCGACGATACCTGCGCCGCCGAGAGCCGGGTTGACGAGAATGCCAGTGCCGATCGCGCCGATGATGCCGCCAATGCAATGCACGCCGAAGACGTCAAGGCTGTCGTCGTAGTTGAACTTGTTCTTCACGACGTCGACGAAGAAGTAGCAGGCCGGCGAGACGATCAGGCCGAGAACGATCGAGCCCATCGGACCTGCAAAGCCTGCTGCCGGCGTAACGGCAACGAGACCGGCAACAGCACCCGAAGCAGCACCCAGCATGGAAGCCTTACCGCGGGCGAAGGTTTCGACGATGCACCAGGAAACAGCGGCAGCAGCCGCTGCGACGAAGGTGTTGATCATGGCGAGCGAAGCATAGGAGTTGGCTTCGAGGTTGGAACCGGCATTGAAGCCGAACCAGCCGACCCACAGAAGCGATGCACCGACCATGGTGAGCGTCATGGAGTGCGGAGCCATGATTTCCTTTTTATAGCCCGTGCGCTTGCCAAGCATGATGGCGCCGACGAGGCCGGCAATACCGGCATTGATGTGAACGACCGTGCCGCCGGCGAAGTCGATTGCACCATAGGAGAAGATCAGGCCGGACGGCGAGGTGTAGGAGCTCGGACCACCCCAGAACCAGACCATGTGTGCCATCGGGAAATAGATGAAGGTGACCCACAGGATAACGAAGAGGATGAGGGCGGAGAATTTGATGCGCTCGGCAAACGCGCCGACGATGAGGCCGGGCGTGATGCAGGCAAACGTCATCTGGAACACGATGAAGGTGTATTCCGGAATGGCGACGCCCTTCGAGAAGGTCTCGGCGAGCGACGACGTGTTGACGCCGGCAAGGAAGGCCTTGGAGAAACCGCCGATGAAGCTGTTCAGCGAACCGCCGTCGGTGAAGGCCAGCGAGTAGCCGTAGGTGACCCAGATCAGGGACACGACGGCGGTGATCATGAAGACCTGCATCAGCACGGAGAGCATGTTCTTGGCGCGCACGAGGCCGCCATAGAAGAGAGCCAGGCCAGGAATGGTCATCAACAGCACGAGCGCCGAGGAGACGAGCATCCAGGTATTGTCACCCTTATCCATGGTGAAGGCCGGAGCCGCTGCAGCCGCGGCATCGGCAGCAGCCGGCGCGGTCTCCTGCGCAAAGGCGACGACCGGCGCTAGGAGCGCGGCAGACGCAGCCCCGAGCCGCGCAAATGTGGAAGAAAACTTCGAAATTGACATTGGGATAAAGCTCCTTGCTCGGCCGTTCTTACAGCGCTTCGGTATCGGTTTCGCCCGTGCGGATACGGACGGCATGGTCGATCGAGTAGACGAAAATCTTGCCGTCGCCGATCTGGCCGGTCTTGGCCGACGACGCGATGGCTTCGACGGCCTTGTCGACGATTTCTGATGCGACTGCGATTTCGATCTTGAGCTTCGGCAGGAAGCTGACCGCATATTCCGTACCGCGATAGATTTCGGTATGTCCCTTCTGGCGTCCGTAGCCCTTCACTTCGGTCACGGTCAGGCCCTGAATGCCGATCGCCGTGAGGGCCTCGCGGACCTCATCGAGCTTGAACGGCTTGATAATGGCCATCACAATTTTCATCTGGTTTTCCCATCCTTCGTTATCCTCGGCGCGGTGCCGACTCTCCTTGCCGCTGACGTTCAAGAACAGCGACTGGGGATCTACATTCAAAGGGCGTGCCAGTTTCGAAGCGATTATAAGTTATTGAAAAGTAAAGACTATAATGAACGGTGCTATTTAAGAGGCAAATGACACGGCAACAACCGCCCAAATAATGCCCAAATTCGCAAAATTGCACATTTTTTATTCATTTGCCTTTTTCCGAATCAGACCTTCCTGCGCGACTGACGCAATCAGAACACCCGACCGGGTAAAAAGGCTACCGCGCGTGAGACCGCGCGCACCGCAAGCCGATGGGCTGTCTTGTGTGTAAAGCAGCCAATCCTCAAGTTTGTCAGGCCGATGAAACCACATGGAATGGTCAAGGCTCGCAACCTGCAGGCTCTGGTCGAAGATCGACGTCCCATGGGCGTAGAGCGAGGTATCGAGCAACGTCATGTCGGAGAGATAGGCAAGCACGGCAGCTTGATAGTGCCGACTGTCCGGGACCGGTCCTGTCGCCCGTACCCACACGTCCTGGCGCGGGTCGAGTTTCTTGTCGGAAAGGTAGTGTGTCAGCGAAACCGGCCGGATTTCGATCGGCCGTTCGCGCTCCCAGTATTTGCGCACAGCCGCCGGCGCATGCGCGAGATACTGCTCCTTGATCTGCTGTTCGCCCAGCAGTGTTTCCGGCATGAGAACATCGGGCATTGCGAGCTGATGATCAAAACCCGGCTCCTCGATCTGGAAGGAGCACGAGAGCGCAAAAATCGCCTTGCCGTGCTGGATTGCCACCACCCGGCGCGTGTTGAAGCTCGATCCGTCACGGATGCGCTCCACCTGATAGACGATCGGTACGGAGGGATCGCCTGGCCGCATAAAATAAGCATGCAGCGAGTGAACGAAGCGCTCTGCCTCGATCGTCCGCTGGGCAGCCATCAATGCCTGACCGATCACCTGTCCGCCAAAGACGCGCTGCCAGCCGACCTGCGGACTGCGGCCGCGAAAGATATCGACCTCGATCGGCTCGAGATCAAGCGTCGCGAGCAGCGTTTCCATGGCTGTGGGTTTGGCCGCGTCGTCCATCATTTGTTCAGCTCCCAACGGTAGGAAGTGGGGATGCGATGATCTATATAGATCATCAAAGTAATCACAAGGCGCGGAGAGCGGGCGATGCAGGACATGCTGGTTGTTGGCGCAGGTTACGTCGGCCTTTCCGCGGCGGTCGCGGTCAAGCAGGCGGCGCCCCACCTCGATGTCGCGGTCGTTGAAGCGGCGCCTGAGCATGTATGGCAGAAGGATATGCGCGCCTCGGCAATCATCGCCGCGGCAACGAAGATGCTGGAGGTCTTCGGCATCTGGGAGGAAATTCAACCCGAAGCCCAGCCGATCACCAAGATGATCGTGACCGATTCGAGGACAGCCGATCCGGTCCGCCCGGTTTTCCTCACCTTCGATGGTGAAGTGGAAGATGGCCGCCCTTTTGCGCACATGATCCCGAACGCCGTCCTGGTCCGGGCGTTGCGCGGCGTCTGTGATCGTCTCGGCATCGAAATCCGGCATGGACTGAGCGCCACCGGCCTGAAGACAGAAGAAAACCGGATCTCTGTGACGTTGTCCGATGCCAGCACACTTCAATCACGCTTGCTCGTCGCCTGCGATGGCGTTCGCTCGAAACTCCGCGATCTGGCGGGCATCAAGACGGTCAGCTGGGATTACGGTCAGTCCGGCATCGTGGTGACCGTCGAGCACGAGCGGCCGCACAATGGCTGCGCCGAAGAGCATTTCCTGCCTTCCGGCCCCTTTGCGATCCTGCCGCTCACCAACAACCGGTCCTCCCTTGTCTGGACCGAGCGGGCACACGATGCCGACCGGCTTGTTGCCGGCGACGACCTGATTTTCGAAGAGGAACTGGAGCGCCGTTTCGGCCACAAGCTCGGCGCGCTCAAGGTGATTGGCGAAAGGCGCGCCTTCCCGCTCGGCCTCACGCTCGCCCGGGCTTTCGTGGCGCCACGCTTTGCACTTGCAGGCGATGCAGCACACGGCATTCACCCGATTTCCGGCCAAGGCCTCAATCTCGGCTTCAAAGACGTGGCAGCATTGGCGGAAACGATCGTCGAGGCCGACCGGCTCGGGCTCGATATCGGCTCGATCAATATACTCGAGCGTTACCAGACTTGGCGCCGCTTCGATACTTTCCGCATGGGGGTGACGACCGACGTGCTGAACCGGCTGTTTTCCAATGACATGATGCCGTTACGCATTGCCCGCGACGTCGGCCTCGGAATCGTCGACCGGCTGCCGGGCCTCAAATCCTTCTTCATCGGGCAGGCGGCCGGGACCGCGGCCAGGAACAATCCACGACTTCTGGCAGGCGAGACGATCTAATCGTCGAGCCGCCGCGCCTCTGACACCAGCATGATCGGGATGCCGTCACGGATCGGATAGGCAAGGCGCGCCTTTTCCGAGACGAGTTCGTTGTGCTCGCGGTCATAGCGCAGCGTGCCCTTGGTCAGCGGACAAACAAGCAGCTCAAGCAGTTTCGGATCAACACGACTTAGTTTTTCGTCCATATCCGATGAATTACTGCAAAACCGTATCGGAGTCACCGAAGACCCGCGCAAGCACGATTTCAGTGATAGCGATCAGGGTTTCCGCCCTGGTTTTGAGATCGGGAGCCTCCAGCAGCGCCTGCTTTTCTGCAGGGCCAAAGGGCGACATCATCGCAAGCGAATTCACGAGCGTCAGATTGCTGGCGCGCTCTACGCTTTCCCAATCAGCTTCCAGCTTGTTCGCGTCGAGATAGGCCCTGAAAGCGGAGAGCAAAGCGCCACGATCGACGGCATCTTCCTCGTCGCGTGCAGAGAGATCGGAAATGAAGGGAGCGATGCGGAAGCTTCTGAACGGCTCATGCGTCATTTTCTCGCCAAGCAGGCGGAAACGGCAGACACCCGTCAGCGAAACGATATAGCGCCCGTCGCCTGTTTCGGCGAAAGAGGTGATCCGGCCGATGCAGCCGACGGGCGCAAGTTGAGGTTCGCTGCCTTTGTTGCCCGAAGTCGAATCGTTGTCGCCGAGCGCCGGCTGGACCATGCCGATCAGCCGGTTGCCAGCCAACGCAGCGTCAAACATCGCGAGATAACGCGGTTCGAAAATGTTCAACGGAAGCTGTCCCGTAGGCAGAAGAAGAGCGCCGGTCAGAGGAAAGACGGCGATCGAATCTGGCAGATCGCCGGGCTTTAAATATCTTGCGTTCCCGACTTGCATCAAAACTTGTCCCACACCCAAGCGACAGGAGCGAAAAGCTGCTCCCTGTCCTGCCCCTGAAATGTGGTGCCCTTGCCCAAAAACGCAAGGGCAAGGCCTTAAAGTTACGAGAAGAGCATCGCCGACAGCTTGCGCCGCGCCGACAGCGTTGCCGGATCCTTGAAGCCCCAGACTTCGAAGAACTGCAGGAGTTGGCGGCGTGCGCCGTCGTCATCGAAGGTCCGGTCCTTGCGCATGATATGGAGCAGATGCTCGGCCGCCTCGTCGCGCTTGCCCTCGACATTCAGGATCTTGGCAAGCTTCATGCGCGCGTCGTGGTTATCAGGGTCGAGCGCAAGGTCGTGTTCGAGGGCGATCGGATCACCGAGCTTGCGGGCTTCTTCGATCTGATCGAGCTTCGTAATGACGGCCTGAATGCCGGCGTCCTTGGCAAGCTCGTCCGGCAGATCGGTCAGCGTTTCGCGAGCGCGCTGATGCTGGTTGGCGGCAATCAGGCATTGGGCCATCCCGGCAATCGCCTTGGCATTTTCCGGATCGGCTTGCATAACCGCGCCGTAGAGTTGCGCGGCGCCATTAACGTCACCCGCGGCCAGAAGTCCCGCGGCCTCCTCGAGAACCGCTTCGATCTCCGCGGCCTGGTCGGCACCGGCAGGACCGGCAATGCGGTCGATGAACTGGCGAATCTGGCTTTCCGGCACGGCACCCATGAAACCGTCGGCCGGGCGGCCGCCGACGAAAGCGATCACAGCGGGAATCGACTGGATGCCAAGCTGGCCTGCAATCGACGGATGATCGTCGATATTCATCTTCACGAGCTTCACGCGGCCTTGCGCTTCATTGACCACCTTTTCGAGGACTGGCGTCAATTGTTTGCATGGACCGCACCAAGGCGCCCAGAAATCGACAAGCACCGGCTGGTTGCGCGATTCCTCGATGACGTCCTTCGTGAACGTGGCGGTTGTCGTATCCCTGATATGTCCGCCGCCGGCCGCCGGCTGCGGCGCCGAACCGAAGGTCGCTGTTGCCGACATCTGACTGCCGAAGGAATTGCTGTAAGAATTGTCGCTACCGCTCATTGGTATCTCCCGCCATGCCGGTTGCCCGGCTTTTTCTAGCGCTAAAATCGTATGTCAGGCCGTCACTTTCAAGACAAGCGGCTTATGGCCGGTCGCTTCCATGAAGCGGATGAGATCTGCGCTTGCAATCGATGTCGTCGCATCGTTTGACAACGGATGGCAATTGACGACCTCCTCCTTCATCAAGTCTGCATCGAGAACGAAGGTCACGTTGTTGCCCGTGTCGTTGATGGCGCCAAAGGCGGTGACCGCGCCGGGGATCACGCCAAGATATTCGATCAGCTTTTCCGGCTTGCCAAACGAAACCTTGCTGGCGGCGCCGATCAGCGCATGCACTGTCTTGAGATCGACTACGGCATGCTCCTCGACCGTCAGCAGGAAGAACTGATCCTTCTTATCTTTCACGAAAAGGTTTTTTGTATGCCCGCCGGGAATAGCATCGCGCAGCGACACCGATTCGGCCACGGTGAAGACTGGAGCATGCTCATGCGTGCTGTGTGCGATGCCGAGCCCATCGAGGAAGGCGAAAAGATCGTTCTTGTTTTTCGGCCTGGCTTCGGTCATCGCGGCGTCCGTCCTGGAAAGAATAAGGTGCCCCTGATTAAGTCGGAGGGACGTGTTTTGCAATCTTCCGGATCGACGCTTTTTCCTGAATTTGCGGCAGTTTGAAAAGGAGCTTCTGACGGCGTGGAATTTTTCTTGGCCTTTGGGTGATTTCCCTGTTGCATTTGAAAATCGATTGGGCCATATAGCGCCCGTCGCCGCAAGGTGGCAGCCCACGGTCCACCAACTACCCCGGACCGATGCGGATTGAGCGGGTGTAGCTCAGGGGTAGAGCACAACCTTGCCAAGGTTGGGGTCGAGGGTTCAAATCCCTTCGCCCGCTCCAATTTTCAAACATATCAAAACCTTATGATAAACCGCCGTGAGGCGGTTTAATGGTTTAACGCCATGTCCGCACGCCGCGTCGCCAAAACGGCCGGGCGCAGCCATTTGCCGCATTAGCTGAAAAAAGTTTGATTTGCGCGCAACGCATCGCCATGTTGAGCGCGGGCGGGCAACGTTTGGTTTGATGTATGCTGCAACGAATTGACGACACGGATGCCGCGCTGATCGACAGGCTGCAGAAATCCGCATTCGACTATTTTCTGAAATATACCAATCTTGAAAACGGCCTGGTCGCGGATACGTCAGTGCCCGGAGTTCCTTGCAGCATCGCTGCCGTCGGCTTTGCGATTTCGAGCTACGCGGTCGCTGCCGAGCGGGGATGGATGACGCGGGCGGAAGCGGCAGGCAGGTCGGTCACGACGCTGCGTTTCTTTGCCAGGAGCCATCAGGGACGCGAACGCCACGCGACCGGCTATCGCGGCTTCTATTACCACTTCCTGCATATGGATACCGGCCACCGGGCCTGGAACAGCGAACTCTCGACAATCGACACGACCTTGCTGGTCGCCGGCATGCTGACGGCTGCGGCCTATTTCGATCGGGCCGATGCGGTGGAGACTGAAATCCGCGAACTCGCGAAATTCATCTATGAGCGCATCGACTGGCATTGGGCGTTGAACAAGGGGCAGACCGTCAGCATGGGCTGGAAGCCGGGCAGTGGCTTTCTGCGCTGGCGCTGGCAAGGATATGACGAGGCGCTCCTGCTTTATATATTGGCGCTTGCTTCGCCGACCCATCCGATCCCGCCATCAAGCTACGATGCCTTCGTCTCAAGCTATTCCTGGATGCTCTTCGGCAAAACGCCCTATCTCTATGCTGGCCCGTTCTTCATTCACCTCTTCCCGCATGCCTGGATCGACTTCCGCGGGATCCAGGATCGAGAGATGGCCGCCCGCGACTGGGACTATTTCTGCAACACACAAGTTTCGATCGCCGTGCAGCGCGATTATGCCGAACGCAACCCCGGACACTTCGTTGGCTACCATAAGGATGTCTGGGGACTTTCGGCCACCGACGGCCCGCCACCGACGCGCAACATGCGCAGCGGCCGCCGGCCGAAGGTGCTGGGTTACGCCGCCCGTGGTGCACCGCTTGGCCCGGATGACGGGACAATAGCGCCCTGGGCGGCGGTTGCGGCATTGCCCTACGACCGGCAGGCGTCGCTGGATGGCCTGAAGGCGCTGCTCACCGCCTATCCCGATCTGCTCTGTGAAGGCCGCTTTCCAGGCGGCTTCAACCCGACGGTGAAGACTGCCCGGCCTGAAGGTTGGGTTGACGATCGATGCGTCGCGATCGACCAGGGATTGCTGGTGATGACGATCGAAAACGATCGGTCGGAATTCATCTGGCAATTGATGCGGCAGTCGCCGGTCATTCGTCTCGGCCTTGAACGGGCCGGTTTTACGGGCGGCTGGCTGGAGCGGGCGGAAACGGACAGGGTTTCGCGAAAGACCGCTTAACGGCGGCCGAAGACATGCGCCTTGCCGGCGATATCAAGGCGAACACGATCGCCGCGTTCGGGCAAAGCCACGCTGGATGTCTTGATCAAGATCGGCGGCAGCGCCACGCCTTCCAGAGACACCGCCACGGTGCAGGTCGCGCCGCCGAACTCGACCTCGACGACACGACCACCATGGGCAGGTTCGCTTTTATCGGCAACGACGCGGATCTGCTCCGGCCGCAGCATGATCTCGGCCTTGCCTTGATGGCTGCCTTCCACCGCAACACGGCCGAGCGCGCAATCGGCAAAGCCATCGCGGATGATCGCCGGAAGCATCACCGCATCACCCAGAAAGAGTGCGGTCTCGCGGTCCTTCGGCTGCAGGTAGAGGGATTGCGGTGAACCCGCTTGGATCAGCTTTCCTTCCCTGAGCACCGCGACCTGATCGGCAAAGGAGAGGGCCTCTGCCTGATCGTGGGTGACGAGAATCGTCGTGATGTCCGCCGCCTGCAGCACACGCGCGACAGCCTTGCGCATGTGTTCGCGAAGGCCGGTATCGAGTGCGGAGAAGGGTTCGTCGAGCAGCATGAGGCGCGGCTTGCGGCCGAGGGCTCTTGCCAGAGCCACGCGCTGCTGCTGGCCGCCCGAAAGCTGGTGGGGACGGCGCGTCAGCATGTTGCGGTCGAGCTCGACCATATCCAGTAGTTCGACGATCCGTTTTCCGCGATCGGGAGCGCTTCGCTCGAAACCGAAGCCGATATTGTCGGCAACGCTCAGATGCGGGAAAAGCGCCCCGTCTTGCGAGACGATGCCGATGCCGCGCTTGTGCGCGGGAACGGTTGTCGAGCCATCCGCGAGCACTTCACCGTTGAGGACGACCTGCCCTTCATCCGGCCGCTCGAAGCCGGAGACGATGCGCAGCAAAGTCGTTTTGCCCGAACCCGAGGGGCCGACGACTGCGGTGCGGCTTCCGGCGGCAACGCTCAGCGTCACCTTGTCCAGGGCTGTCACTTGGCCATAGCGCTTGCTGACAGACTGGATCGTAAGCAGGGTCATTGGCCGGCGGTCCGTTTCGATTGGGCATAAAGAAGAAGGGTCAGCGGCAGCGACAGCACGATCATCATCACCGCATAGGGAGCGGCCGACACATAGTCGATTTCGCTGGTCAGAGACCAGAATTTCGTTGCCAGCGTTTCAACGCCGTTCGGCGACAACATCAGCGTTGCCGTCAGTTCGTTGGTAATGCCAAGCGCCGACAGCGCAATGCTTGCAGCAAAGCCCGGGGCAGCAAGGCGCATGGTAATCTGGCGCACGGCCTGCGATGGCGTGCGCCCCAGGCACATGGCAGCCCGTTCCAGCTCGACAGGTGCTTGTGCGATGCTGGCACGAAGTCCGACCATCGCACGCGGCAGGAAAAGCAGGACATAGGCAACGATGAGGGTCGCAAAAGTCTGGTAGAGCGGCAGCGCCAGCCGCACGGTGATCGTCACCAAGGCAAGCGCCACGACGACGCCCGGAAGCGAGCCGACATAATAGTGGCAGCCTTCGAGCAAGCGCTGGAACCGCCCCGGGGCGCGGACCGAAAGCCAGGCCATGGGCGCGGCCGCGATCGTCGTCAGCACGCCGCCTGCGACGGCAAGGACGATCGTCTGAACGAACGCATTTCCGACCGCATCCAGCCGCCAGATCTCGCCGCCGCCGAGATAGAGCCAGCGGCCGAGCGTCATCAGCGGGACACCGAGCGTCAGCACCGCAAGCGTGCCCGGCAGCAGAATGGCAGGTACGACAAACCAGCCGAGACGACGGCGATCGGCGGGACGTGCGGAACCGGATCCGACGCGGGCGTAGCGCTCGTTGCCGCGCAGCAGGATTTCTAGGCCAAGCAGGAAAAGACAAAAAGCGACCAGCACACCGCCGAGCATATTGGCCGCAGGGCTGTTATAGGCCGACTGGAACTGATCGACGATCGCGGTCGAAAAGGTGTCGAAGCGGATCATCACGTAAAGCCCGTATTCCGACAGGAGATGCAGCCCGATCAAGAGCGAGCCTCCACAGATCGCAAGCCGCAACTGCGGCAGGATCGTGCGGAAGAAGACGCGCCAGGGATTTAGTCCAAGTGACGCAGCAGCGTCCTCGATCGCCGGATCGAGGCGGCGAAGAGCAGCAGCGACCGGCAGATAGAGAAAAGGATAATAGGCGAGCACGGAAACAAAGACGCCGCTCTGCAGGCCGCGCATGCCGGGAACGAGGCTCACCCAGGCATAGCTGTGCACGAAGGCTGGAACGGCAAGCGGCGCAACGGCAAGCCAGGACCAGAACCGCGGAAACGGGACATCGGTCCGCTCCGTCAGCCAGGCGAGCGTCACGGCAAGAGCAATCGACAGGGGAATGGTGAGCGCCTCGAGGAAGATCGTGTTGACGAGCAGTTCGCCGACACGGGGCCGGAAGACCAGCTCCTTGACCGTCTGCCAGCCGACATTGACGGTCATCCAACCGATGAAGCCAAGCGGCACGAGGCTCAAAATTGCGATAAGCGTTGCAAAGACGACGACGGAGGCGTGCGGCATGCGCCCGCGCAGGAAACCTGTCCC
This sequence comes from Rhizobium azibense, assembly GCF_004342325.1. Classification (NCBI taxonomy): domain Bacteria; kingdom Pseudomonadati; phylum Pseudomonadota; class Alphaproteobacteria; order Hyphomicrobiales; family Rhizobiaceae; genus Rhizobium; species Rhizobium azibense. The sequence goes on along the minus strand of NZ_SMBJ01000007.1, from coordinate 262,706 downwards.
GCTGACTGGCGCTCCATTGCCGGGCGCGAGCCCGCAAACAAGCGATCTGTTGTCTTGCAGCAAGGCCGACGCCTTTGATACGCTGGAAAAGGAAGGCAACCGTCCCTTTTTGAAGCGGTTGCCGGAATGGTCATGCCGTAAGGTTTTCTTGAGCCAAAAGCAATAGTTTTGACTCAATGGGCCTGCGGCAGGAAGGCTCAGATCAGCCCCGCCGCCGTCATCAGCTCGACGACTTTCTTGCTGTCAAGCTCCGAAGCCTCAACCTTCGGCGCATTCAGATCGGCAAGCGGGACGAGCTTGTCGTTCGACTGGCCGCTGACTGCGTATTCGTAGGACGTGCCGTTCTTCAAGATGTCCTGCCCGGCTTTGCCGGCGACGAACTTCAAGAACGCCTGGGCTTCCTTCATATGCTGCGTCGACTTCAGGATGCCGCCGCCCGATACGCTGACGAACGCGCCCGGGTCCTGGTTCTTGAAGTAATGCAGGCCGACATTCTTGCTGTTTTCGCCAGTCTTCGCCTGATCGCCGAACCAATAGTAATGATAGATGAGCGCGCCTTCGACTTCGCCGGCATTGACAGCCTTCATGGCAATGCTGTTGCCCTTGTAAGGCGTTGCGTTTTCCTTCATCGCCTTCAACCATTGAACCGTTGCTTCTTCGCCCTTCAGCTGCAGCAGCGCACCGACGATCGCTTGGAAATCGGCACCGGCAGGCGACGCGCCCCAACGGCCCTTCCAGGCCGGATCGGCGAGATCGAGCATCGACTTCGGCAGCTTGTCTTCGGTAAGCTTGGTCTTGTCATAGACAAACACCGTCGAGCGGGCGGCGATCCCGGTCCACATGCCATCGGCCGGACGGTACTGCGCCGGGACCAGATCAAGCGTTTCCTTGTCGACTGGGGCAAAAAGGCCCGCGGAATCGACGAGCGCCATCGCCGGAGAGTTCTCGGTCAGGAAGACGTCGGCCGGGGAAGCGTCGCCTTCCTGGACGATCTGGTTGGCGAACTGCATATCGCTGCCTTGGCGCATCGTGACCTTAATGCCGGTCTGCTTGGTGAAGGCATCGATCCATTCGCGGCCGAGGCTTTCGTGCTGAGCGTTATAGACGACGATACCATCGGATTCCTGCGCATGCGCGCTGGATGCCAGCGCCGTCGCAGCAAGAACAGAGGCGGCCAAAGCAAGCGCGGAAAAGCGCGCAAGAGAAATTTTCATGATGCTCTCCATGGCGGTGTCACCCAAAGTCCCGGGTGATGCGCGCCCGGTATATTTTTCTTGATTTCGGGTTTCAAGTTTCGCCTTGCCGCCGGCCTTCACAAATACTTGAACCCATCCATCAACTCTAGAATGTCCTATATGGCCAGAATGGCGTCGATCACGTCATCCTCGACTTCGATGCCATGCTCCAGCGCGTATTTTCGAGCGCTCTGACCACGGCGACCGGGCAGGCGCACGCCGGGATCGGAAGAAATTTGAGCGGCAAGCTCGCCCAGACGCGATACCGCGAAGCTTCCACCGCTGGCTTCGGGATTGATGACGATCAAGGTCTGCCCAAGGCCGGGCGCTGTTCCTTTGTCATCGAACAAAGACGTGGATTCAAAGGAAAAATTGGCACCCGCAAGCGGTGCTGCGAGAATTTCGACCATCATGGCAAGGGCAGCACCCTTGGCCTCGCCGGACGGCACCATGGTGCCCTCCAGAGCGGCAACCGCATCGGTTGTCGGCTGGCCGTCACGATCAAGGGCCCAATCCGACGGGATCGATGCTCCCTTTTGCCGGGCGGCCATGATCTTGCCACGCGCAACGCGCGACAATGCAAGGTCGATGACAATCGGATCGTCTCCGGGAACGGGCGCTGCAAAGGCAATGGGATTGGTGCCGAAGACGGGCTTGCGTCCGCCCCAGGCAGCCATTGAAGCCGTGGCATTCGCAACCATCAGCGCCACGAGGCCAGCTTCGGCAAACCGTTCGACGGTCAGCGCAAGTACACCTGCATGATGCGAGCGGCGGATGGCGGCAAGCCCAATGCCCTGTTTGCGCGCCGTCTCCGACAGCAACGGCACGGCGAGATCGAAAGCCGGATAAGCATAGCCGTGGCAGGCGTCGATCTGGATGATGGACGGAAAGGGCTGGAAAACGACCGGCTTGGCTATTCCGTCGACCTTTCCGGACCTTGCCTGGGCCGCATAGGCCAGGACGCGGCGCAGCCCGTGGCCACCCTGTCCTGCGGCTTCTGCGGCAACCAGCGCACGCGCGACGGAGCGCGCATTGCCCTCCTCTACTCCGCTTCGCTTCAACGCGTCGATGACCAGCGCTTCGGCTGCGGCAAGTGTCATGTGCATGGAGAAAAAACCTTGGGCAAAAAAAGAAGGGACGATGACGGTGTTACGTCATCGTCCCTTCAGATTCAACGCGGCTCTCGATCACTCGACGTCGAACTTGACACCTTGGGCGAGCGGCAGCGTCTTGCCGTAGTTGATCGTGTTCGTCGCGCGGCGCATGTAGGCCTTCCAGGCATCCGAGCCGGATTCGCGGCCACCCCCAGTTTCCTTTTCGCCGCCGAAAGCACCGCCGATTTCGGCGCCCGACGGGCCGAGATTGACGTTGGCGATGCCGCAATCCGAACCGCGGGCGGAAACGAAGGTTTCGGCTTCACGCATGTCATTGGTGAAGATCGAGGAGGAGAGGCCCTGCGGCACGGCATTGTGCAGGTCCAGCACGTCGTCGAAATCGGTGTACTTCATGACATATAGGATCGGTGCGAAGGTCTCGTGTTCGACAGGACCGGTCTGAGACGGCATCAAGACAAGCGCCGGACGCACATAGAAGGCTTCGGCAGCCCCGTTTTCGACGCGCTCGCCGCCCGTGACCTTGCCGCCAGCCGACCTTGCCTCGGACAGAGCCGACTGCATCTTCTCGAAGGCCGCTTTGTCGATCAGCGGACCGACAAGCGTCCCGTTTTCCAGGGGATTGCCGATCGGGACCGATTGATAGGCTTTCTGCAGGCGAGGCACGAGTTTGTCGTAGATGCTTTCGTGCACGAAGAGACGGCGAAGCGTCGTGCAGCGCTGGCCGGCGGTTCCCATCGACGAAAAGGCAACGCCGCGCAGGGTCAGATCGAGATCGGCTGTCGGGCAGATGATGGCGGCATTGTTGCCGCCGAGTTCAAGGATAGCACGGGCAAAGCGCTGCGACAGGCGCGGGCCGACGGCGCGACCCATGGCCGTGGAGCCGGTGGCGGAAATCAGCGGTACCTTCGGGTGATCGACGAGGACCTCACCGACATCGCGGCCGCCAATCAGCAGCGTCGAAAGGTTCGCCGGTGCCTGCCCGCCTTCGGCGACGAAGCGCTTCAGAGCCTTTTCGAACAGCGCCTGTACGGCAAGTGCCGTCAGCGGCGTTTTTTCCGACGGCTTCCAAACGGTGGAATTGCCGCAGACGAGGGCAAGCGCTGCATTCCACGACCAGACCGCGACCGGGAAGTTGAAGGCCGAAATGATGCCGACCACGCCGAGCGGATGCCAGCTTTCCATCATGCGGTGCTCGGAGCGCTCTGTTGCAATCGTCAGGCCGTAGAGCTGGCGTGAAAGGCCGACTGCGAAGTCGCAGATGTCGATCATTTCCTGGACTTCGCCGAGACCTTCGGACGTGATCTTGCCGACCTCGACGGAAACGAGACGGCCGAGCGCCGGCTTTGCCGCGCGAAGCTCCTCGCCAAGCAAGCGGACGAGTTCGCCGCGCTTGGGCGCAGGGACTGCGCGCCATTCAGCAAATGCCTTGTGCGCTTCGTCGATCGCCTTTTTGGCATCAGCGACGGAATGTTCCTTGAGCAGGCCGATTTCCCTGCCGGTGATCGGCGAAGCGACGCGCAGCGAGCCGCCGGTATAGCGGGCCGCGTCGACACCAAGTTCGGAAAGCAGTTTCTGCGTCTCGGCTGCGAGATCGAGCGTAGCGATGGTCATTGTCGTGTTTCCAACTTTCTTGTTCTTGATTGCGAGCTTCTACTCAAAAGCGCGCGTCGGCGAAGTGAGCGACCTGGGCGCCGGCTTCGTACCACATTTCCCTGAGCGCGCGGAAACCGGGTTTGCGCAGGTCCGTGACCGGCAAGGGCAGGTCCGCTTCCGCGATCCTGCCCAATATATGCTGTGCCAGCGTGCGGCCGAAGACCGTACCAGGCGCAATGCCCCGGCCATTATAGCCGGAGAAGCCAACGGCATTCGGCGCGAACTTGTGAAAGCGCGGCAGCGCATTGTCGGTCATGCCGATCTTGCCGTACCATTCATATTCGAATTCGACGTCGCCGATCTGCGGAAAGAGCCTCTTCAGCGATCGTTTCGCCCAGCCTTTGTGAACTGCAGCGCCGGTATTGCGCAGCGCTCCGACACTGCCGAAGATCAGGCGCCCGGCATGATCCATCCGGAATGAGGACAGGATTTCCCGCGTATCCCAACAGCCCTCGCGACCGGGCAGAAGTGATTTGCGCAGATTGTCGCTGAGCGGCGCCGTCGCGAAATTGAAGTAGGGAAGATGCACTTGCTCGCCACGGACCTGTTCCCATGGCCCGGTGCTATAAGCATCCGTCGCGACGATAATCCAGTCAGCGGTCACTTGGCCGCTGTCAGTCTTCACCGTCCATCGGCTGCCGTTTCGCTCGGTTGCGATGACAGGGCTCGACGTATGAATCGAAACGCCCGCCTTGATACCCGCATGCGCCAGACCTCGAGCATAAGCGAGCGGCTGCAGTGTTCCCGCACGCATATCGAGCAGCGATCCGGCATAGGCACTGCTGCCAACGCGACGGGCGGTTTCTGCGGCATCGAGCAGCATCACCTTCGCCCCGCGCGCGGACCACTGCGCAGCACGCGCCTTAATTTCCCTCAACCCGTGCGCACCGACGGCGCAATGCAGCGTACCGTTCTTTTCAAGCTCGCAGGCGATGTCGTGCTTTTCGATCAACTCCATGACAAGGCGAGGCGCCTCGCCCAGCATATCGAGCAGGCGATCGCCGTAGATCTCACCGAGAACGCCAGGCAGATCGTCCGGCATCACCCACATGCCGGCATTGATCAGTCCGACATTGCGGCCAGCCCCACCAAAACCGATCTCCTTGGCCTCCAACAGCACGACCTTCGAACCGGCCTCGGCAAGATGAAGACCGGACGACAGCCCGGTGTAGCCGCCGCCGACAATCACCACATCGGCCGACGCCATGCCGTGAAGAGCCGATGTCTCGGGCGGCAGCGGTGCGGTCCTTTCCCAGAGCCCGTGGGAGCGGGGATCATTCAGCATGGCCAGTCCATTCAAAGCAATCGCGGCAGGCACTCTAGCGCCGTCCACGGCATTGCGGAAGCAGTCTCAGTCAACGGTTTTCAACGCCAGGCCGACGATCCCCAGCGTCTTCATCGCGAAGTCGAAAGAAGACGACTGGCGCTCGGCATAGAGCTTCAGGTCGTCCTGCACGGCCGCGCCCAACGCTTCTTCGAAAACTGTTCGGTTGGAGCGCGTGGCATAGTTCTCCTGCTGATCGCTACCGAGATTGGATTGAAAGATGCCTGCCGCGCTGACTGGTAAGAAATCCTCATAGACCAGCGGATCGAAAGCGAGATAGCGCTTGGCGATCAACAACTCCAGATCGGGCGGCAACTCGCCCTCGGCGGCAGCCGCGATGCCGGCAGGCGTGGCTGAATAGTGAAAGAAGGCAAGTTCATCCCGGCGCAGCGCATCCCAACTGTCGGGCAACGATTTGAAGCGCTCCGCAAGCTCGCAATCATAATCATTTGCCTTGGTTCCCGCAGCGCCGACCTGCACCTCGCTGCGCACAGAGGCAAGCAGCCGGTCGTAGAGTGCGCGCCCCTTTTTTGTCAGCGCAACGCCGCGCTGCTCGATCTCGCCGAAGCGGGCCGTATGGGTGCCCAGCGTCTTGCCCGCTTCATCTGCAAAGGCGATCGGCTCCTCCAGCGCCTTGAAACTTGTCTGGCGCAGCAGGATATCGCAGTCGCGCCGTGGCGGACCTTCGATGATGGCCTTCGGCGTGATGCCGCGCTCCGGCATGCGCCGCTGCACCTCGTCGATATCAAGCGTACGCGGCGTCAGATGGTTGATATGGGGGCCCTTGAAGCTGACCACATCGGCAATCAGGCGATGGGCATCGTGCAGACGCCTGTAGGTTGGTGCACTGACTGTTGCTTCGCCATGCCAGCGGAAGGTTTCGAGCGCCTCGGCGACGAATTCGGTGGCTTCTGCCTCCGTCAGGCCGCCATTCTGCTCATGGCGCTCGATCAAGGCAATGGCGCGCGACGTATAGATTTGCCGCTTGGCCAGAATGGTCTGCGCCTCGGCGCGAAGTCCCCGGTCGTCGATCAATTCGAGCCGGAGCAGCGAGGTAAAGACGCGGAACGGATTGACGTTGAGCGCTGCCTGATCGACCGGCCGGAAACAGGTGGAGTGCACCGGCACGCCCGCAACTGAAAGATCGTAGTAACCCACCGCCTGCATGCCCATGACGGCGAACAGACGGCGGATGGTGAACAGCTCATCAGCCGTGCCGAGGCGGATTGCCCCATGGCGCTCGACATCGATGCGATCGAGTTCGCCGGCGCGGTCCAGCCGCTCGCGCAATTTGGGGTTCCTTGCCAAGACTCCCGCATTCACGTCGGCCACAAGCTCGATCAGCGTGCCGTATTGCGGCACCTCCGTGCGATACATCTGAGACATCGCTTCGGTGAAGAGCGAACGGATACAGTCGGTGGAAACGAAGGTACTCGGCATCAGAACTCCGGGTCATTCCGATTTTGCAGGATAGAGCTCTTTACAAAGGCTCCTGCGGCGTGAATATCGACGTTTTGGAAACAGATCATTCTCAATTGGAATGAACCATGCTGCCCTCGCGACGATTTCTGCCGTCGATCTCATTGCTTGCCGCCTTCGAGGCCGTTGCCCGAACCGGCAGTGTGACGGCGGCAGCACGCGAGCTCGACCTTACCCAGAGCGCTGTCAGCCGCCAGATCAAGGCTCTTGAAGAACAGCTTGGCGCTGAACTTTTTCTTCGCGAACGCCAGACGGTGCGCCTCACGCTTGCGGGCGACAGCTACGCCCGCGAGATCCGCGAAGCACTTCGCCGAATTTCCAGCGCTTCGCTGAACCTGCGCGCTAATCCACATGGGGGAACGCTGAACCTCGCCATCCTGCCGACCTTCGGCACCCGCTGGCTGGCACCGCGCCTCGACCGGTTCCTGAGCCAGAATCCAGGCGTTACGATCAATCTCGTCACCCGGCTCTCCTCCTTCGATTTCCGGCTCGATTCCATCGACGCGGCTATTCACTTCGGCCATCCGCATTGGCCGGGAGCGGAATTGACCTTCCTGATGTCCGAAAAAACCGTTGCAGCCTGCAGCCCCGCCTTCCTGAGGCAGCACGCCATCACCAAACCTGAGGACCTGCTGGATGTACCCCTATTGCATCTGACGACCCGCCCTGATGCATGGGAGCGATGGTTTGCCGATAACAGAGTCGCCTTCCAGAACGTACACGGCATGTTGGTCGACCAGTTTGCGACGGCGGCCCAGGCAGCGATCACCGGCCTCGGCGTCGGGCTGCTGCCGACATTTCTCATTCAGGACGAGCTGAAGCGCGGTGATCTTGTCGCGGCGATCGGCCGGGAAATGGAAAGCAGCGAAAGTTATTATCTCGCCTGTCCTTTCGAGCGCGCCGACTATGCGCCGCTTTCAGCCTTTCGCGGCTGGATCACCGCAGAAGCAAAAGCAGGATGACGGAACGGCTTGCATCGGAAGAGCGCTTTCGAGCATTATGCGCCCCATCAGAATTTTTCGCAGGAAACGCCCATGAAACCCATTTTCGTCCAGCTCCAATGCGCGCCCGGCAAGACCTACGAGGTTGCCGACGCGATCTACCAGACCGAACGCGTCTCGGAGCTTTATTCGACGAGCGGCGATTACGACCTGCTTCTCAAGGTCTATATCGAGGAGGGCCAGGACATCGGCAAGTTCATCAATGACAACATTGCCAATATTCCGGGCATTGTTCGCTCGCTGACGACGCTGACCTTCAAGGCCTTCTGACCGATAGGATTAACCTTCTTCCGCAACAATCTATCCGCCGGTCTTTTCCGTAAACCGCGTTTTAACGCCATCCATTATCTGGTCAAAGCCGAGTTGCGGCCGTGTGGCCGGAAGGTGAACGATGTCAGCAGTGGAAACAGAGACCGTCACGTCGGTGCCGCAGGCAGGTGTTGTGCCACTGATCGTGCATGTCGTGCGCCAGTTCTTGCCCAATCGCGGCGGGCTCGAAGACGTTGTCGCCAATCTTGCCTACCAGACGATCAAGTACGGCTACCGCGTCCGCGTCATAACGCTCGATTCGCTCTTCACGTCGCGGGACAACAAACTGCCCGCTCATGAGACGATCGACGGCATCGAGGTGGTCCGCATCCCCTGGTCAGGCAGCCGGCGCTATCCGATCGCGCCGCAAGTCTTTCGCCACCTGGGGGACGCGGCCGTCATTCACGTGCACGCGATCGACTTCTTCTTCGATGCATTGGCCCTGGGACGCTTCCTGCATGGCAAGCCGATGATCGTGACCACTCACGGCGGCTTCTTCCACACTCGAAACTATGCCGCGATCAAGAAGCTTTGGTTCCAGACCCTGACACGCATGTCGGCAACGGCCTACACGCGCATCGTCGGCTGCAGCCTGTCGGATCTGCAGCAGTTTCGCAAGATATCGCCAGGAACGAGCATCCTGATCGAAAACGGCGTGGACATCGGCAAATTCGCCGACAGCGCATCCCACCAACCCCAGCGCCGCATCATTACCATCGGCCGCTTTTCCATCAACAAGCGCCTGGATCATCTGCTGGATGTCATGGTCGTCCTGAAAGCACGCAATCGGGAATGGCACCTCGACATCGTCGGGTCTGAATCCGACCTCAGGGAAGCAGACCTGCGGCGGGAAATCCAGGCACGCGGGCTCGAAACGACCGTGACGCTGACTGTTTCGCCGGACAACGATTCGATTGCACGCCTTATTGGCAGAACGTCGATTTTCGCTTCCGCCTCTGAATATGAAGGCTTCGGACTTGTCGCCCTTGAAGCCATGAGTGCCGGCCTTCTGCCGGTACTCAACGCAAATGCAGCCTATTGCGGTCTGGCCGCAAAACATCCGTTGCTCCGCCTTGCCGACTTTTCCGATCCGCAAGCCTCGGCCGATATTCTCGAATCGGCCTATCTTGCCCTTCCAGCTGATCCGGCAGGCATTCGCCTGACGCTGATGCAGGAAGCCGGCCGGTATTCGTGGCAAACGGTGGCGGGGCGCTATTTCAGCGTCTACGATTCAATCCTGAGCGACTGATCAATGCCGTTCCATTTCGGCCAAGCCTTGTACCCTTCGACGATCCCTTTGAGCCATGCTCGCTTGAACGCCGCTTCATCCGCATTGCAGCGGAAGCAGGCGACAAGCCAGCCGATCGCCGGGCGTGCAACTCTGTAGGTTACGTAGGGCAAGGAGAAATCGTGCTTGCGCAGCAGCGCACCGAAACCGCGGCCGTATTTTCGGGCCCGTTCGATCTGCTGGGTGCCGATCACGCTCACGACCTGATCATGATGGACGATGAGCTGCGGGAAATACGCGAGTTTTTGGCCAGCCCCGACGAAACGCAGCAGGAGATCGGCCTCCTCTGCGCTTTGAAACGGCGATGCCGACCCGACGCCCAGATTCTCGTCGAAGCCGCCGATTGAAGAAAGCGCTTCGCGACGAACGAAGATGCCGTTCGAATTGCCGCAACTCAGATAATTCCTGCGGGATATCTCTACGCTGCGATCCCCTGTCGGGCTAACGGAGGGGTTGCCGTCCGCATCAAGCGTTCGCCCCGTTACGATCGAAAGGGCGGGGTTTTCTCGAAAGAGCCGCGCTGCGGTTTCCAAAGTAGCCGGCTCGTACCAGCAGTCGTCGTCCGGAAAGCACACATAGCTTCCCGACGCTTTCGCAATTCCGTTGTTGCGCGCATGAGAAAGCCCGCGCCCGGAGCGGAGATGGCGAATGGGAAAGGAGGAAGCGAAGCGTTCCACCAGATCGATCAGCCGGCCATCTCCATTCTGATCAACCAGAATGATTTCAAAGGTCTTCAGCGTCTGCCTTGCCAATGATTGAAAGAGACGCTCGAGTTGATCGAAACGATCAACGGTACAGACAATGAGACTGAACAATCGATACCCCTGAAGGCAGAAAGCCGGCAATTCTCGGCGATTCTCATGATGACCACCGGTGCGACGTTTAACTGGACTTTAAGCGGCAAATATTAAGGTATCTGAAATAGACACTTCATTATGCGCTGTGGTCTCCGGGAAAAGGAAAAGCGGTAGTATTCATGGCGAAGAGCATAATGGCAAACTCGGCGCTCAATGCGGCAGCAGGCCTGACACTGCTTGCGACGGGTTTTGCATGTTCGATCATTGCCGCGCGCCTGCTCGGCCCGGAAGCGAACGGGATAATCGCATTTTCCCTGTGGCTGGTAACGACCGGAGCGCTTGTCGCAGAACTAGGCACTGGCGTCATGCTTCTGCGCATCCTGCCGCAACTGCGGGCCCAGGGCAGATCCTACGAAGAACGCCGCAGCTTTGCAGCCTATCTCGTACGGCCAACGATCGTTGCGTCGCTGCTGGTGCTCGCCGTTTATTTCCTCGTCTACTTCGAAGCCGAGCAGCTTCATTGGGCCGTCGGGACCCCGGCCGTGATTGTCATCACCGGCGTCCTCTTCCTTTTCCAGTCGATCGGCGCTTACACGAAGAACTATCTCATCGGGGAGCAGAACCTTTCGCCTTATTTTCGGCTGACGATCGCAAGCTCCATCCTGCAGGTCGTCATCGTGCTTGCAGGTGCGCTGCTTTATGGCGTCAGCGGCGCCTTGGCCGGTTATGCAGCCGGTCAGTTCCTGATGTTCCTCTTTACCCTCAGGATTGCCTCGGTCCGCGCAAGCTCATGTGGTATCGGCGTGAATTATCTTGCAAGCTCTTCATTCATTCTGTCCTTGGAATACGCAAACACATCGATCTTCCTAAACCGCATCGAGCTCTTCTTCCTTCAGAAGGACTTTGGCGTGGAGGCGGTCGGCTATTACGCCGTCGGTTTGTCGCTGGCCAATCTCGCGCTGCAGCTTCCCGTCCAACTGAGCGGTAGCCTTATCCCCTATTATTCGGAAAAGATTCATTCCAATCCCAACGGCAAACTCCCTGCAAGCATCTTTGAAGGGGTGGTTCGGAGCATTGCCTACATCACGCTGCCAATGAGCTTCGGTCTTGCCGCCATCGCCAAGCCGCTCGTCGTTGCCATCTTCGGTCAGCCCTTCGCGCCGGCCGGCGGCACGGTTGCCATCTTGGCGCTGACGGCCATACCTTACGTCTTCACGCAGATCTGCACGCAATATCTTTATTCCGTCAATCGAATCGGCGAACGGCTGATGATTGCAGGCATAGCCAGTCTTGTACTCGCCGTGGGTTGCTTTGCCGCCGTACCCTGGTTCGGCGGAGAAGGCGCTGCGGCAATTCGTTTTCTGGCATTTACGGTCATGTGCACGTTGATGGTCGCGCGGATCGACCTCGACGGCCCGATCTACCAAATATCGGTTCCAATTCTGCGCATCGCCGCTGCTGCGGCCCTTTGCGGGGCGACAGCATATGGAGCGATCCATTTCGTTCCAGGAATTGGCGGTCTTGCTGTCGCGGTTGTCGCAGCAGCGGGCGCCTATGGGATCGCCCTGCGCCTGCTGAACGCTGTTCCGGCTGCCGACATTGCGGTGATGGAACAGATCGTAGATCGCCTGCCGAAGATGGCGCATCCACTAGCATTTCATGCGCTGGCGCTGCTCACGCCGCGCAGAGCATGACGAGGAATGGAAATGAGCACGGGGCTGGATACCAACAAAAGCAAGACAACTCGAAAGGCTGCCGCAGCGGCCGAGCCGGTGACTTTTGCCGGCACGATCGGCCTTTTCGCACCTGCCAGCCAAGCCCTACGCAAATCCACGGCCGTTCTGTTTGTCAGTCCCTGGGGATTTGAGGAAATGTGCACCCGCAAGTTCTTCCGTGTCCTGGCGGAAGAACTTGCCGAAGCGGGTGTGGCAAGCCTGCGCTTCGATTACGCGGGAACCGGAGACGCGCTGGAGGTAGCCGACCACAGCCGCGGCCTAGCCGTCTGGCTCGAAACGGCAGAACAGGCTGCAGCGCAGCTGAAATCGCTTTCCGGCTGTGACAGCATCATACTTGTGAGCCAAAGTCTCGGCAGCACGATTGCGGTCGATCTGGCACAAAGGCTGGGTGGCGTCGAGGGCATTGCACTGATGGCGCCGGCAATCTCCGGCCGGCTCTACCTGCGTGAACTCTCCGTTTGGTCGAAGATGATCGACGACGGAATGGGCGTTGCCGAAAGCCAGCGCGAAACACAGGGCGTATGGATCGCCGGCCTTCGTATGTCGGACGAAATCGCCGCGGAGGTTCGCAAGATAAACCTCATGGAGCTTTCGAAGCTTGCTGCAGCAAACTGCCTGGTGCTCACACGTCCGAATCGTTCGGCCGACGAAGATTTTGCCGCCCATGTCAAAGACCTGCATCCGGACACGCAGGAAGCTGTCTACCGCGGCTATGACGAACTCGTCTTCAATCCGACGATCGCAACGATACCGGTAGAGACCGGCAATTGCATCGTCGAATGGGTGAAATCGATTTCCACGCCCAAGATGGAAACGCCAACGCCAAGGCAGCGCCCGACTGCGGCACCGCTTAAGACCAGCGAGTTCACCGAGGTGCCGCTGCGGTTTGGAAAGGCTGGAGAACTCTACGGCATTCTTTGCCAGCCCACGGCTGCGCGTCGTGGTGCAACCGCAATCATCCTGACGACGGCTTACGACCGGAACGCGGGCTGGGGCCGTACATCCGTAAAAATGGCACGCGCGCTTGCCCGCGACGGCATTCCCTCGCTGCGCTTCGACAATGCTAATGTCGCAGATAGCCCTCCCACGCCGGGCGCGCCAGAGCAGGTGCTCTATTCCAGGCGACAGAACGAAGAGATCACGGCGGCCTTCGATCTTCTGGAATCATCCAAGCTTCTGCCTGCCGTGCTTGTCGGCCGCTGCAGCGGCGGTTACCTCGCTTTCCAGGGCAGTCTCTGGGATGAACGCTCCAGCGGCTTGATTGCCGCCAATCCCTATGTCTTTCACTGGTCCGGCAAGCTCACGGTCGACGCATCGCTTCGCCACGTGCCGCGTTCGCTCGAAACATACCGCCTTAAGCTGCTGCAGTTCGAGACCCTAAAGCGGTTGTTGCGTGGCGAAATCGATGTCCCGCGGGCAATCAAAAATTTCATCACCTCGCTCATGCGACGAGCGATCCGGCTAAGCCGTCCGATGCTGGATTTCGCGCCGTTCCGCTCCGAGGAGCGTACTGCAATTCTCGATCTCTTCCAGTCCCTGAACGCCCGCAAGGTCGAGGTGTCGCTGATCTATACCGCCCATGATACCGGTCTTGAGCAGTTCAACGATCATTTTGGCAAGAATGGCTCATATCTGAAACGCTACGGCAATGTCAGGCTCAACATCATCCCGGAAGCCGATCACAATCTTACACAGGCGCATGCCCAGTCCTTCTACCTTCAGGAAGTCCGCTCCGTATCGCTGAAGATCGGAACGCGCCAGGCAATACCGCGTGAGGACCGCAGCCAAGCAGTCAAATCGCCAAGATACGCGAACCTCCCAACGTCCTGATTTCACCTGAGGGCGCCTTCCCCTGCGTCGCGCCTGCAAGGGCATGCAATCTGACGCGCTTTTGCGAACCTGGCGCCAGATGGAACCAGTCGTCGGCTGCACGGTAATTTGGGACCTCGACGTGAACGGACTGTGCAAAGCGATCGGCCTGCAACTCAAGGGTCCAGTTGTCGCCATCTTCTACCACCTTCCCATCGATCGTGGCATCGTGAAACGCCTTCGACCGTCCGAGGGGGAAATGGAATGCTTCGGCAAGCATGCCGCCATCGGCTGAGCGCAGCCGCGCAACGGTTACGTTATGGGAGGGCGGACCGAAACGGAAAGCATAGGTCGTGTCGAAAAAGGCACCGAAGAGCTCGGTCGCGGCGAGCTTTTCCTTGGATCGTGGTGCAAGTATCAGTGCTTGGCTGCCGCCGACGGCTCTCTGCTTGCCATCTCGCAGGCAGAGGACTTCAAGCTCAACCGGCAGGCTTTCGCCGGTTTCGTTGATGAGATGCACGTCGAGGCCATTCGTGCCCTCGTCCGTCAGCAGCACTTGAATCGGGCGGAAAGCGCGGCGCATGGCATACCACACCGGTTTTGGCTCCCCGGTGGAATCGACAACGCCCCAACCTGGACCAGGCAGAATATCCTGGAGCGTCCAGACAAGAGCACCGGTGCAGGCTGACCCCTTGCGCCGCCATTCGGCGTAGGTTTCCATCAGAACCTCGCCTGTCACGGCGCGGGACAAATCGAGGTAGCGCTCCGGGTCTTGGCGGCGCAGCGCCGCTGGGTCGACGTTATAAAGTTGCTCCAGATAGAAGTCGCGAACATCCTCGAAATCCCATGAGGCGCCGCGATCGCGTGGAACACGTGCCTTCCACTGCGGACTATGGACGGCCGGAACATCCAGATGCCGCTGCAACGTTTTTTGTTGCGGTGCATGGGCGAAGGCCAGGGTTTCTGCGGCAAACCGGACGTCGGCGCGGCGAGCATCCTCCAGCGGGCGCATATAGGCACCAATGCCGTAATAATGGGTAACGCCGGCATTTGGCGAGAACGGCATGGCCCCACCGTTAGGGGAGTTCGGCACGTAGGGCACGTCGGGGCGCATACGCTCTGCGATCGCCGGGATGACATCCTCCGTCAGCGGTCCGCGCCAGAATTCCTGCGGCAACCCAAGCATCGCCGCCTGTTGATAAATCTCGCTTCCGCCGCAAAGAACCGCCAGCGAAGGAGAAGCCTGAACTCCATGGATGAAGCCCTCGACTTCGGCATGAACGTGGCCCGTGAAGGCCTTGTCGCTTCGCGGATAGTCGAAATTGGCGAACATGAAGTCCTGCCAGACAAGAATGCCGAGTTCATCGCAAAGCCCGAAGAACTCTGGCGTCTCGTAAGCCATCGTGCCGCCGATGCGGATCATGTTCATGCCGGCGCCGGCAGCAAGGCGCAAATAGGGCTCGTAGTCCGCTCGGACACCCGGCAGGCGAACGATATCGGCCGTCGTCCAGACAGCACCGCGGCAAAAGACGGGCTCACCATTCACTCGAAGGCCGAACCCGTTGCCATCGGCGCCACGATCGATTTCGATCCGCCGGAAGCCGGTCTTTCCGAGCGAATATTCTGTGCCGTGCGAAATGAGCGTCAGCTCGTAAAGATGCGGGGTCCCGTGCGTATGCGGCCACCAGGGCGTGACCTCCGGCAGCTTGAGGATCGCCGAATAATGATTTCCGCCGATCTTCTCAAAGCCTTGCTCCACCTCCCCGCAGCGAAGCAGCATCTCGGGATTTTCGGCATCGGCGTGCAGCGAAACACTGAGGCGGCCGACCCCATTTTCCAGCACAGCGCGGATCGAGACATTGTCGATCGACATCATGTTGCGGCGAACAAGCGTAATCGGCCGCCACGGCCCGACAGCGTGAATTTCCGGGCACCAGCCAGGCATGTGCCCAAGCAGCGTCGTACGAAAGTTCCTCAGTCCCTGCGGCGCGATCATCTGAGGACGCCACCGGGCGCGGGCCCCGGGCTCGCTCAGGCGGGGACCGAGGGCACGGAAACAAAGGACCAGATCATCGCCGCCCATAAGCGTGACGGGGATTTCATGCGCCGTGAACATGCTCTCGGAAGAGAGGATTTCCTGCCCATTCAGAAAGACGTGGCAGAGCGTCGCAAGTCCACCGAAACGAAGTATGGCATCGCCTGGCTGGGCGTCGAAGAGCCGGCAGACGTACCAGGCATCCTTAGTATTCAGCGGCTCCGGATTTTCGCGATCGAAGAGACCGGCGCGCTCCAAAGCGTCAGCCACAGTGCCGGGAACAGGTGCGGCAATAAACCTCGAAGACGGTGGGATGTCATGCGGCGTCAACCAAGCTCCCGGTTCCGTCAGGACCAGGTTCCAGCCTTCGCAAAGCAGGGTCTCTTCCGCGCCGACGCTCGCCAACCGCCCCCCCATGCTCACCCCCCGGTATCAAAGCCGATCGGAAATCGAAGTCATCATGGCATCCCATGCATCCGCCGCCGGATCAAGCGCCGCCTTCAATGGCTCGAACTTCCTGCGCGTGACGGCACGTGCAAGTTGAAACTGCACCGACTTCGCCACTTCGGAGATGCGCCGGGCATTCTCTTCAGCCTGCGCGAACCTGCCTTCAGAAAGCCACGCGAGGTGATCTGCGGCCAACTCGAAATTCGCACCGAACTGGCGCAAGGTGTTGAAGGCATATTTGTGGAAGAAGCCGAACGGGCGTTCGGCGACAGCTTCCACCTGCTGTGGAAACTGCTTGGCGAATGCACGGATCGGGTTTTCGGCAGGCCGGCGCGAGAAATGGACCTTGAAAAGACGGTGCGCCACATCGCCGATATAATTCTCGCCTGCAAACGTCTCGGGAAATTTTGCAAATTCCGTATAGGGCAGGAAGGGCGAATTGCTCTCCGACAGATGCATCTGGAAGAGACCGTCGAAGTCCTCGCCCTCAAGCTGGAAATAGCCGGCATTGTGAAAATACTCAACGCGTTTTGCGGCAACATCCAGCCGATTGATGGCGACGGTCGTCTTGCCGTGTTCGCAATGATAGGCCGTACCCTGCGTGTCCGGCATATAGAAGGAGTCCATTTCGACCAGGCAAAGCCGGCCGCGCCTGATCTGCGTTTCGACGTGATGCTCGACGCGGTCGAAGATCGCGAGTTCGGTGACACGGATGCCGTAAAGCGCCTCGAGGTCTTCGAGGGGCACCTTGAAGAAGGTGAATTGATCGCCCTCGAAATCCTGCGTCAGCGTAACGCCGAGCATCGCTTCAGGCGGCAGCCTGAGGGTGTGCAGCACTTCGATCCACAGGTCGATATAGCAGTTGGTTTCCGGCCACATGCGCTCACTGGAATGCAGTGCATGCTGGCGGTAGCCATCTGGTCGGATGGCCGGGAAAACGCACGACATCGGACCGCTCAGCCCCAAAGGGCCTTGCGCGCATTCGCCGGCCATTCCTTCACGTCCAGACCGTGATGATGGAACAGCGCAAGCGCGATGCGCTCGAGACCGAAGCCGACGCATGCAGTGTGCGCGACGCTGCCGTCCTCGAGGTTGAGGTCCCACTTCTGGCCGAAAGAATCCTGGTGGTAGTTGAAGCTCATGCAGGCTGTCGGATTGGCGGTTGACGTGATCGGGATCAGCAGCTCGAACTTCAGGTTCTGATCACGCTGGTTGTTGACCATCATCTTGCCGGCGCGGCCGAAAAATGGATCGTTGGCGACGTCGATGACGACTTGGAGGCCGACCTGCTTCATCATCTCGACGCCGCGATCCATCCAGCGCTGACGGAAGTCGGTAACGTGGCTTTCGGTTCCCATGCAGACATACTCGCGCATGCGGAAAAGCTGCTGGCGGGCAGGATCTTTCGATGGCTCGTGGCGAAAGCAATAGGACTGCAGGTCGAAGAGGCCGCCCTTTGCAGGCAGATTGCCGCGCTTGGCGATTGTCGGATAAAGCGGATAGCAGGCGGCCGGCGTCAGCACGATATCCGTCGCCTCCTGGCCCTTCGTCCAGTCGTCGCCGACTTCCATGCACTGCAGCAGGTTCATGTGATCGAGTTCACTGCCGCAGAAGCTGTGGACGGTGCCTGCAAGCTGCGGGAAGCTTTTCATGTAGCCGCTCTTTTCGAAGAGCGCGCGGTTCATGCCCGGCGGGAAGCGCATCGCTTCTGCGCCATCCGCACCGCCGAACTTGTCGATCAGCCGCTCGAAGGCGGTGATCACCTCTTCGAACTGCCCGCTGCGGCCATAAAGACCGTCGACGCCGGTATCGATCAGTAGACCGGATTCGAAGAGCCGGTCCAGAAACGAGGTCTGCATATCCATGACTGTCACCCCAGTAGGCTAGTGTCCTGCTTGTGGACGAGAAGCATGCTCGACGTGTTGCCGAGGATGCGGTCATTCGAGATCATGAGCTGGGCGGAATGAGCGTCGCGCAGATGCCGGCCCAGGCTGAAGGGCGTACCGTTCTTGTAGCCCACGATGCCGCAGATCAGCATGGCGTGGTTGACGATCTCCAGGATCGTTTCCGACGAAGCGATCTTCACGTTGTTCATGGCTACCGCAAAGCCCATCGACGAAAGCCTGTCCGGGTCGGCCTTGGCACCCTCGTAAGCCTTGAGGCCCGCCACGACGTTCGATTTCACCATCTGCAGCAGGTTGGAGACTTCGGCGAGCCGCAGCGCGCCGGGTGGCGCAACACCAGGAGATTTACGGGCCGCGGCACGTACGAAAGCCTGCGCGCGGGAGACGGCATCGACGGCAATGCCATACCAGACGCCGCTCCAGAGCAGATGCGACGAAGCGAGCATCGACTGCGCAGCGATTTCGGCGAAAGGCTTCGGCAGGATCTGAACGGCAGGCGCCTGTCCCTTGAAGAGGAAGCCGTCGGAGCAGGTGCCGCGCATGCCCAGCGTGTTCCAGATATGGGTACGCTCAAGGGTATACTGGTCCTTGAGAAACGCGGTGAGCACTTGATCGGAGGGTGTCGCGTCCGGATGGCTGCGAGACGTTATGAGGATCGCATCGGCATGCGAGCCGTAGGAGATCACGGTCGCATCCTTTTCGAGACGGCAGCTGTCGCCGCTGACCTCGATGGCGCAGATGCTGTTGCGCAGATTGCCGCCGATCCCGCCTTCGGTCGTCGCCGATGCGATCAGCAGCTGCTCGGCGGCGACGCGCCGCATGAAGCCTGCATGCCATTCACTTTCGGTGCCGTGCTCGACAAGGCTTGAGAGCTTGATGTGGTGCATGGCAAAGATCATTGCACTTGCCGCGCAAGCCTGGCCAAGAAGGGAGCAGAGTTCGGCGACTTCGGTCGTCGAAGCCCCCTCGCCGCCAAGGTGGCGCGGGACTTGAATGCCGAGCAGTCGCTCGGCCTTCATCGCATCGACAGCCTCGCTTGGAAAGCGGCCTTCGGCGTCGACAGCGTCGGCATATTTCGCGGCGATCTCGCCAACGCGCGCCGTTCTGACGATAAGACTCTGTTCCGTGATCTTGACCGGAAAATTCATCACGCGACCTTCCGGTTGTCCTTGATGATGTCGACGGTCTTTTCGATCGCGGAGATGCTGGCAAAGGACTTGCGATTGAGGAGATTGTCGGGGAATTCGATATCGAATGCTTCTTCGATACCAAGCATGAGCTGCACGGAAGCAAAGGATGTCAGACCGGCCGCATAAAGATCGGCATCGTCGGCCACCTGATCGATCGAAACAGGAAGCTTGCCGAATTTGGCGAGCAATTCGCGGATTGTCTTGTTCATCCTTAGCTCCAAGATTAGTCATGATCCCGAGTTGGCGATTATCGCCTTCATCATGAGCGTTCTTTTAGGCCGGAAAACAAAACATTCCGCTAATGTGTCTGGTTAAATATGAGGAAGGCCCACACTTAAAATTTTAGAGGGTATCCTGCCTCGATGGTCTTTATCTTTTTCTTGACAGACACTTAGGCGTTACTCCTGCCGCGGGCGTCAAGATTGATGTTAAGGCTGGAAGTGCAGGAATGATACGCTGCGCATCCTTGCGTCACCCCGATGGCGGATAGGAGTGCTCTGCGCCCTGGTAATCCAAGACGGAAAAACAACCATCTGCCGTCTTGCGGACAGAATTTTCGCCAATCGCTGCCTTTCCGTGGCCGCCGGGGATATCAAGGATATAGGCCGGCTGACAAAGCCCCGAGATGCGGCCGCGCAGCGAAGAAACGATCTTCTGGCCTTCTTCGATCGTCAGCCGGAAATGGCTGGTGCCGGGGGCCAGATCGGGATGGTGCAAGTAGTAAGGCTTGACGCGCGTCTCGACGAATATCTTCATCAGGTCCGCCAGAACGCCGGCAGCGTCGTTGACGCCCTTTAAGAGTACGGACTGACTGATCATGACGACGCCCGCATCGATGAGGCGGGCACAGGCTGCACGGGCTTCGAGCGTCATTTCGCGCGGGTGGTTGGCATGAAGCGCGATATAGGTCGTCTTGCCGCTCGCTTTCAATGCTGCGATCAACCTGGCATCGATCCTCTGCGGATCGACAGCAGGCACACGTGTATGGAACCGGACGATCTTCACATGTTCGATGGCCGCAAGCTGCAGCATGATCTCTTCAAGCCGCCGCGGGGAAAGGATGAGCGGATCGCCACCCGTAAGGATCACCTCCCAGATCTCCGCATGGCTGCGGATATAGTCGAAAGCAGCCATCATCGCCGCCGCATCGAGCGTACCGAGACCTTGAGGTCCGACCATCTCCCGCCTGAAGCAAAAGCGGCAATAAACCGGACAGACATGCACGGCCTTCAGCAGCACACGATCGGGATATCGATGCACAATGCCTTCAACCGGGCTGTGCGCATGATCACCGATCGGGTCGGCGCGCTCTTCAGGTGTTACGACAAGCTCGGCCGCATCCGGCACGAACTGACGCGCGATCGGATCGTCGACGTCGGCTCGATCGATCAGCTTGGCGACGGTCGGCGTCAGGGCGATCGCGTATCGTGCAGCGACCTCTTCGAGCGAAGGCCGGTCGCGATCGACCAATAACCCGGCTTTCGACAGGTCATCGACGCTTTTGATCGGCCGGAGGATATTCATCAGCGATACTCCGCAACCGGCGCCCAGAGCACTTGGTCGATGCGCGATGCTCCTGTCGCCAGCATGACCAGCCGGTCGAAGCCGAGCGCGATGCCGCTTGCCTCGGGCATGATCGAAAGCGCATCGAGAAAATCTTCGTCTAACGGGTAGCGTTCGCCATAAACGCGCGCCTTCTCTGCCATCTCGAGCTCAAAGCGGCGGCGTTGTTCTGCCGCGTTGGTGAGTTCGCCGAAGCCGTTCGCCAGTTCAACACCGCAGGCATAGAGCTCGAAACGTTCCGCAACCCGCGGATCGCGCGCCGAGGGACGGGCGAGTGCCGCCTCCGAAACCGGGTACTCATCCAGAATGGTCACGCGGCCGAAACCGAGGTGCGGTTCTATTTTCTCAACCAGGACGCGGCTGAAGAGATCGGCCCAGCCGTCGTCGGCTGAAACGCGCATGCCATTCCGGCGCAGTTCGCAAGCCAGATATTCTCGATCCGTGGAGCCATCGGCGGCGACCGACGCCAACAGGGCGATGCCCGCATAGCGCTCGAATGCATCTGCGACGCTGATGCGTTCAGGTCCGGCGAATGGGTCGGTTTCGGCGCCCCGATAGATCAACTTCGGCGCCTTCACGGTTTCGGCGGCAAGCGCCAGGACCTGCAGGCAATCCGTCATCAGCGTTTCATAGCTTTCGCCGGCGCGATACCATTCCAGCATCGTGAATTCGGGATGGTGGAATGGGCCGCGTTCGCGGTTGCGATAGACATGTGCAAAGCAGGCGATGCGCTGCTCACCGGCTGCGAGCAGCTTCTTGCAGGCAAATTCCGGCGAGGTGTGCAGGTAAAGAGATGCCGCCGCCTGCCCGTCCGTCGTCAGCGCCTCGGTTGCAAAAGCGTGCAGATGCGCCTCGTTGCCGGGCGAAACCTGCAGCGTCGCCGGATCCACCTCGATGAAATCCTTGCGCGCGAAGTGGCTGCGCAGCGCCGCCTGGATCGCGTTCCGTCCAATCAGGAACGGGCGGCGGTCCGCGTGAACGCTGGGGGTCCACCAAGGAGACGCTTTGGCGCCGGTAAGGTTCATTGTCAGCTTTCTTCACCTGGGGGGCCAACGCGAGGGCTGGCGTTTTGCCGGATTTTAGGTTAGTTGCGCCCCAACGAAAAACGATTTGCGTCATCGGGGCCATCCAGACAGTCCCTCTACGACGCCAAAAGCCGAGTTACAAGGAAGTCTTATGGTCAAGGTCATCGCCTCTTCGGTCCGCAAGGGCAACGTTCTCGACGTGGACGGCAAACTCTACGTCGTTCTCACTGCGCAGAACTTTCACCCCGGCAAGGGTACGCCGGTCACCCAGGTCGACATGCGCCGCATCGTCGACGGCGTGAAGGTTTCCGAGCGCTGGCGCACGACCGAGCAGGTCGAGCGCGCCTTCGTTGAGGATGTGAACTTCCAATATCTTTATGAAGACGGCGAAGGTTTCCACTTCATGAATCCGGCTACCTACGATCAGGTCGTCGTCGACAACGAGATAATGGGAGACCAGAAGGCCTACCTCCAGGAAGGCATGACCTGCATTCTGTCGATCCATGAAGGCATTCCGCTGGCAATCGAGCTGCCGCGCCACGTCACGCTCGAGATCACCGAGACGGAACCCGTCGTCAAGGGCCAGACGGCGTCTTCCTCCTACAAGCCAGCGATGCTTTCGAACGGCGTGCGCACCATGGTGCCGCCGCATATCAACGCGGGCACGCGCGTCGTCATCGCAACGGAAGACAATTCATACGTCGAACGCGCCAAGGATTGATCCTTCGGACATCTTTCATCGAGAAAGGCCGGTCTGACGCCGGCCTTTCTGTTTGAACTATAGATGCGGGTTGCGCGGCCGGTACTTTTTCACGAGGCGCTGATTGACATCCGCAGCTCCCGGCATGTTGGCGCTGAGATAGACCGGCGCGTCGCCGGACTTCGACAGCGTCGAGGCAACTTCGGCAAAGATTGCGTTGAGCACTGTTGCTCCGACAGCCGTCGACACGGGGCCCACCTTGAGACCGTTTCCAGCCAGATCGAGCACGGCATCGCCTGGCGGCAATCCGTTATCCAGCACGACATCGGCGATATCTGCCAGCCGCCGGCGGCCATTGGCAATCGCGCTCGAATAGGCAACCGAGGTGATAGCGATCACCTTGGCGCCGATCTCGCGGCCATAATCTGCAGCCTCGATTGGTGCGGCATTCACACCCGAATTCGAAGCAATGATGATGACGTCGCCTGGCTGCATGCCGTAGCGCTCGAGCACCGGCCGAACGAGGCCTTGCGTGCGTTCATAGACCGAGCTGATGACCGCCCCCTCATGCAGCATCGCCGAGCCGATAAGAACCGGCACGGTGAAGGCAAGACCGCCGGCGCGATAATGCACCTCCTCGGCCAGCATATGCGAATGGCCCGTGCCGAAGACGTAAACGCGCTGGTCGTGAAGCGCAGCCTCGAGAACGACTTCTGCGGCCTTTGCCATGGGTTCGGCAAGGCTTGCCTTCAAAGCCTCAAGACGACCGATCAGGTCTGAGAAATAGGCATCCGTAACGGCCGTCATGGCATTTCCTCTGTTTCAGGCCGCTTGGCCGTCGATCCAGGTGGCGGCGACTTCGATCGTATCCGTCAGATGCACGAGGTCGGCGCGTGCTCCCGGCGAAAGATGGCCGTATCCATCGAGCCGGAGAAACCGGGCCGGATAGAGTGTTGCCATGCGCAGCGCCTCGGCAAGCGTCAGATCTAGATAGGTGACACCATAGCGGATGCTCGACGCCATATCGACATCCGATCCGGCAAGCGTGCCGTCCGAAAGCACCAGCTTCGAGCAGAAGCCCCCCTTTTCACGCCGTACGGTGCGGCCGTTCAGCATGAAGCTATCCTTGCTGGAGCCAACCAGCGACATGGCATCGGTCACGAAGAACAGCTTGCCCTCCCCGCGCTTGGCGCGAAGTGCAGTCCGCAGCGCTTTTGGATCGACGTGGTGGCCATCGGCGATTATCCCGCACCACGTCGACGGATGGTCGATCGCCGCGCCAACCAGACCGGGCGCGCGGTGCCCCATCTGGCTCATGGCATTGAAAAGATGGGTGACGCCGCGTGCACCAGCATCGAAACGCTCTTCTGCAGCTTCGCTCGAACAATCCGAATGACCGATGCTGACGATAATGCCAGCCCCGCTCAGTTCGCGGACTTGAGCCACCGTCACCTGTTCGACCGCCATCGTCACGAGCAGCGTACCGATTGCCTCGCGGGCTTGGATGAAAGCTCTGACATCCTTGTCATCGACCGGGCGCATCAGTTCGGCCAGATGCGCGCCCTTGCGGGCTGGCGCCAGATGCGGACCCTCCAGATGAAGACCGGCCACGCCGCGATTGGTTTTAACCGCATCCTTCGCTGCCTCGATCGCGGCCGCCGTCGCATCTGCCGTATCGGTGATCAGCGTCGGAAGCAGCGCCGTCGTGCCGTAGCGCCGGTGACCGTCAGCAATGATATACATCGAGGCTGCGGACGGCTCATCGTTGAGCATGCGCCCGCCGCCGCCATTCACCTGCGCATCGACGAAACCTGCCGAAAGCACACCGCCGTCGAGCGAGATCGTCTCGCCTTCGGGCAAGCCGTTGCACGGGACGATGGCCTCGACCCGGCCATTTGTAACGATCAGCGCCTTTTCGTCGTGGAACCTCTCGCCGTCGAAGATCCGGGCACCTGTGAAGATCTTACGAGGCATCATATCGTCTCCGTGACTTTGAGCAGGTTCGCCGGCTTGTCTGGATCGAAACCTTTGCGGCGCGTAACGGACTCGATCAGGCGATAATAGACGAGAAGCGACACGAGCGGATCGATGAGGCCGTTGCCTGTCGTCGGCACGCGCAGATTGACGCCGGAAAGCGGCTGGGCCGAAAATGGTACCGTCGTTGCGCCGAGCTTCTGTAGTCGCTCGAGTGCCTGGACGTTGTTGGCATAGGCCGCGTCGTCTGGCAGGAAGGCGACGATCGGGAAACCCGGCTGCACGAGGCGCATGGGGCCATGCATCAGTTCAGCCAGCGAGAAGGCTTCCGCGTGAAGGCCGGAGGTTTCCTTGGCTTTCAGCGCGGCCTCGAGCGCGATCGCAAAAGCTGGCCCGCGGCCTGCCGTATAAAGCGAGGTTGCATTGAAGAGCACGTCTTCTGCGGCAGTCGTATCGATACCAGCAGTCGCCGACAGAGCCTCCGGCAACCTCTCCAGTGAGGCTTGCAGATCCGCCGTACCGCCAATCGCAGCCGTCACACCGGCGAGCGCGGCAGCCGAGGCGATGAAGGACTTGGTCGCGGCGACACTCTTTTCCGCACCCGCATTGAGTCCCACAACGATATCTGCCTGCTTTGCAAGCGGGCTGTCGGTGACGTTCACAACGGCGATCGTCGTCGCGCCGCCGCGTTTGGCAGCATCCTGAAGGGCGACGATATCCGGGCTGGCGCCGGATTGCGAAACCGTGAAGTGGACGCCCCCCTTCAACTGCAGCGCCGTGCCATAGACCGAAGCGATCGACGGGCCGACGGAAGCCACGGGAATACCGGCAGTGATTTCGAACAGATATTTGAAGAAGGTTGCAGCATGGTCCGAAGAGCCGCGCGCTGCCGTCGTCACCACGCTCGGGCGAACCGGAAAAAACAGCTTGGCGATTTCGGCGAAAACCGGCTTCTCCTTTTGAAGGAGCGTCGCGACGACGTCCGGCGACTGGCCCGCCTCCTTAAGCATAAGCGACTGGTTCTCACTCATTGATCATCTCCAATTTTCAGTTCGGCCACGAAATCATAGGCATCGCCTCGGTAGTGCGAACGGGTGTATTCAACGACGCGCTGGTCTTCCAGGCGCGAAATCCGTTCGATCAGGAGCGCCGGCGCGCCGGTCTTTACGTTCAGCATCGAGGCTGATGAAGGATCGAGCGTCACGGCGGTCAGCCGCTGCAGCGCACGCACCGGCTTGTGGCCGTTTGCGGCCAGCGCATCGTAAAGCGATCCCTCACCACCGGCATTGCCGCCGAGGAACTTGACCGGCACAACCGCCCGCTCGATCGCCAGCGGCAAACCATCCGCCAGGCGCAGACGATCCAGCCGCAGAACGGCCTCATCCTGCCCAAGTCCGAGAAGGAAGGATTCTTCCGGCGAGGGCGAATTGATCGTGCGGGACAATATCCTTGCCGCCGGCAAACGGCCACGTGAGCGCATGTCGGCAGAGAAAGACGAAAGACGCCAGAGCGGTTGCTCCATGCGCTCCACCTTACTGGAAACGAAGGTACCGCTGCCGTGACGCGATTCCAATGCGCCGGAGCTCATCAGATGACGATAGGCGGTTCGCACCGTCACGCGGCCGAGTTTCAGGGCTTCGGCAAGATCGCGCTCTCCGGGAAGGGCTGCACCCGGTTTGAGAAGACCTTCCTGAATGAGACCTGTCAACGCCAGTGCCAGCCGCTTGTAAAGCGGTCCCGTCATCGTTTCGTCGCGTAGACTGCGGGCATCGAGCTCCGCTATCAGACTGGTTCTATCCATGGATCAACCATAGAACCTATTTAGAACCACTTATCAAGTCGAATCTCGAACCTCGAAAAAGATGAACCCTCGTGACGGCGCGATGGTTTATCAGGATCGAATGGCCGCGAAGATCAGCTTTTCGTGAAGATGTAGTCCGTTTCCTGCCGCAACACCTCGCCTGGGCGCAGCACCGCGTTCGGAAAGCCCTCGTGATTGACCGCATCCGGCCAGACCTGCGTTTCGAGGCAGAAACCGGCGAACGGCCCGTATTTCCGACCGCCGATGCCTGCTACCGCTACGTCGAGCTTGAATCCCGCATAGAATTGCACGCCCGGTTCGGTGGTTCTAACCTCAAGCGAGACACCGGAATTGACGCTGCGCGCCAGTGCGACGGAGCGCTTGGCCGTGCGTTCCGTCGAAAGGCAGAAATTGTGATCGTAAAGCACCTGCTCGCCGCGTTCATCGAATCGCTTCATCGGGGCCATTTCGCGGAAGTCGAAAACCGTACCTTCGACGTTTCGGACCTCGCCGGTCGGGATTTGCTTCTCGTCAGTCGGTAGATAATGATCGGCAGCGATCATGATGTCGTGGCCGAGCGCATCTTCGCGGCCGTCGAGATTGAAATAGGCGTGCTGGCAGACATTGGCGAGCGTCGGCCGGTCGGTGGTCGTCTCGTAGACCACAGAAAACTCGCCATTGCCATGCACACGGTAGGTTGCCTGGACCGTGCAGTTGCCTGGATAGCCTGCGCGACCGTCCGGATCGACGATCTTCAAGACGACATAATCAACATCGTGTTCGACAATCGTCCAGTTGCGCTTGGCGATATTGTCGCTGCCGCCATGCAGATGCGAAACGCCCTTTTCATTGAGCTCGAGCTGATGGGCCCTGCCGTCGAGGGTAAACTTGCCGCCGCCGATGCGGTTGGCACAGCGGCCGGGCGTTGCACCAAAATAGGAGGAATGTGACGGATAGCTGGCAAAGTCGTCGAAGCCGAGCATGAGAGGCGCATCATGGCCGTCGAGCCGGAGATCCTGGATGACTGCCCCCCAAGACATGATCCTGGCTGTAAGGCCGCCGCCCCTGATTTCGACACGATGGACGGTTTCGCCATCCTTCGTCGTTCCGAAAACTTCCCGTTCAAGCTTTTCCGACATAGTTCGCAATCCCAAATCTGTATTGGTTTCAGGTCCGCGAACCTGCCTCCATTTGCCGAGGACCGCAACCATCAACACTAAAAGAAAACACCGCCGCAACAAGGTCAGCGGCGGGTGCAGTTCACTTTCTTGTACCGATCTCGTCGAGATTATAGGGCGTCGTCTGGTAGATTTCATTGATCCAATTGCCGAAGAGCAGATGCGCATGGCTGCGCCAGCGGTTCTGCGGCGCAAGCGACGGATCGTTATGCGGGAAATAGTTATGCGGCATCTTGATCGGCACGCCGGCATTCACGTCACGGAAATATTCGTCGGAAAGCGATGTTGAATCGTATTCAACATGATTGAACATGTAGAGCCGCTTGCCTTTTTCCTCATGCACGAGGCACACGCCCATCTCATCGGATTCCATGAGGACTTCGAGGGTTTCGGATCTGTCGATATCGGCGCGCCGGACCTCGGTCCAGCGCGATACGGGCACTTCGAAATTGTCGGAAAAGCCATTGAGGTAGACGGATGAAGGCTTGAGGTTCTTGTGCCGATAGACACCGAAGGCCTTTTCCTTCAGCTCGTATTTCGGAACCTTATGGAAATGGTAGATTGCCGCCATTGCGCCCCAGCAGACATTCATGCTCGAGTGAACGTTCGTCTCGGTCCAATCGAAGATCTTCTTCATCTCCGTCCAGTAGGTCACGTCCTCGTAAGGCAGGGTTTCGATCGGCGCGCCAGTGATGATGAAGCCGTCGAACTTGCGATGCCTTACCTCCTCCCAGGTCTGGTAGAAGGCGAGCAGGTGGTCTTCGGATGTGTTCTTGGCCCGATGGTTTCCAATGCGGACCAGCGAGAGCTCCACCTGAAGCGGCGAAGCGCCCACAAGGCGCGCCATCTGCAACTCCGTCTTGACCTTGTTCGGCATGAGATTGAGAAGCCCGATCTGCAAAGGGCGGATATCCTGACGGATCGCCGCCGTTTCGGTCATCACCCGCACGCCCTCATGAACGAGGGTCTCGAAAGCGGGCAGAGTATCGGGGATCTTGATGGGCATTGCGGTCACTCAGTCACAACAAAAGGTACCGGCAAATAAAAAACCGGCGGCGAGAGAATCGCTACCGGTCCGCACGCGGCCCTTTAGCGACTTATTTAACGTGGCTGCAAGCCGGCCGGCCAAATCACCACGGAAAACATTAAATAGCGCCGGAGCCCACGCGAATCAATCGCAATTCTGAAGGGCCGCGTTGAACCAAGGTAACTCACGCGTTAATGACTGGTAAAATCTGTTGATGGACAGGGCGGGTCACCATGTTAAGCAAGGATCATCATTGTCCGCATGGAAGGGCATAATGGCAGACGACGTCGAAGGCAGGCCGAGCATTCAAGGGCAGGATAGAGTAGGTTTCGAACTCAGCCTCGGATACCGCCTGAAACTGATGTTCGCGGCATTCTGGGATTCCAAAGTCCGCGGAAGGATTCTGCTTCTCGCCTCGATTCTGCTCGCCGTAATTCTGGCGACGGCCTATGGCCAGGTCATCTTGAACCGCTGGAACGCGCCGTTCTACGATTCCCTGCAGCGCCGCGACGTTGGCGAATTCTTCCATCAGCTCCAGGTCTTCGCGCTGATTGCCGGTTCGCTATTGCTCATGAACGTCGGCCAGGCGTGGCTCAACCAGATGACCGCGCTTTATATGCGCGAAGGGCTGACCCGTGACCTCGTGGATCATTGGCTGAAGCGCAAGCGTGCGCTGCGTCTCGCCTCAACCGGCCTGATCGGCGTAAACCCGGATCAGCGGCTGCATGAAGACGCCCGCAATCTTGCAGAAAGCACGACCGGCCTGACGCTCGGCCTCATCCAGTCGACGATCCTGCTCGTCAGTTTCATCGGCGTTCTCTGGGAGCTTTCGAGCGGTTTCGTCTTCCATTTTCGCACCTACGCCTTTGCCATTCCGGGCTATATGGTCTGGGCCGCGATCTTCTATGCGGCATCCGCCTCGATCCTCAGCCAGATCGTCGGCCGAAAGCTGGTGATATTGAATGCCGACCGCTTCTCCAAGGAAGCGGAGCTTCGCTTTTCGCTCATGCATGCCAACGAGAACATGCCGGCGATTACCGTGGCCCGCGGCGAGGAAAACGAACGTCGGCGGATCAATGAGGATATCACTTCGGTACTTGCCATCCTGAAGCGCCTGACCATGGCCAACACCAACCTCACCTGGGTTTCTGCCGGCTACGGCTGGCTGGTCATCGTCGTCCCGATCATCGTCGCGGCTCCCGCCTATTTTTCGGGGAGCCTGACCTTCGGCGAGTTGATGATGTCCGTCGGCGCCTTCAACCAGGTCAATACCGCCCTGCGCTGGTATGTTGCTAATTTCGCCGCGATCGCCGAGTGGCGCGCGACGCTGATGCGCGTGACGGATTTCCGCCATGCCTTGCACGGCATGGACGAGCCCATCAATCCGAAGAATGCGATCGCCTACGAGGATAACGCGGATACGCTAACCCTGAAGAATCTCATGATCGCCGCCAAGCTCGGCGAAGAGATCGATCTGTGCGGCGGCTTTGCCGTCCGCGAGACGGATGTCACGATCAGGGCCGGCGAGAAGGTCATGATCAACGGCGATCACAATGTGAACCGCAAGCTGCTGTTCCAGGCGCTTGCCGGCCTCTGGCCCTGCGGCAGCGGCAAGATAGGGTTGCCGCCCACCGACGGGATGCTTTTCGTTCCAGAGGTGGCCTATGTGCCCGGTGGCACGTTGCGCGAAGCGCTGTCCTTTCCCGAACCGGTGGACACCTACAAGAGCGAGGACGTCGAAGCAGCGCTCAAGAAAGCCGGCCTTGGCCACCTCATTGCGCGTCTCGATAGACGGGCCCGCTGGGACAAGATACTTGACTCCGATGAGCAGAAGGCGATCGGCTTTGCCCGCCTGCTGCTGGCGCGGCCGCGCTGGATCATCTTCGACGAAGTGCTGGAGGGCCTTGAGCCGGAATGGCAATCCACCCTGATGGCACTGCTGACGACGCTGTCCGATTCCACCATGATTTATATCGGACGGTCTGAGGCCTACCTCGAAACCTTCAATCCACGTACATTGCATTTGCATCCACTGGCGGCCAAGATCGACCAGCCGGCCCTTCCGGCAGCGGGAACTGGCACGGCACACGCACCTGCGCCGGTCGTTTGAGCATTCGCAGTGCCACGCGTCGAAGCAAGGACAGACAGGGCCTGCGCGACGTCTGAAACGATGAGCGAGACAGAATCGCATCAACCCTCGAGCCGCTAGCCCTCCAGCTCCTCGCGCAGCATTTCAAGCTCCAGCCATTCTTCTTCCATCTTCGTCAGGCTGTCGCGCAACTTTTCCATTTCCGCCGCAAGCCGGTTGAAGGTGGCAGTATCTTTGCTGAAGAGATCGGGGTCGGCCATCTTTGCTTCGCGCCTGGCGATTTCAGCTTCTGCCTTGGCCATTTCCTTGGGCAGGGTCTCGAGCGCGAATTTCTGCTTGTAGGAGAGCTTGCCTTTGCCCCTGGAGACATCTGCCACGCCCGCAGCAGTCCCGGTTTTCGGCTTCTCCGTGGCCTTGTCGGCTTGCTTGCGCTCCTCCATTGCGCCCTTGCGCTGGGCAAGCATGTCGGAATAGCCCCCGGCATATTCGATCCAGCGTCCATCAGGCGCGTCGGGGACGGCGGGTGCGATGGTCGAGGTCACCGTGCGGTCGAGGAAGTCGCGGTCGTGGCTCACGAGGATGACCGTGCCCGGGAAGCCGGCGACGATTTCCTGCAGCAGGTCCAGCGTCTCGAGATCGAGGTCGTTGGTCGGTTCATCGAGGATCAGAAGATTGGTCGGGCGCGCGAGGATACGCGCCAGCATCAGCCGCGCGCGCTCACCGCCTGACAGGTTCTTGATCGGCGTGCGCGCCTGCTCCGGCTGGAACAGGAACTCCTTCATATAGCCGGTGACGTGCCGTTGCTCCCCGTTCACAAGCAGGTTCTCGCCGCGCCCGTCGGTCAGGTAGTGCGCGAGCGTATCCTCCAGATCGAGATCTTCGCGCTTTTGGTCGAGCGTTGCGATCTCGAGATTGGTCCCGAGCTTCACCGTGCCGCTGTCTGGCGCGAGCTGTCCCGTCAGCATCTTCAGAAGCGTCGTCTTGCCCGCGCCGTTTGGTCCGACCAGACCGATGCAATCGCCGCGATTGACGCGGATCGAGAAGGGCGCAACGATTTGGCGGTCACCGAAGGTCTTGGTGATCTTTCTCGCTTCGATCACCAGCTTGCCGGATTCCTGCGCCTCGGACACGGAAGCCTGCACGGTCCCCTGCGGCCCCTTGTGGCCACGATACTGCGAACGCATGGTCTGCAACTCGCCGAGGCGGCGCATATTGCGCTTGCGACGCGCGGTTACGCCGTAGCGCAGCCAGTGCTCCTCGCGTTCGATCGCCTTGCCGAGCTTGTGCTGCTCCAGTTCTTCCGCCTCGAGCACCTGGTCACGCCAGGTTTCGAAATGGGCAAAGCCGCGGTCGAGCCGCCGCGACATGCCCCGGTCGAGCCAGACGGTCGCCGTCGAGACCCTTTCGAGGAAACGGCGGTCGTGGGAAATCAGGACCAGCGCGCTGCGGCTCTTTTGGAGTTCGCCCTCCAGCCATTCGATGGTCGGAAGGTCGAGATGGTTCGTCGGCTCATCAAGCAGGAGAATATCCGGCTCAGGCGCCAGCACGCGGGCAAGCGCGGCACGTCGCGCTTCGCCGCCGGAAAGCTTCTTCGGATCCTCATCGCCCGTGAGACCGAGATGCGAAAGGAGGTAGGTCACGCGATAAGGGTCATCACCCGGTCCCAAACCGGCTTCGGCATAAGCCTGCACCGTATTGAAACCGGCAAAATCCGGAGCCTGCTCCAAGTAACGCACCGTCGAGGATGGATGGCGGAACACCTCGCCTGATTGTGCTTCAACGATCCCTGCGGCAATCTTCAGAAGGGTCGATTTGCCCGAGCCGTTACGGCCGACCAGACAGATCTTGTCGCCCGGCTCGACCTGCAGATTCGCGCCGGCCAAGAGAGGCGTTCCGCCGAAGCGTAGGAAGATATCGTAGAGTTTCAGGATGGGAGGGGCCAAAAATCAGACTCCGGAAAAATCATCAGGGCGGGCAAGGACGATCGCCCGGCCGCTGCCGAGCGTGAAACGGACCTTGCCTTGTGCAATGTTGGAAATGGTACGCGAGGAGCCGAAGGGCAAATGAAAATCGATGAGCGGATAGCGGGCGTTCTCGATGAAAAGACCATGCAGCTCGCTGAAGCCGGATACCGAAAACAGGCTGTTCCTCGGCAAATCGAGCTCGATCGTACCGGCGATAAGCGGCACGGCCTCCTCCGTTCCGGAGGTCAACAGAATGTCGAAGCCCTGTTCGGCAAGGCTGACGGCGTAAAGCAGGTGCTGCAACGCGTGGTCCGAGCGCTCTCCGCCGAGCGCACCGGCAAGGACAAGTCGCCGTGCGCCACGGGCAATCGCCTCCGACACGGCGATTTCACCATCCGTTGCGGCCTTGGCGGCCGGGTAGGGCTGTTTCGGGACGTGCGGAAATGCCCCCTCCAGATCCGGCGGTGTCGAGTCGAAATCCCCGACCCAAAGCTCAGGCACGACGCCCAGCGCTGCTGCATGCCGCATCCCGCCGTCGGCGGCGATGAAGCGGCTGCCTGAAACGGCAGAACGCAGGCGCTCGGTCAGGCTGAGTTCGCCGCCGAGCAGGATCGTGAAAGTGGATTGGCTCATCGCATTGCCCATAGCGCAAAGCAGGGGCCAAGGGAAAGGGTCTACCGTCAGCGTGCTTGCCCTTGTCATAAGGCCGTCATGGCGATACATCTGCCGACGCTCTAACGGGGTGCCTGGACGTCCGCAAGGATACCGGCTGAGAGGCATTAAGCCAACCCGCGGAACCTGATCCGGATAACACCGGCGGAGGGATTAGACGCGTGACATTCGCCAACGCCCTTTTCCCGTTCAAAAGTAACCCAAGGAGGAGGCGCGCCATGTCCGGCCGCACATCGATTATCCCTTCGCTGACCGCAGCGTTTTTCGCCGCGACGCTCGGCGTGTCTGCCGCGCACGCCGCGCAAAAGACACTCACCATATACACGTATGAAAGCTTCACGTCCGAATGGGGACCCGGCCCGAAAGTCAAGGCCGCTTTCGAAAAGACATGCGGTTGCACGGTCAATTTCGTCAGTGTTGCCGACGGCGTCGCGCTGCTTTCGCGCTTGAAGCTCGAGGGAGCTTCCACCAGGGCTGACGTCGTCCTCGGCATCGACACGAACCTCGTGACAGAAGCCAAGGAGACCGGCCTTTTCGACGCAAGCGGCGTCGATGTCAGCGCGCTCAAGGTGCCGGGCGGCTTCGTGGACGAGGTCTTCGTTCCATACGACTACGGTCACTTCGCGATCATCTACGACAGGCAAACGATCAAGCACCCGCCTCAGAGCATGAAGGATCTGGTCGAAGGTGATCCTTCGCAAAAGATTGTCATCGAGGATCCACGAACCTCGACGCCGGGCCTCGGCCTGCTGTTGTGGGTCAAATCGATTTACGGCGACAAGGCGGCGGAAGCCTGGAACAAGCTCAAGAACCGCATCCTGACCGTCACGCCCGGGTGGTCGGAGGCCTATGGCCTGTTCACCAAGGGAGAGGCGCCGATGGTGCTGTCCTACACCACATCCCCTGCCTATCACATGGTGACTGAAAATACCGATCGCTACCAGGCCGCAGCTTTCTCGGAGGGCCATTATATCCAGATCGAGGTCGCTGGCCTATTGAAGAATGCACCCGAGAAGGATCTCGCCCGCGACTTCCTGAAGTTCATGGTGACGCCGGGCTTCCAGGATACCATCCCAACGAACAACTGGATGATGCCCGTTTCCGCAACGTCCACGCCGCTGCCGGATGCCTTCAGCGCGCTCGTCAATCCGGCAAAGACCTTCCTGATGAGCCCCGACGAAGTCGCCAGGAACCGCAGGGCCTGGATCGACGAGTGGCTTGCGGCGATGAGCATGAACTGATGCTCGAGACCGCAGCCGAACGACGGCGTGCATTGACCGGCGGGGCAATCAGCCTCGCCGCCATCGCGCTCTTTGTCGGCCTTGCAGCGGTCTCGTTGTTTTTTTCCGGGGGCAGCGCGGCAATCCTCGGCATTGTTCTCGATCCTTATATTCTGCGTGTGCTGCGCTTCACGATGCTGCAGGCGCTGCTTTCGACCGCACTTTCCATCGCCTTTGCGATTCCGGTCGCACGCGCGCTCGCCCGCCAGCCGCATTTTGCCGGGCGGGTGTGGATCGTCCGTCTGATGGCGGTTCCCATGGGGCTGCCGGTACTGATCGGAGCACTCGGCTTGATCGGGATATGGGGCAGGCAGGGGATGTTGAACTCGCTGCTGATGAAGGTCGGGCTCGACGAACCGGTCAGCATCTATGGGCTGACCGGCATCCTTCTCGCCCATATCTTCTTCAACCTGCCGCTTGCCTGTCGCCTGATGCTTGCAGGTCTCGAACGCGTGCCCGCCGAATACTGGCTGATGGCAAGCGGCCTCGGCATGCGGTCCGGCTCGGTCTTCCAGTTTGTCGAATGGCCGGCGATCCGCCAGCTCATTCCCGGGATAGCCGGCTTGATCTTCATGCTGTGCGCCACCAGCTTCACGTTGGTGCTGATCCTCGGTGGCGGCCCTGCAGCAACCACGATCGAGGTCGCGATCTACCAGTCGCTCCGTTTCGATTTCGACCCCGGCCGCGCAATCGCCTTGTCGCTCCTTCAGATCGCGCTGACGGCGATGATCCTCGGTGCGATGGCATTTATTCCGCGGATCGGAGATGAGGGCCTTACCGAAGGCAGAAGCATCAAGCGGCTCGATGGCAAAAGCCCGCGCGCCAGACTGGCCGACGGTCTGCTCTTGCTGATCGCCGTGCTTTTCCTCGGCCTTCCGCTGGTGTCGATCATCGCCGCCGGGTTGGACGCCGATCTCATAAAGCTGCTGCAGGAGCCGATCTTCTGGCAGTCAGCCGGGATGAGTTTTGCGATCTCGCTTTCGGCGGCCCTCTTCTCGATCGTCCTTTCGATGGCCATGATTCGTGCCCGGCATGCAATCGTATCGAAGAGGCGGCGCGACGTTGCCGACAGGATCTTTTTTTCAGCCATGGGCGGCGCATCGTCGATGGTCCTGCTCGTGCCGCCAATCGTACTGGCAACCGGCTGGTTCATGGCACTGCGTGCTTTCGGCGATGCGACGCGCTTTGCGGCCCTGCTCGTCGTTCTCATCAATATGCTGATGGCACTTCCCTTTGTCATGCGCGTGCTGGAGCCGGCCTATCTCGTGCATCAGCGCCGGACGCAGAAACTGGCCGCAAGCCTTGGGATTACAAGCCTAGCTCGATTGAGATTCATCGATTGGCCGGCCTTGAAGAAGCCGCTGCTCACCGCCTTGTCGTTCGCCATGGCGCTCTCGCTCGGCGATCTCGGGGCCGTTGCCCTCTTCGGCTCCGAAGGCTTTGTCACATTGCCCTGGCTCATCTACAGCCGCATGGGCAGCTACCGGACGAACGATGCCGACGGCCTTGCGCTGATCCTCGGTCTCATTTGCCTGCTGCTGACAATCGCCGGAACGGCCGGCGAGCCGAGACGGGAGAATGGCGATGGCGAGCGCTGATCAGGACGAGATCGAAATGCAGGACGTGCGCCTGGTGCTCGGCACGCACGCCTTCTGTTTCGATTGCCGTCTGCCGGCCGGCCGGATCGTCGCGGTGAGCGGCCCTTCCGGCGCCGGTAAGTCAACCTTTCTCAATCTCCTTGCCGGTTTTGAACGGCCTGACAGCGGCCGCGTCCTGATGCACGGTGCCGATGTAACGGCCGCCTATCCGGCCGAACGTCCAGTCTCGGTCGTCTTCCAGGACAACAATCTCTTTGCCCATCTGGATGTCTTTACCAATATCGGACTGGGAATCGATCCGGCGTTGAAGCTTGGCGCCGAAGATCGCAGAGAAATTTCCCGGGCGCTTGAGAAGGTCGGCCTGGCCAGTTTCGAACGCCGAATGCCCGCAACGCTTTCCGGTGGAGAACGGCAGCGAGCCGCATTTGCGCGCGCGCTTGTGCGAAAGCGCGCCGTTCTGCTGATGGATGAACCTTTTGCAGCACTTGACCCGGGCCTGCGCGCAGGCATGAGCGAACTGCTGCTTGGTTTGCACATGGAGACCGAAAACACGGTGATCATCGTTTCGCATGATCCCGACGAAGTGCGCCGCATCGCCGATTTCGGCGTCTTTATCGATAAAGGCGCGATTGTTCTTGCCGCGCCACTCACCGAGTATCTCGCGCGGGAAGATATGCCCGCGCTGAGGCGATTTCTGCACGGTTGACGAATCTCATAATTGCGATGGCACTTTCGCCACAATTTCATCCGAGCGAAAGATCCACCGTTGGACGCCACGCTTGCTAAAATACAACGGCGCTACAATTAAACAGAGTCTCGCTATGCAACCGATGCGGAAATCAGTTACAGCAGTAGCGTGTGTCTTCCCGCTTTGCAGTGCGAGAACCGGGATGGACGACTGTTGAACCCCGTTGGAAGCGGCCGGATCGGACATGCGGCAAACCGGCCGAAAAGCAAGATGACTCGGAGAGCCAGGCTGGACAGCATGACGACGTGGAAACGCCCTGTGCCCTCCAGTGACGTGTTTTCTGCGCCATACCGGTGGAGCCGCCATGCGCTGCTGGTGTCTGCGGCGGCAGTCGCGCTCAATGGCTGCCAGTCGATCCTCGAGCAATCCTATCAGCCGACGGTCTCTCCCTCTTCCAGCCCGCAGATCGTCGATGAAGTGCAAAAGAATGATCCGCGTGCCGCCATGGGCGCGCGCGAACATCCGCGTATCGTTGCCAGCTACGGCGGCGAATACAAGGACGCCAAGACTGAACGCCTCGTTGCGCGCATTGCCGGTGCGCTGACGGCGGTATCGGAGAATCCGAGCCAGTCCTACCGAATCACGATCTTGAATTCGCCTGCAATCAACGCTTTCGCGCTGCCGGGCGGTTATCTCTATGTAACCCGTGGGCTGCTGGCGCTTGCCAACGACGCTTCCGAGGTCGCCGCCGTGCTGTCGCATGAAATGGGCCACGTTACGGCCAATCACGGCATCGAACGCCAGAAGCGCGAAGAGGCGGAGGTCATTGCGAGCCGCGTGGTGGCCGAGGTTTTGTCGAGCGACATCGCCGGCAAGCAGGCGCTTGCCCGCGGCAAGCTGCGTCTCGCCGCCTTCTCGCGCCAGCAGGAACTGCAGGCCGATGTGATCGGCGTCCGCATGCTCGGCGAAGCGGGCTACGATCCTTACGCCGCCACTCGCTTCCTCGATTCCATGGCGGCCTATAGCCGCTTCATGTCCGCCGATCCCGAGGCCGACCAAAGCCTGGACTTCCTTTCGAGCCACCCGAACTCGGTGCAGCGTATCGATCTTGCGCGCAATCACGCCCGCGCCTTTGGCCAGGAAGGGACGGTCGGTGACAAGGGCCGGGGCTATTATCTCGATGGCATCGACGGTCTTCTCTATGGCGACAGTCCGGAGGAGGGCTATGTTCGCGGCCAGACCTTCCTGCACGGCGGTCTCGGCATTCGCTTCGACGTGCCGCCGGATTTCAGCATCGACAATAAGGTCGAGGCCGTCATGGCAACCGGGCCGGGAGACGTGGCCATCCGCTTCGACGGCGTTGCCGACAGCGACAACCAAAGCTTGACAAACTATATATCGAGCGGCTGGGTCACCGGCCTCGATCCTTCGACGATCCGACCGATCACCGTCAACGGCATGGAAGCGGCAACGGCCCGTGCAACCGCGGATCGATGGGATTTCGACGTGACCGTGGTGCGCAATAATTCGCAGATCTTCCGCTTCCTGACGGCGGTTCCAAAGGGCAGTGCCGCCTTGCAGCAGACAGCAGAGGTGTTGCGGGCCAGCTTCCGCCGCATGACACCGCAGGAGGCGGCAACGCTGAAGCCTCTGAGGATCCGGGTCATCAGCGTGCGTCCCGGCGAAAACGTCGCAACGCTGGCGGCGCGTATGCTAGGCACGGATCGCAAACTCGATCTCTTCAAGCTGATCAATGCCCTGCCAACGGGCGCCACTGTCTCGCCAGGCGACCGCGTGAAGATCATTTCCGAATAAAAAAGAACCCGGCTTTCGCCGGGCCAGTTCGTGCTGCTGGAAGTAAGAGCTTTAGGCGTGAGCCGCCATGTGGGGATCGGCACTGACAAGAGCGCTGCGCAACTTTTCCATGGCGCGGCTTTCGATCTGGCGGACGCGTTCCTTGGAGATTCCAAGATCGGCCCCGAGTTCCTCGAGCGTTGCGCCTTCTTCGGCAAGGCGGCGTGCCGCAATGATCTTCATCTCGCGCTCGTTGAGATGTTTCAGCGCCGATGTCAGCCAGATGCGGCGACGTTCGCCGTCAATCATGTTGGAAACCTGCTCGTCCGGCAACGGATCGTCACTGACGAGGAAATCCATCTTCTCCGCGCTGTCGGCATCGCCGGAAACCGAGGGCGCCTGCAGCGAGGCGTCATTGCCGGACAAGCGCGCATCCATCGTCTGGACGTCGGCAAGACTGACACCCAGGGCAGCAGCGATCTCCTGATGGATGGATTGAAGGGTAAGATGCGAGTCGCCTCTGGCAAGTTTGGCGCGTAGACGGCGCAGATTGAAGAAGAGAGCCTTTTGGGCGGAGCTCGTACCGCCGCGGACAATGGACCAGTTGCGCAGGATGTAATCCTGGATCGATGCGCGTATCCACCAGCTTGCGTAGGTGGAAAAGCGTACCTCACGCTCCGGCTCGAAGC
The DNA here is from genome assembly GCF_004342325.1 of Rhizobium azibense. Taxonomy (NCBI): domain Bacteria; kingdom Pseudomonadati; phylum Pseudomonadota; class Alphaproteobacteria; order Hyphomicrobiales; family Rhizobiaceae; genus Rhizobium; species Rhizobium azibense. Next base: position 223,342 of record NZ_SMBJ01000007.1, on the reverse strand, counting down.
GGGCAGCCGCTTCGAGGAGGCCGACATAACCTTCCTGGACAAGATCGCTCATCGGCAGACCGAAATTGCGAAACTTGCCCGCCATCGAAATGACGAGACGCATGTGAGCCATCGCGATCTGGTTGCGGGCGCCGCGATCCTCATTGTCCTTCCAGCGAATGGCCAGATCATGTTCTTCTTCACGAGCAAGATAGGGAGCCGCCATGGCGATTTTGATCATGCGCCGGTCTGCAGACATGTTCTTCATATCGGTCTCCTAAAAAATCAGGCCTCGCGCCCTTGAAAGAAAACAAACAGGTTACTCCCGGACCAAGCCCGCCCGGATCAAATCCAGTGTGTGAATGCATAAAAGGCCCCGCTCCTGGATTTTTCAGGAGGAGGCCCTATCTCTTTGTCATAGGCAGGTAAGGGTGGACCTCTTTCTTCAAGTTGCCGGCCTGGCAAATTGTGGAAGGCATGATCCGCTCCTCATCGAACGTTGACAGGAATGCGAACGTTCGATCAGGCAGCTATTTCCTGATGTAATCCGCACATTCTGTGTCTAAACGCGGCTGAGCGGAAAAAGTTCCATAAAAAAACCCGGCACGTGGGCCGGGCTTTTTATTAAGGAAAACAAGGCAGTATCAAGCGGCTTCGTCCTGCGAATCGTCTTCTTCGATTGCCTTGCCGCGCTTCGGACCCTTGTTGAGATTCATCTCGACGAGACGGACAGCCTCGGTTTCAGACATCTTGTTCACGGCCGCAATTTCACGCGCCATGCGATCGAGTGCCGCTTCATAGAGCTGACGCTCGGAATAGGACTGCTCCGGCTGATTGTCAGCGCGATAGAGATCGCGAACGACTTCTGCGATGGAAATCAGGTCACCGGAATTGATCTTGGCATCATATTCCTGTGCACGGCGGGACCACATGGTACGCTTGACACGTGCCTTGCCCTGCACAACCTTCAGGGCGCGCTCGACGAAATCGGTTTCTGAAAGCTTGCGCATACCGATGCTCATTGCCTTGGCAACGGGGACTTTCAGGCGCATCTTGTCTTTCTCGAAATCGATAACGAAAAGCTCGAGCTTCATGCCGGCGACTTCTTGCTCTTCGATGGCCGTAATGTTACCGACGCCGTGAGCGGGGTATACGATCGATTCACCGGTCTTGAAGCCGTGGCGTGCTGCTGAAGGTTTTTTCTGCTGGATCGTCATGCTAATCAAAAACTCCCTGTTACGCGTCCGGCAGCGGCCGGAGCCGGGTCAGTCAGGCCCGGATGAGACGGATCAGCTCCGTCGGGTGACTTCACTCTGGTCCCACCAGACAGAAGCAAAAGATCTCCCTGCGCGCGATCAATGATCGAACAGCTCAAGGCGTTGATATCTCACGGGGAACCGCGTACGGATTTCTTTTGCTTTCGTGGTGGTTTTGGGCACGCTTCGTGCCTCAAATGGATCAGTATGGCAAACCTATCATAAAAATATGAGGAAATCAATAATTTGCTTAACATGAGTCATGCGGGCAACACATGGCACCCATATCAACACATCATTTTATAAACGTTTACGCTCGGCTTCGGCTCCGTTTTCAACCCTCTGCCGGCCAGATAATCGTCAATCGCCCGAACCTGGTTTTTCGCTGAAGTACTTCTCGAACTTGCCGGGCTGTCCGTCCATCTCCTTGGCTTCCGCCATCGGTTCTTTCTTGACCGTGATGTTGGGCCAGCTGCTGGCATATTCAGCATTGATCTTGAGCCACTTGTCGAGCCCAGGCTCTGTATCCGGCTTGATGGCCTCGGCAGGACATTCCGGTTCGCAGACGCCGCAGTCGATGCACTCATCCGGGTGGATGACGAGGAAATTTTCGCCCTCATAGAAGCAGTCGACAGGGCAGACTTCGACGCAGTCGGTATATTTGCAGCGGATGCAATTGTCGGTCACGACATAGGTCATGAAGAACTCCAGGATTTTTACGCAAGCGGGGCCGGGCAACCTGGAACGTCGCGCCTTTCCCCTGGCCGGAGGACAGCGTGGACAGGCTTTGGCGGCAAGCACACTGTCCGGCAAGTTGACTGTGACGTATCGGCTTTGTGGTCGAATTTCAAGAATAAACGATCTGCCGATCAGGTCCTGATGGACAGAGTTTTCTAATCCTCGTCCGAGATCAGCCTGTCTACTGCGCGCCGCTCTTTTTTTGTCGGCCGGCCGGCGCCGGTCGAACGGACGGCCTGCTCGTAGGGGGTGAGACGTTTTGTCTCACCTTGGGGCGGCGTCAGATCCTCGTAAAGTAGTTTTGCCTCTTCGAATGGCCCGCGCCGCTCGCCCGATGCCTTCACGATCAGAACCACGTCCCGTCGATCGAGCGCCAGCTCGACGCGGTCACCCGCCTTCACCGTCTGGCTGGGTTGTTGTACGCGCTCGCCATTGATGCGAACGTGGCCCGACTGGATGTGGCCTTGCGCCAGGGAGCGTGATTTCACCATGCGCGTGAAGAACAGCCACTTGTCGATGCGCTGACGCGAACCGCTTCCTGGCTGTGTCTCCCCGCTCATCGGCTACTTCTTCATCTGCTCCTTCAAGGCAGCGAGCTTTGCGAAAGGAGAATCCGGATCGATCGGTTTTTCCTTGCGTGGCGGCTTTGCCTCGAAGCGCAACGGCTGCGAGCCGTTGCGATTGTTGTTTCGGTCGTTGCGATCCTTGCGGTCATTGCGATCCTTGCGGTCGCCGCGATCTTGACGATCCCCCCGCTGCTCGTTGCGATCGCCACGGGCCTGGTTCGGCTTGCCTGCGTCGCGGCCGCGTTCGTGGCGTTTGCCGTCCCGGCTTTCGCCACGATTGCCTTCTGCTGCTTCACCCCCGCCCTGACGGCGGTTGCCCTGCTGCTGACGGTCCCCGCCGCGACGTTCCCCCGCACCGCGTGCCTGACGATGGTTGTCGTTGCGTCCGCCAAGGCGCCACAGGAGGACAGGTTTCGGTTCGACAGGCTCTGCCGCTTCTGCAGGTTCGGCCGCGGATGCTTCGGCCGCCGCCGGTTCGACAGCAGGTTTTTCTTCTGCAGCCGGCGCCACGGAAGCCGCTTCTTCCGATGTGCTGTCGGCATCGTCGTGATCGGCCTTGTCGGCGACCTCTTCGCCAGAGGTTTCGGCTGCCGGGGTCGTGGAAGCATCCTGGGTAGCAAGATGAGCTGCCGCATCCTCGGCCGTCACGGCATCGGCACGGTAGCCGAGACCCTTGAGGATCTCTTCCATGTCCTCCAGCGTCGCGCCGAGAATCGAGAGCATCGCGGTGGTGGTCGTGAAGCGGCGGCCATCATAAGCGCCTTCGGGCCGGTTCGCCTGGCCCGGCTTCCACTGCAGCAACGGACGGATGATGTCGGCAAGCCGTTCCAGAATATCGATGCGAACGGCGCGCTTGCCGAGAAAACGGAAGCCGGCGAGCTTATAGAACGTGCGCTCGAAGCCCGGATCGGTCACGACGGACGTGCGGCCTGCCGCCAGCACCGGAATGAGGTCGCCGTAGCCAGGTTTTTCGAGCCCGTCATTTTTGAGGGCCCAAAGCAGCGTGATGAGCTCAGCCGGAGCCGGCTTCAAAAGCGCCGGGACGAAAATGTGGTAGGCGCCGAAGCGAACACCATATCGGCGCATGGAAGCGCGAGCGTCCTGATCCAGCGACTTCACCTCTTCGGTCACATCGCGGCGGAACAGCACGCCGAGATTTTCGACGAGCTGGAAGGCGAGGCCCTTGGCAAGGCCCTGCAGATCCTCCGCACGCGAGAGATCATCGAGCGGCTTCAAGACCATGCTGATGTGGTGATTGACGAAGCGCTCGACGCGGGCAGCGACGTGCTCGCGCGCGTTTCCGGTCAGCTGTTCGTCGGCAAGCAGGATGACGCGAGGACGCATGACGTGCTCGCTGCCAGCAAGGCGCGCAACCGGATCGCCAAGCCACCGGATGAGGCCGTCGGCACTGATCGCCAGATCGCTGTTGCCTGCAGCATGGAGGCGCGCGGCGCGTGCCTCGAACTCCAGGGCAAGCGCCTTTTGCGAAGCCGTTTGGATCGCCTTGGCGTCCGAACCGTCCGCACCCGAAATTGGGGTAAACCGGAATCCGGACAACTGCCCCACATGATGTCCTTCAACAAAGACATCGCCATTCACACTGATTTCAGCTTCCAGCATCGCATTCTCTCTCAGGCGCTTCATGAGCACAGATGTCCTGCGATCAACAAAGCGTTTCGTCAACCTTTCATGTAACGCATCGGACAATCGATCCTCGATTTCCCGCGTCTTTTCCTGCCAGTGTGTCGGATCGGCAAGCCATCCGGGTCGATTCGACACATAAGTCCATGTTCTTATCTGCGCGATTCGCGCCGAAAGCGTGTCAATTTCGCCATCCGTGCGATCGGCCCTTTGCACCTGCTCGGCGAGAAACTGCTCGTTCACCGTGCCATAGCGCACAAGATCGGAAAAGAGCGTCGAGATCAGGTCGGCATGTTGTGCTGGGGTGATACGCCGATAATCGGGCAGCGCGCAAGTTTCCCAAAGCTTCTCCACGCGCTGCGGATTTGTAGCCAGATCAATGATTTCCGGATAACGCGTCAGATGTTCAAGCGCTTGCTGGTCGACGGCGGGCAAGGCCCGCGTCAAACCTTCAGCGCTCGGCGGCCGTTCAAGACTCGCCCGCAATGATTGTATCGACGAAAAATCAAGCTCTTTCGACCGCCACTGCAAGACTCTGACATTTTCGAACTCGTGCGCCTCTATCCGCTGCGCCAGTTCCTCATCGAACGGGTGCACCTGGCCTGTTACCCCGAATGTGCCGTCACGGACGTGGCGGCCGGCACGTCCGGCAACCTGGCCGAGTTCGGCAGGATTGAGATTGCGGAACTGGTAGCCGTCGAATTTGCGGTCCTGCGCAAATGCCACGTGATCGACATCGAGATTGAGACCCATGCCGATCGCATCGGTTGCGACGAGATATTCGACATCGCCGGCCTGATAGAGCGCAACTTGAGAATTTCGGGTGCGGGGGCTCAAAGCACCGAGGACAACCGCAGCACCGCCTCGCTGGCGGCGGATCAATTCGGCAATGGCGTAGACCTCATCTGCCGAAAAGGCGACGATAGCCGAGCGTTGAGGAAGACGGGTGATCTTCTTTTGACCCGCGTAGATGAGGTGCGAAAGCCGCGGCCTCTCAACGACCGTGATTCCCGGCAGCAGTTGCTGCAGGATCGGCCGCATCGTGTCGGCGCCGAGAAGCAGCGTTTCGTCGCGGCCGCGCAAATGCAGGATACGGTCGGTGAAGATGTGGCCGCGCTCGAGGTCGCCTGCAAGCTGGACTTCATCGATCGCGACAAAGGCGGCCCCGGTTTCGCGCGGCATGGCTTCGACCGTGCAAACCGAAAAGCGCGCAGTCGGCGGCGAGATCTTCTCCTCGCCGGTCACCAGGGCAACATTTTGCACTCCCACCTTTTCGACGACACGCGTATAGACTTCACGTGCCAGCAAACGCAGCGGCAGGCCGATCACGCCGGTGCCGTGCGCTACCATGCGCTCGATGGCGTAGTGGGTCTTGCCCGTATTGGTGGGGCCGAGCACCGCGGTCACGCCGCGCCCGCTCCGTATCATGGGCTGCGATGTCAGTGTCATTGTCCATGCAAGTGAGGCGGCGAGCCTCGTGGTCAAGTGCGCTTACGTTTCCGAAGCAGACAACACATGGACAGCCGCCCGGCCAAACGCAAGGGCCGTTTTTTAAAATGAGCTGCAAACTTGATTCAGGAAATGCCACTAAGTGACTGTTTTAGGATTCGGAACAGCGTGAGAACGAATCAGCGACGAATCGGTGACTCGCGGTGATTCAGCTTTTGTTCACGGCTAAGTATTGGTTTTGAATCGGTTTTTCCTACTAGATGCTGAATCGGCATCAGAGCCTGCAAAGCTCGAAAACGCCGCTTGGGTCAAGGTTTTTGCCAAGAACAGACGTCGAGGAGAAATCGCCGGCAAACTGCCCGGAATAGATGCTCCGGCCCCATCCGGAACTTTCGGGCGGCGGATCGCAACGGTGACGATGCTTGCGGTTTCGGAAGCCGGATCATATCCGACCAGCGCCTTCACGCGATCGGATTAACACCTCGATCAAATCCGGAACGAATCGCTGACGAATCAGCGACATCGTAATTTTCCCGGTTCGTTCACCACAAGATGTTGTATTGTAATTGAATTTTAACCACAGAAACATTGCAGAGCGTTGCTTGCTCGGCGCTGCCATCGACAGTCCCCGTTAACGCTTGAGGTTTTCTCGAACAGTGTCTCAAGCAGAAGACCTTGATCGTTTTGCATATTGCGGAGCTTAGCCGGGAACAAAAATGGCGGTTGCGTGTTTATTGTCCATTCGGACTCACGATGAGTTGAAGGAATCGCAACATGCTCGGAACGATACTTCTCATTATCATTATTCTGCTTTTGATTGGTGCTCTCCCGAACTGGGGATACAGCCGTGGTTGGGGATATGGACCTTCCGGTGGTTTGGGGCTAGTTCTCATCATTATTATTATTCTTGTCTTAATGGGCCGGATCTAACGGCAGGTAACTGGGAGTGAAGTCATGATGAAAAAAATTGCGATTGTAGGCGCCCTTGTGGGCGCCCTTGCATCCTGCACGCCGACGGAGAGGGGGACGGCCATTGGCGCTGGTACCGGTGCAATCATTGGTGGTGCTGTGAGCGATAGCTGGGGCGGCGCTGCCGTCGGTGCAGTGGCTGGCGGCCTCGCTGGCGCTCTCATCGGCCAGTCCGTGGAACGGCGCGGCTACTGCGTCTATCGCGACCGATATGGCCGCCGCTACGAAGCACGCTGCCCGCGAAGCTACTAAGTATTGGCGGGACGGAATGGAAACGGGCGCGTCGGCGCCCGTTTTTTGTTGCGCGTCGTCAACAGCATGTTGACGATCGGTCGCGAAAGTCAAATCTACTCCACGAATGCGATGAGGCGCATATTCCTTCCATAGCACGGCAACGATTGCCGTTTACGCAAAGGAATGCTCCCATGGCCCAGATCATCTTGAATACCGCTGTCGCCGTTCTGGTTGCGTCAGCGTTTCTCATGACCGCCTCTGGCGCGCTTTCCGGCGGCGACATGCGTCGGCAAAGAGTACCAGTCAGGGTAAAAATCAGGCGTGCGCGCAGCAACTAAACGAAGAACTGCCCACCGTTGGCCGAAAGGGTCGAGCCGGTTATAAAGCCGGCGTCGTCGGAGATGAGAAATGCAACGCAGCGCGCGACTTCCTCCGGTTCGCCAAGACGCCCGACGGGAATCTGGGGAATGATCCGCTCGTTGAGCACCTTCTCGGGAACGGCGAGGACCATTTCCGTGCCGATATAGCCAGGGCAGACGGCGTTCACGGTAATGTTCTTTGCTGCGCCCTCCTGGGCAAGTGCTTTCGTAAAGCCGAGATCGCCCGCCTTTGCGGCCGAATAGTTCACCTGGCCCATCTGACCCTTTTGGCCGTTTATGGACGAGATGTTGACGATGCGTCCGAAGCTGCGGTCGCGCATCCCGCCCCACACGTGGTGCGTCATGTTGAAAAGGCCGGTAAGGTTCGTATTGATGACCTCATGCCATTGCTGCGGCGTCATTTTGTGAAACATTGCATCGCGCGTGATGCCGGCATTGTTGACCAGAACCTCGATGCCGCCGAGCTCTGCCTCCACCTTTGCGACACCTTCTCCGCAAGCGACGTAATCGGAAACATCCCACTTGAAGACCGGGATGCCGGTGACGTCATGGAAGGCCCTGGCCTTCTCGTCGTTGCCGGCATAATTGGCGGCGACCTTATAGCCCGCATTCCGAAGTGCCATCGAAATGGCGGCACCGATGCCGCGCGTGCCACCAGTGACCAAAACCACTCTGCTCATGCTTCGCTCCCCTCTCGGTCATTCGCCTTTGATCAGGCATTCTTCAATATCTATTGCTTGCTATTCAAAGTGCCTCGAAGCACATGGCCACACCCATGCCGCCGCCGATGCAAAGTGTTGCTAGTCCCTTCTTGGCATTGCGCCGCTTCATCTCGAAAAGCAGCGTGTTGAGAACCCGCGCTCCGGATGCACCGATGGGATGACCGATCGCGATTGCGCCGCCATTGACGTTGACGATGGCCGGATCCCAGCCAAGATCCTTGTTCACGGCGCAAGCTTGGGCGGCAAAGGCCTCGTTCGCCTCGACCAGGTCGAGGTCGCCGACGGACCAGCCAGCCTTTTCCAGCGCCCTGCGCGACGCAGGGATCGGGCCCGTACCCATGACTTGAGGATCCACACCAGCCGTCGCCCAGGAAACGATGCGTGCCAGCGGCTGGATCCCGCGCCTTGCGGCCTCCGCTTCCGTCATCAGTATCGCCGCTGCCGCGCCATCATTGAGGCCCGACGCATTGCCAGCCGTCACCGTGCCCTCTTTGTCGAAAGCCGGACGAAGCTTGCCCATCGCATCGAGCGTTGCACCGGCACGGATATACTCGTCCGCATCCACCGTCACCTCGCCCTTGCGTGTCTGGATGACGAAGGGAACGATCTCATCCTTGAAGCGACCTTCCTTCTGGGCCGCTTCGGCCTTGTTCTGAGAGGAGACCGCGAACTGATCCTGATCGTCGCGGGAAAGTTGCCACTGGCGGGCGACGTTCTCGGCGGTGATACCCATGTGGTAGCCGTAAAAAGCGTCCGTCAGGCCGTCCTTGATCATGGTGTCGACCATCTTCATGTCGCCCATCTTCGTACCGCTGCGCAGATGGGCGGCATGGGGAGCCATCGACATGGATTCCTGGCCCCCGGCTGCGATGATCTTTGCGTCCCCCATTGCGATCTGCTGCATTCCAAGAGCAACCGCGCGAAGGCCCGAACCGCAGAGCTGGTTGACGCCCCAGGCTGTAGCCTCCTTCGGAACGCCCGCTTTCATGGCCGCCTGGCGCGCCGGATTTTGGCCTTCGCCTGCTTGCAGCACCTGACCAAGGATAACCTCGTCAACCTCGGCTGGATCGACACCTGCGCGTTCGAGCGCAGCTTTGAGGACGGCAGCCCCAAGCTCATGCGCTGGAACCGTGGCGAATGCACCGTTGAAAGAGCCGACCGCCGTACGGGCCGCGCTGGCGATGACGATGGATGAACTGCTCATAAAGGCCTCCTCGTTTTTCCTTCAGCTTACATAGGTCGAAACTGGCAAAGCTTCAGCCCTAAGTCAAACGGGAAGGCAATTGCGGCGATTTTCTTTACGGCTTGCGAATATGCGATTTATCCCTTTTCTCAAAGGGGTTGCCGCATCGCACAAAGAGATTGTCACCGAGCTTCTTTTGCGTCTACAGTCTGTTACGGAGGAATATCCATGACAATCAGACGGGGTTCAGGAGACTGATATGGCGAAGAACGAGGGTCAAATAGTCATCAAGAAATACGCCAACCGCCGCCTCTACAATACAGGCACCAGCACCTATGTGACGCTGGAAGATCTGGCGGAGATGGTGAAGAGGGGAGAGGATTTTACGGTACAGGACGCAAAGAGCGGTGATGACATCACACATTCCGTACTGACCCAGATCATTTTCGAACAGGAATCAAAGACCGGCAATACGCTGCTGCCGATTTCCTTCCTGCGCCAGCTCATCAGCTATTACGGCGATCAGATGCAGATGGTCGTTCCAAGCTTCCTTGAACATTCCATGCGCGCCTTCACCGAACAACAGGCGCAGATGCGCGAACAGGTGACGCGCGCTTTCGGCGAATCACCGCTCGGCAAGAACCTGCAGCTGCCGATGCAGATGGTCGAGGACCAGGTCCGCCGTAACACCGAGATGTTTCAAAAGGCCATGCAGATGTTCTCTCCCTTCATGACCCCTCCTGCCAAGGAAACGAAGAAGGCCGAGGCGAAGGATATCGACGAATTGAAGGAACAACTGCGCGCCCTGCAGAACAAGCTCGACAACCTCTAAGCCTCAAAGCCCAATCGAAACATCGCGCCCGGCACTGCGGATCGAGACCGCAAACCCGCCGATCACGTCGATCAGTGCAATCGTCATCAAGATGAAGAAGACCTGTGTCGCAGCGTCCTGGACGAGAAGGAACTCGACCAGAAAGGCGATGAAGACCAGCATCGACAGCATGTGATTGACAAGGCTGCCGGATCCATTGCGGGTGGCCTTCAATATCTCGAAGAACAGGATGACCAGCGCCACGACGATGAAGAGATCGCCGAGCGCCATGCTCCAGATCGCACCGGAGATCATCGAAAGCACGATGATGTCGTTCTGGAGCGCGGGAATGCCTCCGCCACCCATCAAACCGGCCATCGTCAAATTGTAAAGAATAAACGGGATTACCATCAGCGGTATTACAGCGATCATTTCAGCATGCCCCCTTTTCGACAGGAATACTGCAGCGATCACAGCACCACTTCAAGACACGGAAATGCGATAGTGCTCAAAAGCAAAAAGGCCGGCGTTTGAAGCCGGCCTTTTCAATCCTGGCTGTGCCAGAATCTTGAAACTTTATGCGCTTTCCTTCGGCGTCAGAACCTGACGGCCACGATACATACCGGTCTTCAGATCGATATGGTGCGGACGGCGCAGTTCGCCGGAATTCTTGTCTTCCACGTAGGTCGGAGCCTTCAGTGCGTCTGCAGAACGGCGCATACCGCGCTTGGACGGGCTCGTTTTTCTCTTCGGTACAGCCATTTTACATACTCCAATTCACAGGCGACACATTCCCGGCCAAGATGGCGGCCGAAACGGACGTGTCGCGATTTCGGAAATTTTGCGCGCTTATACATGCCTTGAAGGTGGTTGACCAGTCCCCAAACAGAATTTTTGCGATTTGCGGGATTGAAGCTCAGGCCTCGTCATCCGCCACGATCCAGGGTTCGGCCCGGGCCGCAGCCTCCCACTTAAGCCAGGCAGGATGCGCCTTCAGCGCCGACATATAGCTGAGCGTATCGCTGGCAGTCACAAGGTCATAGGCATCGAAGCGGCTGACCACCGGCGCAAACATCGCGTCGGCTGCCGAAAATCCGCCAAACAGGAACGGCCCGCCCGAGCGGTCCCTCAACTCGCGGAAAATGGTTTCGATCCGCAGCACGTCAGCCATCACGCCATCTTCGAGTGCAATCCTGGATCGTTGGCGCCGGATATTCATCGGACAGGCGCCCCTGAGCGCCCGGAAACCCGAAAGCATCTCCATCGAGACCGAACGCGCCACGGCGCGCTTTGCGCGATCCTTCGGCCAAAGCCCCGCCTCGGGATAGAGTTCTGCGACGTAATCGATGATCGACAGCGATTCCCATACCCGAAGGCTGCCATGGAGTAGAACCGGCACCCTGCCCGTGGGAGAGATTTCCCTGATGCGCGGATTGCCTGCGGGAAAATCAAAGGGGATCAGAATTTCTTCGAACGGAATGCCCGTTGCTTCCATCGCAATCCATGGCCGGAACGACCATGAGGAGTAGTTCTTGTTTCCGATATATAGGGTAAGGGTATCCATGAGCCATCCGCAAATTGGTTTTGCGGCCGACTTTAACGGCGCTCGGCAAATGCGACCAATGAATAATTCATGCCTCAATCATAAAGGCATCTGATGTAATCGCCGGAACCTTGCGCCCGGCGCTCGATGACCGACGCAAGCGTGCGAAGGCCGCGGCGGGGCTTTGAGGCATTCCGGTCGATCGGGTTCGGAAGAGAAACGGCCAAAAGCGCTGCCTGCCGTCGCGAGAGCTTGGATGCCGGTACCTTGAAATGATAGCGCGCCGCCGCCTCGATGCCGTAGATACCCGGTCCCCACTCGGCGATGTTGAGATAGATCTCCATCAGCCGGCGCTTGGTCCAGACGAGGTCGGAGGCGACCGCCAGCGGCAGTTCGAGTGCCTTGCGCACAAAGGAGCGGCTATTCCAGAGAAACAGGTTCTTGGCCGTCTGCATGGGGATTGTGCTTCCGCCGCGGGTCGCTTCGCCGTCGAGGGTGTCTGCGACCAGCGCTTGCATTTCGCCCCAATCGACCCCGCCGTGGAAGCAGTATTGACCATCCTCGGACATCATCACCGACTGGACGAGAACCGGCGAGATGTCGTCCAAGGAGACCCACCGCCGGTCGTAGCCGCGCAGAAGCACGAGATCATGCAGCATCAGCGTCGAGACAGGGTGAATAAACGGGATGAGGTAAACAAAGATCAGAACATAAGGCAGGATCAAAAGCCCGGCGAGTCCAAGCACGATGCGCGTCATGATCGACCGGCTCCGCAGCCAAGCGAACAGACGGCGATGAGCCGGCATCGCAATGGCGTCCTCTCTTTCCGGCGATATGTCCAATACGTGTAAGCCCAACACCTGTTCCCTGCGCTCTCATACCGTTTGCCGGTCGCGAAGGCCAGAGTGCAGAGGAAATCTTGCTGTAAGCATCGACATTTCCGTTGCAACCGCGCCACTCCTCATGCCAAAGAGCGCGGATGGACGCGAGCTCCCAAGCCTTCGAAATACGTTTGAAGACCAACGCCCAAGAGATCGAGGCGTTGCTCGACGTGCTGCTTTCCGATGACATGCGAGAGGATGAGATAGCCCGCCCTGAAACCCTGAGGGCGGCGATGCACTATGCCGTGCTGAACGGCGGCAAGCGCCTTCGCCCGTTTCTCGTCGTGGAGAGCGTGCTGCTGCTTGGCGGAGACAAACAGGCGGCCTTGAGAGTGGGTGCAGCACTGGAATGCGTGCACTGCTATTCGCTCGTCCATGACGATCTTCCAGCGATGGACGATGACAAGCTACGTCGCGGCAAGCCGACGGCGCACATAGCCTTCGACGAGGCGACCGCGATCCTTGCTGGCGATAGCCTTTTGACCTACGCCTTCGACATTATCGCCGACGATGAGACCAGGCTTCCGGAGCAAAGCAAGCTGGCGCTGATTCTTGCGCTTGCGCGTGCTGCCGGCCTGGGCGGGATGGCCGGCGGGCAGGCACTCGATCTTGCGGCGGAAAAAGATGTGCCGAATGAACAGGGCATCGTTACATTGCAGGCTATGAAGACCGGGGCATTGATCCGCTTTGCCTGCGAAGCAGGGGCAATCATCGCCGGCGCTTCAGCCGGTGATCGCAAGCGCTTGCGCGCCTTCGGTGAAAAGATCGGCCTTGCCTTCCAGCTCGCCGACGATCTTCTTGATGTCACATCAGACGCAGCCACCATGGGCAAGGCAACCGGCAAGGACACGCAACGCGGCAAGGGAACGCTTGTGTCTTTCCATGGTATCGACTGGGCTGAAGCCGAGCTTCGGCGGCACGTCGAGGATGCGAAAACGCTTCTGGCAGCGTACGGAGATGCAGCCGCGACGCTCGCTGCTGCCGCGCATTTTATTGCCGCGCGCAGGAGCTGACACGGGACCTGGCGTTCGATGGGACAGACGGTGTCCACCCTTGAGCCACAGAATAGGTTGCTATTACGCACAATCTTGCTCCATATTGAGTTATAGAAAGGATGACTATAACTCATGAGATGGAACTGGACACAGGAAGGCTGGCCGAATTTCGTATATGACGCGGCTGTGCTTGAGCCGCTCGAGCGCCAATTCCTTCTGTCATCGGGAGAAGTGATCGGCGCTGTCCGTCACGTTGGTGACGAAGAGCGTGATCTGCTACGTGTCGAGCTTTTGAGCGATGAGGCAGTGAAAACCTCGGAGATAGAGGGCGAAATGCTCGATCGCCTGAGCGTGCAATCCTCATTACGTCGGCAGTTCGGTCTCGATGCCGACAATCGACCGGTAAAGCCGCAAGAGCGGGGAATCGCGGAGATGATGGTCGATGTGTATGAATCCTGGTCAGCGCCTCTCAATCATGAAACCCTGTTTCGCTGGCACGCCATGCTGATGACGGGGAACCGCCATATTGGAATGATCGGTGGATATCGGGTGCACGACGATGCCATGCAGATTGTGTCTGGCCGTCTCGATAATCCAACCGTCCACTACGAAGCCCCACCTTCAAGGCGGGTGCCAGCAGAAATGGCAGCGTATATGGGCTGGTTCAACAGATCAGCGCCAAAGGGTGAAATCTCCCTGCCCGCGTTGACACGGGCAGGCATAGGGCATCTGTATTTTGAAAGCATCCATCCATTTGAGGATGGCAATGGCAGACTTGGCCGGGCGCTTGCGGAAAAATCGCTTGCACAGAATATCGGCCAACCAAGCCTGATTGCTCTTGCTTACACAATCGAGCACGGCCGCAAGACCTACTACCACCAGCTTGAGCAGCATCAACGCACTCTCGATATCACCGACTGGCTGATTTATTTTGCCGAAACCGTTCTTGAGGCACAGCAGACTACCCTGAAGCGCGTCGCCTTCTATATCGGCAAGGCGCGGTTTTATGATCGGTTCCGCGGCCAATTCAACGAACGCCAGGAAAAGGCCATTGCCCGCATGTTCCGTGAAGGCCCCGTGGGCTTTAAGGGTGGGTTGAGCGCGGAGAATTATATTTCCGTCACGCAAACTTCGCGAGCGACGGCCACGCGTGACCTTCACGATTTGGTGGAGAAAGGTGCGCTGGTAAGAACCGGCGAACGGCGGCACACACGCTATGCCCTTAGCCTGCCTCTGGTGTGAAAGCAAAGCCCGACTGTCTCGAAACGATCCGTTACTAAGCCGGTTGTGTGCGTCAACTTCTGCAAATTGACGGTCATGAAGCTGGTCATGCAGCTGCTTTGAGCATGATCTTCTTGTGTTCTTTCAGGTCCTCAATGTTGATGTAGCGGTTGGCTTCGAGCCAGTTCTCGTGGTTTCGACGGAAAGCGCCCGTACCAGACGCAGGCAACCGGCCGCATTGGGAAAGATACGCAAGACATAGGTTCGGCGCCTGTCTGCCGCAGAAGAAAGGCAATCGTCGGGTCCGGCTTACGCCTACAACGTCAAGGCCTTGCGTGACCAGGAGGGCCAAATCGCCGAACAGGCCGAGAAGAACTACGAGCGGTTCGTGACTCGCTGGAAGGCTCGCCCGCCAAAGGAAGAGGTGCGCGAGCGCCTCAACACGGCAAGGCTTGAATAGGCTGCCCGACGGCGCTTCCAGCCGACACACCGCTCAATGATATCATCAAAGCGCACAAAGTGCTTGTCCATATCTGTGCTTGTGGTGCCGGCGAGGCAGCCGATAGAAGGTCAGTGTCTCCTCGATGGTTTCCTCGACCCAATCGGTAAGCCTGGGCAACTTAACGTGACATCACCGGGCCAAATCTTACTCGGCGGCTGTCTTCTGACCGAATCGCTTTTCGATGTAGTCGACGACAAGCGCCTCAAAATCCGATGCAATGTTCGGCCCGCGTAGCGTCAACGCCTTCCTGCCATCGATGAATACCGGCGCTGCCGGCGTCTCGCCGGTGCCCGGAAGCGAAATGCCGATATCGGCATGCTTGCTTTCACCCGGGCCGTTGACGATGCAGCCCATCACCGCGACGTTCAGTGCTTCTACGCCCGGATATTTCTCGCGCCAGACCGGCATGTTCTTGCGGATATCGTTCTGGATATTCTGCGCCAGTTCCTGGAAAACCGTCGATGTCGTGCGGCCGCAGCCGGGACAGGCGGCGACCACCGGCACGAACTGTCGGAAACCCATCACCTGCAGCAGTTCCTGTGCCACCTGCACTTCGCGTGTACGGTCGCCATTCGGCTCCGGGGTCAGCGAAACGCGGATTGTATCGCCGATGCCGTGCTGCAGAACGTAGCCCATGGCAGCCGACGAAGCGACAATACCCTTGGTGCCCATTCCTGCTTCGGTGAGGCCCAGGTGCAGCGCATGGTTGGAGCGCTCGGAAAGCATGGAATAGACAGCGATCAGATCCTGGACCTGGCTCACCTTGGCCGACAGGATGATGCGGTTGCGCGGCAGGCCGATTTCCTCGGCAAGCGTGGCCGAGATCAAGGCCGATTGCACGATGGCCTCGCGCGTCACCTGCCGGGCCGAAAGCGGCGAACCTGCCTCGGCATTCTCGTCCATCAGTGCCGTCAGCAGGTCCTGGTCGAGCGAACCCCAGTTGACGCCGATGCGCACCGGCTTGTCATAGCGGATCGCCATCTCGATGATTTCGGCGAACTGCTTGTCCTTCTTGTCCTTGAAACCGACATTGCCTGGATTGATCCGGTATTTCGCCAATGCTTCGGCGCAGGCCGGATGATCGGCAAGAAGCTTGTGGCCGATATAGTGGAAATCGCCGACAAGCGGCACATCCAGGCCGAGGCGCAGGAGCCGCTCGCGAATCTTCGGAACGGCAGCAGCGCTTTCGTCGCGATCGACGGTGATGCGCACGAGCTCCGACCCCGCCTTGAAGAGGGCTGCTACCTGTGCGACCGTGGAATCGATATCGGCCGTATCCGTGTTTGTCATCGACTGCACGACAACCGGCGCACCGCCGCCGACGATGACACCGCCCACGTCGACGGCGACGGAAGCGCGGCGCGGTTTCGGATCAAAATCGGTCGCTGAAGACATAGATGGAAGCTCTTGAACCCTTGAATTCGTGCCCTTCAGGTGGATCATACCCGCATTCTTGTCAACGCCCAAAGCATCACTTTTGCTCGGCTGTCCTAGTGGCCATCTCCGGAGATGCCGTCCGCGTAGCGGGCAAGCTTCGAAAAGACCAGCACCACGACCAGCAGGACGGGCAGCGCCAGGAAGACGGTGCTGAAGCCGACATGTTCGGCTGCGAAGCCGATTGCAGACGGTGCAACCAGCATGCCGGAATAGCCGAGCGTCGTGACGACCGAAAGGCCGATCCCGGCCTTCAGGCCAGGGACATTTCCTGCCGCGGAAAAGGCGATCGGCACCATGTTCGAAATCCCAATGCCGCAGAACGCGAAGCCGACAATGGCGATCTCGGCATTCGGCGCAAGGGCTGCGATCAGCATCCCGACGATGGCAAAGAGGGTGCAGACGCGCAGCGTCCTGACGCCGCCGAGCTTGTCGCGCACCAGATCGCCGGCAAACCGCATGATTGCCATCGTCAGCGAGAAGGCCGCGAACCCGAAACCCGAAAGAGCGACGGATGCATTCAATTCCTGGCGGAGATAGAGCGCACCCCAGTCCAGCACGGCGCCTTCCGGAACCATCGAAAAGAGCGCCATGAGCCCGAGCAGCCATGGCAGAGGCGTCATCGGCAGGCGTGTTTTTTCTTTCTTCTCGTCGGGATGCGGCGGATCGGCAAGGATCATCGGCCAGGCGATCACGAGGAAAATCAACGTGAAAACCGTGGCCAGCTGCGCATGGCCAAGGATACCGAGCTTGGCGATCACGAAGCCGCCAAGGCCCGAACCGATCAGGCCGCCGAGGCTCCAGAAGGCATGGCAGGACGACATGATGGCGCGGCGCATCGACTTTTCGACGGCAACCGCGTTGGCGTTCATCGCGACGTCCATTGCGCCGATGAATCCGCCAAACAGGAAGAGCGCGATTGCGCCGGTAACAACATTCGGCGCCAGCGTCAGCGCCAGAAGAATTGGCAGCACGCAGGCCGCAGTTGCCCGCGACACGACGTGCGAGCCATGTCTGGCGATCTGTGCGCCGGCAATCGGCATCAATGTCAACGACCCCAGGCCGAACACCAGGATCATCAGCCCGAGCTGAAACTTCGAAAGTTCCAGACGCTCCGCAAAATCCGGAATCTTCGGCGCCCAGCAACCGACGACAAAGCCGTTCATCAAAAAGAGCAGCGACACCGCAACCCTGCTCTTCGGCAGGAAGCCACGCCGGACCCGGTAGGCCGCATTCATAGGATTATCCATTGTATTCCCGTCTCCTCCTGTCGTCGGCCCCTTGAGGATTCCCACTTAAAGATTGCTCATCGCGCCTTCTGCGCCTTGACAGTCCGGCAGCCCCGCTCGCGATAGGCCGCAAGCAGCGCCTCGTCGGCATCGTGCTCCACGACAAGGCATTCACAGTGCGCCACGGGCAGAACGCCATGCGGCGCCGCTGTAGCGAATTTATCCGACGTCACCGCAACCAGCACCTTCCGGCTCCTGGACGTCGCGAATCGCTTGAACTCGGCATCCTCGAAACCGAACGTCGTGACGCCCGCTTCGAGATCGATGCCGCAGGCGCCGAGAATGCAAAGATCTGGCGAGATCTGCTCCATGTCCCGCATCGCCTTGGCGCCGAGCGCGCCGCCCACCTGCCGGTCGACCATTCCGCCGATCAGGATGACATCGATGCCGCCGTTGTCTATCAGCGCTGCGGCGATTGCCGGAGCATTCGTCGCTGCCGTCAGCATCATGTCTGATGGGAGGGCATTGGCAATCGCCAGATTGGTGCTTCCGGCATCGAAGAATACCGTGGAGCCGGGCGCAATCTGCGAGACGGCGGCTTGGGCCAGCAGTTGTTTGCGATTAAGGGCAATTCCCATTCGCTGCTTGAGGCTGCCGCCGACCGGCGAAACGGGAAGCGCGCCACCATAGACGCGCTCGCAAAGTCCGGCAGCCGCCATCTCGCGCAGATCCCGGCGGATCGTGTCTTCGGAAACACCAAATTCGAATGCAAGTTCAGCCGCCAGCACACGGCCGTTCGCCTGAAGCTTGCCCGATATAATGCTCTGGCGTTCCTTCAACAGCATCTCTGTCGTATTCATGCCCGTTCAGCTCGCGATTGCCGTTAGAATTGCAAGAACGTGCATAAACGTATATGAACGTGCACACAATAGGCATCGGCACACATTTTCTGACGACCTGAAACAAGCGGCGTCAAAAGCCGGGCAAATGAGAAAAATATTCGCACTTGCCCAATTTCTTCGCGGTTTTCTACGCTTCGCGCTGCCCTATTTTCTGCGATCTATCTGTCAATCGAATTCTTCCCACATGGATCCGCAAAACATGAAACTCCTCAAGACCATCGCTGCAGCGGCCTTTATCTCGGCCGCTGCCTTTGCCTCCGCCCAGGCCGGTGAGAGCCTCAACGCCATCAAGTCAGCAGGCGTTTTGAAGATTGGCACGGAAGGCACCTATGCGCCGTTCACCTACCATGACCAAAGCGGCAAGCTCGCGGGCTTCGACGTCGAGATCGGCGAAGCGGTCGCCGCCAAGCTCGGCGTCAAGGCCGAGTTCGTTGAAGGCAAGTGGGACGGCCTGATCGCCGGCCTCGACGCCAAGCGCTACGACACCGTCATCAACCAGGTCGGCATCACCGAAGCGCGCAAGCAGAAATACGACTTCTCCGAACCCTATATCGCCTCCAAGGCAGTGCTCATTGCCCGCGCAGACGACGACAGCATCAAGAGCTTCGCCGACCTGAAGGGGAAGAAATCTGCCCAGTCGTTGACGAGCAACTTCGGCAAGCTCGCCGAGCAATCCGGTGCTGAGCTCGTCGGTACCGAAGGCTTCGACCAATCGATCCAGCTCGTGCTGACTGGCCGCGCCGATGCGACGATCAATGACAGCCTCTCTTTCCTGGACTTCAAAAAGCACAAGCCAGACGCAAATGTGAAGATTGCGGCCGAGCAGGAAAATGCCGACTACTCCGGCATCATCATCCGCAAGGGAGAACCGGAACTTCTCGAGGCGATCAACAAGGCATTGGCCGATATCAAGGCAGACGGCACCTACAAGAAGATCGCCGATAAATATTTCGGCCAGGACGTATCGAAGTAAGCGCTTCGAAGGGCGGTTTCCTGCCGCTGGCGCATCCTCTATATCTTTTGAAAGGGCGTCCGGCGAGAACCCGCCGGACGCCCTTTCGTCAAGGAAACAAACCCGTGCCCCACTGGCTTCAACTGATGGCGGAATCGCTACCCACGCTTTTGTGGGCCGGACTGATCTTCACCATCCCGCTGACCCTGCTCTCCTTTGTCTTCGGCCTGGCGCTCGGGCTGGGGACTGCCGTGGCGCGCCTCTTCGGCCCGGCGCCGATCGCCTCAATCGCGCGGTTCTACGTCTGGGTCATCCGCGGCACGCCGCTGCTCGTGCAGCTCTTCGTCATCTTCTACGGCCTGCCGAGCATCGGCATTCTGCTCGATGCCTTTCCTGCGGCCCTGATCGGCTTCACGCTGAATATCGGCGCTTACAGCTCCGAAATCATCCGGGCGGTCATCTCCTCCGTCTCGAAGGGACAATGGGAAGCTGCCTATTCGATCGGCATGAACTGGCGGCAGGCGATGAGCCGCACGATCCTGCCGCAGGCCACTCGTGTCGCCGTGCCACCGCTCTCCAATACCTTCATTTCATTGGTCAAGGACACGTCGCTGGCCGCAGCAATCACCGTGCCGGAGCTCTTCCAGGCTGCACAGCGCATCGTGGCGACAACCTATGAGCCGCTGATCCTTTATATCGAGGCGGCGCTGGTCTACCTCGTCTTGAGCTCCGTTCTCTCCGCGCTGCAGGTACGGCTCGAGCGCCGCTTTGCGCGCTACGGCGGCATGCTGGAGGCAAATGCATGATCGAGCTTTCCAACATCGAGAAGCGTTTCGGCGATGCCATCATCCTCCAGGATATCAGCATCCGGATCCCGGAAGGCACCGTCACTGCTCTCGTAGGTCCTTCCGGCGGCGGCAAGAGCACGCTGCTTCGCTGCATCAACCTGCTTGAGATCCCGACAGCCGGCTCGATCAGGATTGGCGAAGAGACACTGGATTTTGTGCCGGGGAGAAGGGTTGGCTGGCAATCGATCCAGAAGATCCGCCGCCAGACGGGCATGGTCTTCCAGAATTTCCAGCTTTTCCCGCATCAAACCGCGATCGAAAACGTCATGGAGGGCCTGGTGACGGTCCTGAGATGGCCCAGGGAAAAGGCCCGTGCCCACGCCATGGAATTGCTGACCAAAGTAGGCATGGCACATAAGGCGGATGCCTGGCCATCGACGCTTTCCGGCGGCCAGCAGCAGCGCGTGGCGATCGCCCGCGCGTTGGCTCCGTCACCGCGCGTGCTGCTCTGCGACGAACCGACCTCGGCCCTCGACCCCGAACTTTCGGCGGAAGTCGTCGACGTTCTCGGCCGGCTGGCCAGCGAAGGCACGACCATGGTCATGGCGACACATGATCTGCGGCTCGCCTCGAAGATCGCCCATAACGTCGTTTTCCTGGAGGCAGGAAACGTCGTCGAAACCGGCACGGCGAAGTCAATCTTCACGGCACCGGAACGCGAGCGCACCAAACGCTTCATCTCGACGATCAACGCCGCACATAGCTACGATATCTAAGTGGGTGGATATTCGCCTGGGACCGGGTGCTCCTTCTCACAATCTGGACGCTGAGGCCTGCGTGCGGTGGAGCTTGTGACAGTCGGTCTGATTAATGGTTTCCGGGTTGGGATACCCGCCATCTGCGGTTCAAGACCAGGCAGAAAGGGCCTAGTTCTCGCGAAGGCCCCGCCGTCCGCCGTTGAGCAGCGGTGCAAGGGGGTATGTAAACAGGCTGTGTTCGCCATCCATGAGCATCACCTCGGCAGGCATGCCTGAGTGACGTTGCACCTTTTGCGCCCAATGCTGCAGGCTCTTTAGGAAGGACCTTCGACCTTTGGCGATGGAAGTCGGCCCGATCCCTTTCATGATGCCACCACGAATTTGTCCGTTGGTCATCGTGCTGGCCTGTCAGCGGGAAGGCGCTTGATGCGTTTGCATGGACCAGCAAGATGACGGGATCTTGGGTTCGTTCCCGATCCTCCTGAATTTATCCGCTGGACATTGAGGCGTGATGCGCGTCTGGGGTGCGCAGCCTTTATGCCACACACTGTTTCCGCCTTCGCGCCAACAGAGCGGGCTTGTCTTCTCGATGCTTTGGCCGAAATTGTAACAGCGCAGGCCGCGTAGATCGCAACATGACGACTGCGATCTATACCGCCCCGCGTGACAGCCGAAACGCTTGTCCGCTCGCTTGAGGGCCCAACCCCGGCCGCAACCCTCGGTCTCCTCTACTTCACGCGCGCTGCTTTGAGCGCGTTGCCCCACCAGGCCAGCTGATCGAGCTGCTTGCCGGCGGTATCGATAAGGTGCTGGTAGTCGTTGAGGCTTTTACCTTCCCTGGCAACGCCGATATATTCGGGCAGGGAGATATGCACGCCGGTCTTCACCGAAGCCGCGCCCATTTCTACGAAGATCAAGCGAAGCTGTTCGACGGCACGCGCGGCACCGACACCGCCATACCCAACGAAGGCAACCGGCTTTTGGACGAAATCGCCGAGGTCGATGGCATTCTTGAGAACGGCCGTCGGGCCGTGATTGTATTCGGCAACGGTGAGGATGAAGGCGTCAAACTCGCGCAGCTTCTTCTTCCAGCGCTCCGCCGTCTCGCTCTCAGCTTCCCTTGCACGTGCTTCGCCGAAGAAAGCCATGGGGTAGTCGAGGAGATCGAGCACCTCGACCTCAAATTCGCCCCGATGCGCGGCAATCTCGGCGATCCACTTGGCCGGATGATCGGCAAAGCGGCCGATGCGTGTGCTGCCGACGATAACTGCAATCTTGAGCTTGTTCATTTTTCGGGCCTTCCTGTCCATTCCACAAAAGGGTGGCCCGCGCCACCCTAACCCTCAGTTTTAGCCGGCATAGCTCACCAGCAGATCCTTGGCGTCGATCTGGTCGCCGGCCTTGACGAGCACTTCGGCGATCGTGCCGTCCTTTTCGGCGTGGATCGCCGTCTCCATCTTCATGGCCTCGATTGATACAAGCACGTCGCCGGCGCTGACGGCCTGGCCGGGCGAGACAAAGACGCGAGAAATAACGCCCGGCATCGGCGCACCGACATGGGCGGCGTTTCCAGGCTCGGCCTTGCGGCGGGCAGCGGCACCGGAAGCGCCATGCGCACGATCCGGCACCTTGATGCGGCGCGGCTGGCCGTTGAGCTCGAAGAACACCGTCACCATACCCTGGCTGTCGGTCCCGCTCATCGCCTGGTTGACGATGACCAGCGTCTTGCCCTTTTCGATGTCGGCAAAGAGTTCTTCGCCGTCGGCAAGCCCATAGAAATAGGCAGGTGTAGGCAGGACGGAGACCGGTCCATAGGTGTCGGATGCGAGCGCAAAGTCGGTGAAGACCTTGGGGTACATGAGGTAGGAGGCAAATTCGAAATCATTGACCGTTCGTTCGAGTTTGATCTCGATCGACCGGCGCTCGGCATCGAGATCGGCTTCCTCGAGCAATGATCCCGGACGTACCGTATACGGCTTTTCGCCCTTCAGCGCCTTGTTTTGCAGCGCTTCGGGCCAGCCGGACGGCGGCTGCCCGAGATCGCCCTTCAGCATCGAAACGACAGATTCGGGAAACGAAACCTCCTTCTCCGGGCTGACGACATCGGCAACCGTAAGATCCTGGGAAACCATCATCAGCGCCATATCGCCCACGACCTTCGAAGACGGCGTCACCTTGACGATATCGCCGAACATCTGGTTGGCGTCGGCATAGGCCTGCGCCACCTTGTGCCACTTCGTCTCCAGCCCAAGCGAGCGGGCTTGCTCCTTGAGATTGGTGAACTGGCCACCCGGCATTTCATGCAGATAGACTTCCGATGCGGGCCCCTTGAGGTCGCTTTCGAAGGCGGCGTACTGGTTCCGCACCGCTTCCCAGTAGAAGGAGATGCGTCGGATCCATTCCGGATCGAGCCCCGGATCGCGCTCGGAACCGGAGAGCGCCTCGACGATCGAGCCGAGACAGGGCTGCGAGGTGTTGCCGGAAAGCGCATCCATGGCCGCATCGACCGCGTCGACGCCGGCATCGACGGCTGCAAGCACGGTCGCAGCGGCAATGCCGGACGTATCGTGCGTATGGAAATGGATCGGCAGGCTGGTCGCGTCACGCAGGGCCTTGAAGAGCACCTTTGCAGCAGCAGGCTTCAGCAGACCCGCCATATCCTTCAGCGCAATGATGTGAGCTCCGGCCTTTTCGAGCTGAGCGGCAAGATCGGTGTAGTATTTCAGGTCATATTTGGGGCGGGCCGAATTCAGGATATCGCCGGTGTAACAGATCGCCGCTTCGCACAGCTTGTTTTCTTCAGCGACCGCATCCATCGATACGCGCATGTTTTCGACCCAGTTCAGGCAATCGAAGACGCGGAAGAGGTCGATGCCGCCCTTTGCGGCCTGCCGGACGAAGTATTTGACGACATTGTCGGGGTAATTTTTGTAACCGACGCCATTGGCGCCGCGCAGCAGCATCTGCAGGAGCAGGTTCGGGGCGCCTTCGCGGATCAGCGCCAGACGCTCCCATGGATCTTCCGTCAGGAAGCGCATGGAAACGTCGAAAGTCGCACCACCCCAGCATTCGAGCGACAGCAAGTTCGGCAGCGCATGGGCATAGGTACCGGCGACGCGGGCGATGTCGTAGGTGCGCATGCGTGTCGCCAGAAGAGACTGATGGCCGTCGCGCATCGTCGTATCGGTTATCAGCACGCGCTTTTCGCCTCGCATCCACTCACCGAACTTCTTCGGGCCGAGCTTGTCGAGACGCTGTTTGGTGCCGTCCTGAACCTTGCTGCCGTTGGCATAGGGAACGACCGGCACTGCAGCATTTTCAAGCGGCCGCGGCCTGTCCTTGGCCTCGGGATGACCATTGACGGTGACATCGGCGAGGTAGGTCAGGAGCTTCGTCGCGCGGTCCTGGCGCTTGACCTGCTGGAAAAGTTCCGGCGTCGAGTCGATAAACCTAGTTGTATAGCTGTTGTCCTTGAACTTCGGGTGTCCGATGATCGCCTCAAGGAAGGTGAGGTTGGTTGCCACGCCGCGAATGCGGAATTCACGCAACGCCCGGTCCATGCGGGAGATCGCCTCGAGCGGATTCGGCGCCCAGGCCGTCACTTTGACGAGCAGTGGATCGTAATAGCGGGTGATGATGGCGCCGGAATAGGACGTGCCACCATCGAGACGGATGCCGAAACCCGAGGCCGAGCGATAGGCAGTGATGCGGCCGTAGTCCGGGATGAAGTTGTGTTCCGGATCTTCCGTCGTGATACGGCACTGCAGCGCGTGGCCGTTGAGCCTGATATCCTGCTGCTTGGGAACGCCTGATTCCGGTGTGCCGATGGCAAAGCCATCGAGGATATGGATCTGTGCCTTGACGATATCGATGCCGGTCACGACTTCGGTAACCGTGTGCTCGACCTGGATGCGCGGATTGACTTCGATGAAGTAGAATTTCCCGGTATCGGAATCCATCAGATATTCGACGGTGCCGGCGCCGATATAGTTCGTCGCCTTGGCGATCTTCAGAGAATAGGCGGCGAGCTCCTGGCGCTGCGCTTCCGAAAGATAAGGTGCCGGCGCGCGCTCGACGACCTTCTGGTTGCGGCGCTGGATGGAGCAGTCGCGCTCGAAGAGATGCACGACATTGCCATGCGTATCGCCAAGCACCTGGCTCTCGACATGGCGGGCGCGCTCGACGAGTTTTTCGAGATAGACTTCATCCTTTCCGAAGGCGGCCATCGCCTCGCGCTTGGCTTCAGTCACCTCACGGGCAAGATCCTTCGGGTCGCGAATGGCGCGCATGCCGCGCCCGCCGCCGCCCCAGGAAGCTTTGAGCATGACAGGATAGCCAATCTCCTCGGCCATGCGGGCGACTTCCTTCATGTCGTCCGGCAGCGGATCGGTCGCCGGAACCACCGGCACGCCGACAGAGATCGCCAGATTGCGCGCGGCGACCTTGTTGCCGAGCTGGCGCATCGTATCGGCCTTCGGGCCGATAAAGGTGATGCCGGCCTGATTGCAGGCATCCACGAATTCAGGGCTCTCCGACAGGAGGCCATAACCCGGATGGATGGCATCGGCGCCGGACAGCTTGGCAACGCGGATCACTTCATCGATCGAAAGGTAGCTTTCGATCGGCCCGAGATCGCGGTCAAGATGCGGCCCGCGGCCGACCTGATAGCTTTCGTCCGCCTTGAATCGGTGCAGCGCCAGTTTGTCCTCTTCCGCCCATATCGCGACCGTTTTTATCCCCAGCTCATTGGCCGCGCGGAACACGCGGATGGCAATTTCGGAACGATTGGCAACGAGTATCTTGGATATGGGCAATGCGCTCTCCTCACGGCATCGAAACGGGCAATGCTGCACCCGCGAAGAAAATTCTTAACGCGCCGTAACAGAAAGTTCAATTTCCCTTGCGAAATAGAATTTCCCAAAAGCGAGGGTCACGCGCTGAACTACATGACCAGTCCGTGCCGGAAAGCCAGCGCCACTGCCTGCTGGCGGTTCTTGGCCTTCAGCTTGTCCTGCAGCCCATTCATATACCAATCGACCGTATGGTTCGATATGCTGAGTACCTTGCTGATCTCCATCGAGGTCAGGCCGTCGGCCAAATAGTGCAGGATTTCGAGCTCGCGGCGTGTCAGCGACATATCGAGCAATGAAGCGCTTTCGAGTGATTTGGCTTCACCCTTGAGATCAAGCAGCCGCCAGAACGCTTTGCGCGCGACCGTTTCGAACAACGATATCTCGACCGGCGACAGTTCCACGGGCCCACCCCCGACGCTCAAGTTTCCGAGTACGCCGCTCTTGCCGTGAATGGGGAAGATGTAGCCGTCGCGCAGGCCGTGGGCGTGGGCATCCGCCATCATCTGTTCCATTCGCCGCTGATGCGGATCGCGCCGGTAGGCGGCAAGGCTTTCCTTCCATCGAAATGGCCTTTGCGCCTGCGCTAGATACCGGACCGTTGGATCTATGAGGACATATTTTTTTGCAACATATGTTTGCGGCCACTTTTCGGGCCAATGCCCGGCAAGTACGAGGCTCCAGGGATCCTGGCTCTGCCTCAGATGGCGCAGCAATCCATAATATTCAAAGCCATAGGAACGAACGGCTCGCTGCAGTTCCTCAACCACGTTTTCGGGCTTCGTGCATTCCTCGATGACGACGAGCAATTGAACCAAGGTATGAATATTCACAGAAAGTTCCTTGCCCAGGCAATGGGCGATCGGTGAAGTCGGTCGGACCGCCTGAACGTGGCAACGACGGATCTTCGATTAACAAGCTGGCTCCATATAAAGTTTATGGATTGCTAATGCTTCGTTTAAATACAAGTGGAAATTGTTGCACTCCCGATCGGTTGAGGGGTTTGTGCTGCGGTTATCTCGTCACATCCTGCAGAAACCTCTCACCTGAATGCGCCGTTAATCGTCGGTTCAGGTGTTTTTTCATAGCATCTCGCCATCCCGTTATTTGCAGATGCACACAAGAGGTACCGCCGTGTCATTATTCAAGGTCTATGCAAGAGCTTTGCGCTACCTTGGCGCTTACAAGCTCCGCGTATCCCTGGTGGTCGTTGCGAACATTGTTCTGGCCGCGATCACGATTGCGGAGCCTGTTTTGTTCGGTCGCATCATCGATGCCATTTCAGGCAACGGGGAGGTCAAGCCCATTCTGTTCATGTGGGCTGGATTTGCCGTCTTCAATACGATCGCCTTCGTTCTGGTCGCCCGTGAGGCGGACAGGCTGGCCCATGGCCGGCGTGCGACTTTGCTGACGGAAGCTTTTGGCCGCATCATCTCGATGCCGCTCTCCTGGCATCACCAGCGCGGGACGTCGAACGCGTTGCATACGTTGCTGCGCGCTTGCGAAACGCTCTTCGGTCTCTGGCTCGAATTCATGCGCAATCACCTGTCGACCGCCGTCGCCATTGCGCTTCTGGTGCCGACTGCCATGGCCATGGACCTTAGATTGTCCGGCGTGCTCGTCGTGCTTGGTCTTGCCTACTGGCTGATCGGCCGCCTGGTCATGAGCCGAACGAAGGACGGACAGGCATCGGTCGAGAACCACTATCACACCGTTTTCTCGCATGTGAGCGATTCGATCAGCAACGTTTCGGTGCTGCACAGCTACAACCGCATCGAAGCTGAAACCAAGGCGCTCAAGGGCTTTGCCGACCGTCTCCTTCAGGCTCAGTACCCGGTCCTCGACTGGTGGGCCCTTGCCGGTGCCTTGAACCGGATGGCATCGACCATCGCCATGATGATCATCCTTGTGATCGGCACGCTTTTGGTGCAGGCCGGCGAACTGCGGATCGGTGACGTCATCGCCTTCATCGGCTTTGCAAACCTTTTGATCTCGCGTCTCGACCAGATGCGCCAGTTCGCTACGCAGATCTTCGAAGCCCGCGCGAAGCTTGAAGACTTTTATACGCTCGAAGACTCCGTTCGCGAGCGCGAAGAACCTGCGGGCAATGCCGACATCAAGGACGTCAAGGGCGAAGTCGAGTTCCGCGACGTCTCCTTCGGCTTCGGCAACTCGTCGCAGGGGCTGCACAATGTCTCCTTCTCGGTGAAGCCCGGTCAGACAGTTGCGATCGTAGGCCCGACCGGTGCGGGTAAAACGACGCTCGTCAACCTGCTGCAGCGCGTCTACGACCCGGACAGCGGCCAGATCCTGGTCGATAGCCACGACATCACCAAGGTTACCCGCAGGTCGCTGCGCCGTTACATCGCCACCGTGTTCCAGGATGCGGGCCTGCTGAACCGTTCGATCAGCGACAATATCCGCCTTGGCCGGGAAGGCGCCAGCGAGGAAGAGATGCGCCGTGCTGCCGAAGCGGCAGCGGCGGCGGACTTCATCGAGACGCGCGAGGAACAGTATGAGACGCATGTCGGCGAGCGTGGCAACAGGCTCTCGGGCGGGGAGCGCCAGCGTGTGGCCATCGCCCGCGCCATCCTCAAGGACGCGCCGATCCTGGTTCTCGACGAGGCGACCAGCGCGCTGGACGTGGAGACCGAGAACCGCGTGAAGGCGGCGATCGACAACCTTCGCCAGAACCGCACCACCTTCATCATCGCCCACCGCCTCTCGACGGTTCGTGAAGCAGACAAGGTGCTCTTCCTCGACAATGGCCGGATCGTCGAACAAGGTAGTTTCGATGAACTCAGCCACAGCAACGGCCGCTTTGCAGCGCTGCTTCGTGCCAGCGGTATCCTGACGGACGAGGAAGTCCGCAAGGCCCATACGACCGAAGCTGCATAACCCCAAGTTCGGAGACGAACATGAAAGGCCGGCTTCAACTTCCGGCCTCATACATTCAGAGGCCGGAACATTGTTATGATGTTCCGGCCTCGCTTGTCATTGGGTGAAGCATTACGGCGCAAGGCGGTTGGGCTTTCCGCCCCTCGACGCCTTCCTCCTGAGGGATGATGGCCGGCGGATGGAGACTTGGTTCGCGTTGCCAGCGCTTCCGCCGCCCAGACGGCGGCTGCGGCAGCGGACGGCGCCTTATCGCGTCAGAGACGACGGCGCCTTCTGTCTTGTCTGGCGCGGCTTTCGGATAGAGCACGCAACTGATGCCTCTCTACCAGAGCGGCTTGAACCGCAGCCTGGAAGGACAAGACGCGCTCGCGGATCTTCTCCTCGCGCAAGCCGCATCGCGCCAGCTCGTCCGCCAGCAAACGGCATTCGGCTTTCCAGAACGCGACCGCTGGCTCTCCGTGAAGATCATCGAGCGTCGCGGCGCAGCGCTCGATATCGCCGGGCCGGGGGATGCTTGGAAATATCACGATTTCGCTTGCGGTCAGCGCGGCGAGAGGGGTGTCGAAAGAAGATGCCATCGAATCAATCCATGTTTCCATGAGACTGTTAGGCTTGTGTTGGTTAACGTTTACCTTCTCTTACGGAATAAAGCCGTTGCGCGGGCATCAATGAACCTCAAGCCAACGCCCCAGCCGATCTTCTGCTGACGCGTTGGCTTGCGTTGTCAAGATTGGGCGCGCTGGTGCGCAGGCCCGCTCTCTTCGGCAGTACTTTGAGTACGCGGTATCAGGCGTGCGACCACGAGCACCAGCAGCGCGGCGGCAGCCAGGGATGCGGCAAGAAAGAACATCGGCGCAATCGTGCTACCTGTACTGTCCTTGATCCAGGGTACGACGTTCTGGGCGACGAAGCCGCCGAGATTACCGACGGAGTTGATTGCGGCGAGCCCGGCCGCCGCACCCGCGCCTCTCAAAAACCGCGACGGCAGGCTCCAGAAGACCGGCTGGCCGGCGAAGATGCCCGCTGCAGCGATGCACAGGAATGCGAACTGGACGCCATGGTCCGGAATAACAGCGGAAAGGACAAGGCATATGGCGCCCAGCAGTGCAGGGACGACGATATAAGGCGTCTTTGAAGCGGCCCTGTCTGCCATCGACGGAACGATGTAGAGCGCCACGGCCACGAGCACCCAGGGTATGACGTTCAGAAAGCCGTTGGCCGTGTTGCTGACGCCGAACTCCTTGACGATGGTCGGGAGCCAATAGCTGAGGCCGTAGGCTGCAAGGGGAAAGCCCACGTAGCACAATGCCATGAGAAGTACCTTCGGATTGATGAGCGCCTTGAAGCCATTCTCGGCGTTCTTGTCCATGTCTGCATTTTCGGCCTCGATCCTGCGTCTGAGCCAGCTCTTCTCGGCATCGCTCAAGAACTTCGCATTCTCGGGGCGATCCGAGAGGTAAAGCAGTGTGACCACGCCCGCTATGACGGCGGGAATACCGGTCGCGATGAACACCCATTGCCAGCCGGCGATGTCATAAAGCCCGTCGAGATCGAGCAGCATGCCGCCCAGAGGCGCGCCGACGGCATTGGCAAGAGCGCTGAAGATCATGAAAAGTCCGACCATCGTACCGCGATAGGCGGACGGATACCAAAGTGTCAGCAGATAAAGGACGCCTGGAAAGAACCCGGCTTCGCAGGCGCCGAGAAGAAAGCGAAGGATGTAAAACATCGTCGCATTCTGTGTGTAGGCGAGGGCGATGGTAACTGCGCCCCACGACAGCAAAATACGGGCAAACCATTTGCTGGCGCCGTACCGCTCGAGCAAAAGATTGCTCGGGACTTCAAACAGGAAATAACCGATGAAGAAGAGCGAGGCGCCGAGGCCGTAGGCATATTCGCTCATGCCGAGGGCGCCGACCATTTCCAGCTTGGCGAAGCTGACATTTTGGCGATCGATGTAGGCGATGAGATAAAGAACGCCTAGGAACGGCATGAGCCGCCAGGTGATTTTGGCAATCAGTTGCTTTTCGTCAATCATGTTTTTTCCTCGGGCAAATCCTTTGGGCGGGTACGGAAGGGGCTAGCTCGCCATCATCGATCGTCGGCCGGTGACGGGATTGAAGGCCCAGGCCGATCGGTCAAAACCGGCTGGCAAATCCGCCAGCCGGTTTTGATATCGCATAAAGAGACAGCTATTTGTCGCGATAGAGCTTTCGGCTGCCATCACCGACGCGGACGGCGACGGGGACCGAGGCACGACGCCCCATCGACCTGGCCTTCACGCTACCGTCGATGCGTTTGCGCTCGAGGTGGTAGGCATAGGCGAACTGACCCGAGATGCCTGCGACGACAAAGAGCGCGCCGATCATCTGGTCGTGGTTGGTAATGTAGAGCAGCACCTGGCCCGCCATTGCAAGGATTGTCCCTGCCACGAAGATATTCAGCGAGTGGCGGCCAATGATGGTGAGGGGATGATCCGACGGACGGCTCAGGATACGAGACAGGACGGGAATATTGATAACGAGGTAGCTGAGCGACAACACGTGCAGCAGCCGCGGCAGTGACAGGAAGGTCTTGTCGAAACCGGTAAGGACGGGCGGCAAGCCAAGCGCTGCCAGGACGTTGCCAAGGTCCCAGAGCTGGCCCACGACCCAGGCAAAGGACAACGCCACGTAGCCAGAAGCCAGCACGAACAACATCGGGTGCTCCGGCAGCTTGCCGCCGCGCTTGACATGCATGATGCCGACGGCACCGATCGTGAACAGGAACTGCCATGAGAGTGGATTGAGGAACCAGTAGTCGGCGATGAGCATGTTGTGCGGCGCGATCTGGTAGACGCCGGCCACCAGCCACACAGCCGCCGAAACACCAAGCGCCAGAAGCGGATGGGCCGAGTAAAGAAGCAAGATGATCGGTACCATGAGCATCAGTGCGCCGTACATCGGCAGTATGTTGTTGTAGCCGATCTGGTGACCAAGCAGAAGCAGGGCGGGTATTCCTTCTGTCAAGTTCATCAAGACGGCAAGGATATTGATTTCGACCAGCAATCCCGGCCGGTGGAACAGCCAGGCGCCGCAAATGAACAGCGCGAGCGTCATGAAGGTCGTGATCATATGGGCGAGATAGAGCGTGAAGGCGCGCTTGATCGCCTTTTTCGCCATGTCCAGTCGCCTGCCGACCTTGAAGCCGGAGCCATAGGCGAGTCCGACCGCGATGCCCGAGATCAGCACGAAGGCTTCGGCGGCATCGGAGAAGCCGAAATTCTTTGTCGTGACATACTCGAATATCTGACCGGGAACGTGATTGATGAAAATCGTGATGAGGGCAAGGCCACGCAAAACATCAAGCCTCGTATCGCGCGCTGGTCGCACTGCTGATTGGGGCAAGCGCTCAGCGCCGATGGCGTATTCCGGCGTAGCCGCCATGATGTCTCTCCTGTTTCGATCTGCAAACGCGGTTGCAGCCAAAAAGTTTCACCTTTTGGCTGCAACGAATCGCCGGAGTGTGAGCGTCGAAAATGCTGCTATCCGACCAAATATCCCTCATGGGGATTGGCGACTTCGCTGCCGTTGATGACCACAGTGTAGCCGTCGGGATGGGACGATTTTGAGACCGAAATGCGATAATTCACACCTGAATGCTCGATCTCTGCCGAAAAGCCGTCCCAACCGCTCGGCAGTGCTGGACGAACGAAAATCCGTCCGTTTTTCAGACGGATGCCGAGAATCCCTTCGACGGCGGCTCGGTAGAGCCAGCCCGCAGAGCCCGTATACCACGTCCAGCCGCCGCGACCCTTGAGCGCACCTTCGCCGTAGACGTCGGCAGCCACCGTGTAGGGCTCGACTCGATAGTGCTCGGCCGAGGCTTTGTCGCGCGCATGGGTGATTGGGTTCAGAAGTTCGAAGCAGGCCATTGCTTCATCGCCGCGGTTGAGCTCAGCAAGCGCCATAACCACCCACGTGGCCGCATGCGTGTACTGGCCGCCATTTTCGCGAACACCGGGGGGATAGGCTTTGATATAGCCGGGATCCCGGACCGACGTGGCAAAAGGCGGGGTAAAGAGCCGGATGATTCGCGTTTCTTTGTCCACAAGGCGGTTCAGAACTGCGTCCATGGCCTTGGCCGCGTGAACCGGATTGCCTTCGCCGGAAAGCACGCTCCAGGATTGTGCAATCGAATCGATCTGGCACTCCAGGCTTTCCTTCGAACCGAGCAGACTGCCATCGTCGAAGGTGCCACGGCGATAATAGCCGCCATCCCAGCCTTCACTTTCGAGCGCAGCTTTCAGTTCGCCAAGATGTTTCGTCCAGCGCTCGGCGCGGGCTGTATCGCTCCGTTCGTGCGCATAGGCAATGAAGGACCGCAGGGCGCCTGCCAGGAACCAGCCAAGCCAGACGCTTGTGCCCTTGCCTTGGATGCCGACACGGTTCATGCCGTCGTTCCAGTCGCCGCCCATGATCAGCGGCAGGCCGTTGGACCCCTTGCGCTTGATTGCGAGATCAAGGGCCAAGGCAGCATGCTCGTAGATGCTGGCCTTGTCGTCCGATATCTCCGGGCGATAGAAGGAATCGTGCTGGCCTTCGAGCAACGCCGGGCCCTCGAGGAACGGTAATTCCTCGTCAAGCACGCTCTTGTCGCCCGTTGCGCTGCAATAGTGATGTATCGCATAGGCGAGCCAGACCACGTCGTCCGAAATCAACGTACGGACACCGGCGCCTGTACCCGGCAGCCACCAATGCTGGACATCGCCCTCGCGGAACTGCCTCGAGGCGGCATTGACGATCTGGTTGCGCGCGAGTGATGGATCCTGAAGCACGAAAGCCAGCGTATCCTGCAACTGATCGCGGAAGCCAAAGGCGCCACTTGCCTGGTAGAAGGCCGACCGTGCCATGATGCGGCAGCCAAGGCTCTGGTAGGGCAGCCAGGCATTGACAAGATTGTTCATGGCCTGGTTCGGCGTCGAAATCTGAACCTTGCCCGTAAAGCTCTGCCAGAAATCGCGGTTTTCCTGAACTGTGTCCTCGACAGAGGTCGTACGGATCTCGGCGATCAAGGCTTGGGCCTCTTGCCTCGAAGCCGTGTCGCCCAGGAAGAAGGTGACGTCACGCTCTTCCCCGGCACCGATTTCGATATCGATAGCGAGAGCTGCTGCCGGATCGCCGTCAAGTTCCGTGGCGCCGGAAAGCGCAACGGATGTCTTGAGCGCCTGCGGAGCCTTGATCGTGCCCGCCTTTCCGATGAACTCGCGCCTGCTTGTGGTGAAGCTGGAGGGCTTCACGCTGGCGGCAAAGAAGGATACCCGGTTCGAATAGTCGATGCTGTACTGGTTGGCGGCAAGGAGTGCGCCGGTTTCCTCGTCACGGGACGAGAGGATGAAGGGGACCGAGCGCTGTGCGTTGTTGCCGAGAACCCACTCGACATAGCCATAGAGCCGCAGCTTGCGCGCCGAGGTGCCCATGTTGCGCAACCGGACGCGCTGCAGCTTGACCGGCCTTAGGCGATCGACCGTCTGAGTGACTTCCAGCGCGATATCGTCCTGCTCGCTGGAGAAGACGGAGTAGCCGAGGCCATGGCGCGCCTCAAAGCGGACATCGCTCCGCTGCGAAAGCCCCGCAAAGGGGGTCATCAGCGCACCACTTTCCAGGTCGGTGACGTAAATCGCCTCGCCCGAGCGGTTGACGACGGCATCGTTCGACCAGGAGGTCAACTGGTAGTCTCGCGAGTTGACGCTCCAGGTGAAACCTGCGCCTTCCGCAGACACATGGAAGCCGAACTTCTCGTTCGAGATGACGTTGATCCAGGGCTGCGGTGTTGCCGTGCCGCCAGCAAGACGAACGACATATTCGCGGCCATCGCGGGCAAAACCGCCAAAGCCGTTCCAGAAGTCGAGATCGCCTTCGTCCTCGATCGCAAGCGCCGAAGGCCTGGGTTGCACGACACGCGCCACGCGCTTGACCGGGGTCTTACGCTGCTCGCGTTCCATTTCCGGCAGGTCGTCCTTGGACGGTGCTGAAAGGGCGATGGCGCGGTTGATCTGATCAACGACCTTGCCGTTCTTGGCATGGAAGGTGACGCGCGAAGCAGCGATCAGGGCATGATAGGTCGCCTCCTCCATCAGGTCCTTGCGGACGGCAAAGATATGCTGGCGAAGGCCATCGGCCTGACCAATGCGGCGCACGTTTTCGCACATCTGGTCCACGGCATGCTGCATGTCCTGCGCATAGGAGGATGCACGCTCGTTCATGATGACAAGATCGGCCGTCACGCCACGCGAGCGCAGATATTCTTCCGCCAGCAATGCCTCGCGAACGATATCGAGATCCATGTCGTCATCGATGCGCAGCATAAAGATCGGGAAATCGCCGGAGATCGCAAGCGGCCACAGAGACGATTGTGACTGCATGCCGGCTCGAACTGCCGCAGCATCGGCGCGCAAATCCATGTCCGGATAGACCAAATGCCGGCCGAGATACTGGAAGGCGGCAGCCTGCTGCGACGTCACGCCGACATGGCGCATCTGCACCTGCGTGCGTGTCCAGGCCTGCACGAGCTCATGGTTGAAGGCATCGGCGTGCCGGTAGCGCTCGACAGCCTTGTCCACCTCGTCGCGGCTCGGAGCGGCGATCGTCCAGAAGATCACGCTGACCTTCTTGCCGGCTGGGACACGAACCGTGCGGCGCAGCGAAAGGATCGGATCGAGCGTGAAACCGTCGGTACCCGATAGCGTCGCGCCGGGATCGAAGGCTGCGGCTTCCGCAAGACTACGGCCGCGGCCGAGGAATTTGCGGCGATCGGTCTCAAATTCCGTTTGTCGGGAGGGACCTGCACTGTCGACGATCAAATGGGCGATGCTCATATTCGGTTCGCCCGGATCGCGTCTGTTGCGTTCGGCACGGATGACGTCGCCGCGCCTGCCGAATTCCGTCTTCACGAACATGCGGGCGAAAGCCGGATGGGCATTGTCCGTGTCGTCCAGGGTGATCACGGGTTCCAAATAGGAGGTGACTTCGATGAAGCGGTCTTCCGATCCCATGTTGAGAAGCGTCAGCCTGCGGCCTTCCGCATCATGCTCAGTCGCAACGATGCATTCCAATTCACTGCTGAGGTCGCCAACGACCTTAGTGAATTCCGCCTTTTCGTCGGCGAAGAGCACATTGACCTTTTCGCCGTCGACACTTTTTGGTTCGGCGGTGGCCGACCACCATTCGTTGGTCGCGGTGTCGCGCAGGAAGATGAAGCTTCCCCAGCGGTCTTCCGTCGGGTCGGCTTTCCAGCGGGTAACGGCCTGGCCGTTCCAATGTGCGTAGCCGGCACCGGTCGCCGTCAGCATCATCGAATAGTGACCGTTGGACAGGAACATGAGTTCGCGATCGCGCGAAAGTGGATCGGCGATCTTGCGAAGCTCCGGCCGCAGCAGGTCTTCCTGGATGCTGGCGGGCGTATCCGATTCGTGTTTGCCGCTCATGACGGGGATGTCGCGCGGCGCCTTTTCCTGCAGCAGCAGTTCGGCTGCTTCGATCACCGGATCGGAGTGGAAGAGCTCACGCAGATGCCCATTGAAAGCGACATTAGCAACCGCGGCGATCGACATGCCGTGATGGTGCGCATAGTAGTTGTAGACAACAGCGCATTTCTTGCCTTCCGGCACCCGGGTCGGCGTGAAGTCGACGGCATCATGGAACCCGAATTTGCCGAGCGCACCGAGCTTGCGCAGTCGCTGCAGATTTTCGAGCGCCCCTTGCGGATCGTATTGGCTGGCGAGGATCGATGCATAAGGCGCGATGACCGCATTGTGGCCGAGACCACGCTTCAGGCCAAGCGTAGGCACGCCGAAGTTCGTGTATTGATAGTTGAGGTTATGGTCGCGAGCATTGAAGGCCGCTTCGGAAATGCCCCACGGAATACCGAGTTTGCGTCCGTAGTTCATCTGCTCGACCACGACCAGGTTGTTGGTCTGATTGAGAATGCCCCCGCCTCGCTCCTGCATGACGAGCGGCGGCATCAGATATTCGAACATCGAGCCGGACCAGGAGACCAGAGCGCCGCGCGAACCGACCGGCACGACTTGGCGGCCGAGGCGGTACCAATGTTCCGTCGGCAGGTCGCCCTTTGCGATGCCGAACAGACTGGTCAGCCGGCATTCCGACGCCAAAAGGTCGTAGCAGGCCTGGTCGAGCTCGCCGCTTTCGACGCGATAGCCGATCGAAAGGAGGCGGCGTTCGGGACGGAACAGGAAGCTGAAATCCATCGAGAAGGCGAGATCGCGGGCCTTGTCGCGAAGGGCGATCAGCCGTGGCCGCAAAGCATCGATATTTGAAAGGTCGAATGTGCTGTCGGAGATATGCGCTTCGCAAATCTTGACCAGCGCTTCGGCCCAACGGGTAAGTTCGCCGCTGAGTGCCGACTTCACTTCGTGATCGAGATTTGCCGCAAGCTTCTGGATGTCACGGGCAAGAACCGCAAGGTTGATGACGCGGATCGAGGCGAACTCGTGCTCGCGCTTGACGGCGGCGAGCGCGTTCTGGAAGCCGACGATGCGTTCTTCCAGGCGACGGCGAAGCGGACGGACCGTCTTGCGATCGTCTGGAAGGTCGGCCAGCACTTCGGCGAGGATGCCGGCAGTGTCGCCGACGCCGTCGAGATTGCCCTGCATATGCGCTGATGGCGCCTCGGCCCAATTGCGGCAAGCCGACGAAACGGCAATCAGGTGACCGGCGAGGTTGCCGCTGTCGACAGCCGAAACATATCGCGGCCCGAGGGTCTGAAGCGTATCGGTGTGGTACCAGTTGAAGAGGTGGCCGCGATACTTTTCCATCTTGTCGATGGTGCCGATCGTCTGCTCCAGCCGCTCGATCGTTTCCTCGAAGGAAAACCAGCCGAACTGGCGGCCGGAAACGACCGAGAGCAGGTACACCCCGATATTGGTCGGCGAGGTGCGGCTCGCGACGATGACGTGCGGCGTCTCCTGGATGTTATCCGGCGGCAGGTAATTCTGTTCCGCCGTCGTGAACGTATCGAAGTAGCGCCAGGTGCGGCGCGCGATCTTTCTGAGCTCGCTTGAGACCGAATCGGCGACTTCCAGGCGGTCTTCGGTTTCTGCCGACTGGCTGACATACCAGGCAACGAGCGGCGACAGGGTCCATAGCAGGGCAAATGGAATGCCGACGAGGAAGGCGTTGTCGCCGGGAAGTGCGGCAAAGCCCAGCGCCAGCAGCGCGAGCACCGGGGCGTGCCACATCGCTCCATAGTAGGACAGGATCGTTCCCTGCCCGCCCGCCTGGACGCTGGCAGCTGTGCGCCATTGCAGCATTAACTTATGGCTGACGAGAAGCCGGTAAAGCGAGCGGCCGATTGCATCGGCCATCATGCAAGCCGCATCGGCGATGAAAACGATACGAAGCGCCACTTGTGCGTTGGCGGCTCGGATATCCGACCACACGGTATATAGATGTGCCCGTGCAACGATATCGCTGGTGCGCGGAATAATGCCGTGGATGAGTGACAGCGTCGGAGCAACGAAGAGGCAGAAGATCAGGAGGATCTGCCATACGAGTGCGCCAAGCGGACCCATAAAATACCAGCCGAGCACGGATGCGAAGAACCAGGCGATCGGCGTCAGCGAGCGGCGAAGGTTATCGAACATCTTCCAGCGCCCGAGAGCGGTGACGCCGTATTTTGGATTGAACATGTATGGCAGAAGCTGCCAGTCGCCACGCGCCCAGCGATGCTGGCGCGAAGCCTCGACTTCGTAGCGGATCGGGAAGTCTTCGACGAGCTCGAGATCGGTGACGAGTGCGCAGCGCGCCATCGACCCTTCGAGAAGATCGTGGCTCAGTACCGAATTCTCATCGATGCGGTCCCTCAGCGAAGCTTCGAAGGCATCGACATGATAAAGGCCCTTGCCGGTAAAGGTGCCCTCGCCGG
The DNA here is from genome assembly GCF_004342325.1 of Rhizobium azibense. Taxonomy (NCBI): domain Bacteria; kingdom Pseudomonadati; phylum Pseudomonadota; class Alphaproteobacteria; order Hyphomicrobiales; family Rhizobiaceae; genus Rhizobium; species Rhizobium azibense. Next base: position 184,537 of record NZ_SMBJ01000007.1, on the reverse strand, counting down.
CGAGGTCCTGATAGACATCGGAGACCGTGAAGACGTAAGGGTCGAGACCGCGATTGATCGAGAAGACGCGCTGGAAGACCGAAGCGTCCTTGCCTGTCGTCAGCGACGGGGTCACGCGCGGCTGCAGCACGCCATAGCCGCTTTCGACACGGCCGGTCTTCAGGTTTATGACCGGACGGTTGATCGGATGATAGAGTTTGCCGACAAGCTTGGTCACGGCATCGCGCATCAGGCGCGTGTCGGAATCGAGCGTCATGACATACTGAACGCCAGCCGGCACAATATTGGCGCCCGGCAGATAGGTCGTATCGCTGTCGCCGCGCAAAAGCATGTTCAGCTCGTGCAGCTTGCCGCGCTTGCGCTCCCAGCCCATCCAGACGCCCTCTGACGGGTTGTAGAGGCGGCGGCGATGCAAGAGATAGAAGCGCGTTTTGCCGTCATAGGCGTAACGTGCCGAAAGATTGGCGATTTCACGTCGGGCGTAGTCGAGCACTTCCAGGTCGTTCGGCGTCTCCTCCAGGTCGCTGTCTGGCCAGTCGCTCAGCAGCGCGAAATAGATTTCGCCGCGCGGATTGGCGAGATAGTGGACCTCGAGATTGCGAACCAGGTCGTCGACGCTGTCGCGGTTCGAAATCAGGCACGGCACGACAAGCAGCGTACGTGCATCCTGCGGGATGCCTTCCTTGAACTCGTAGCCGACAAGCCGCGACGGCGTCACGAAGAAGGATAGCAAGGTGTTGAAAAGACCGGTCGCCCCTTCCGATGCCGGAAGAGAGAACATGATCAGCAATATGGCAATTTCCAACGTGCCCATGCCGGCATTGGCCATGAAGCGTCCGACGATGGCCATCGCAATGACGGTAAGCAGCATGACGGGGACGGCGATCGACAGCCAGTTGAACTTGCGGACTGTTCGTACAAAATGCTGAACGGCGGTCGGACGATAATTGGCACGTTCTTCAAGCTTTGGCCGGTGCATTCCGGCAAGAAAGCCGCCGACATTCGGCTCATGCGGCTGCGGTTCCTCGGAAGCCCTGGCTTCGCTGGTCATGTCGAGCGCCAACTGGGCGACTTCCATTTCCGTCAGCGGCGAGCGCTTGGCGAGCTTTTCGATCTGTTTGCGGTACTTGTTGCGTGATCCCGAATCGAGGATGCCGTAATCTGAGTTCTCCCAGAGCAGCTTGTCGACGTGGCTGACCTGCTCGACCCAGACCGACCATTCCGCATCGTCGATCTCGCGAAGGCTCCGGATGATGTTGCCCATCGTGACATTGCCGGAGGATAGGCGGCTATGTTCCGCCATCGTCGCTTCTTCGGTATCACGGCCGAGCATTTCCAGACGCTCGTCGAGCCAGGCGATCGCAAGACTGGATGCCTGCGAACCGTCGCGCATGCGATACAGGAACTGCGTCGAGAAGGTATTGTCCTCGGCAAGCGGTTCGAGCGTCCTCAGATACTCCGCAGCCTTTGCCGGATCGTCCAGCCGCACGAGTTCATCGGCCGCCTCGTTTGCACGGCGGCGTATGCGCCGGCTGCGTTCGACGCGGCTGGAAATGCGCCGGAGGTTTTCGACGAGGACATAACGCACGAGTGAGGGAACCGCCCAAAGCTCACCGATGCGCAACGTCTCACCCAGCTGGAAGCCGTCGACAAGCGCCGTCAGACTTTCCTGTGAAACGGTGCTGTGAGTGTGCGCGACATAGAGCCAGGCGAGCACCAGCGTGCGCGGTACCTGCACACCACCGACATCGATGGTCGGCAGCTCGCGATAGAAGCGCCGCGGAAAGTCGCGGCGGACCTCCTGAATTGCCTCTTCGACGATATAGTGGTTATCGAGAAGCCATTCGGCGGCAGGCGTGATCGTCTCGCCCGCCTCCACGTCGGCCGCCGTCGTGCGGTACACGCGCAGGATTTCCCTCTCGTTCTCCTTATGCCGTGCAAAAAAATCGAAGGCAGTGAAAGCCGGCAGCGAATCGACGCCTTTGCGGGCGATCGATTCACCCATCGCCTTGATGTCTTCGATTGAAAGGTAGGTCGAGCGGACCGAGTCGTTGTGATCGATGTGCTTGACTTCGGATTCGCGTGGCGGGTTTGGAGACGGAATGGAAATGGTCATGGGTTCGGTTCTGGGTCCAAACTAAGTTATGGTGATTTTGCCTAGCCTTTTGCACCGGCAATTATGACTGCGACATGAACGGCCAAGGGCCTTTGCAGGAAGATGCGAAAGCCGAAGATTTCCGATACGAAACGGCTTAGGCCTGATTTATGGCACGATTCTGCCGGTCATGGCCGACTTTTGCTTCCACCCCCAAGAACCATCCGGGAAAGTTGGACACCAAGGCGATAATTCAAGTCGACAGGCACGCAATTGCCCAGCCTTGCCTACCTCAATTCGGCAGTTTTCACTACTCAAAGAAAAATCCGGCGCCCGTCGGGCACCGGATTTCAACGCAATTGGACCATTGTTGTAGTTGGCCGAAATTCGCGGTTCACGCAGAAGAATGTCCAGCCACAGACAGATTTGAGAAGTCTCGCAATGTGCCGACACCATGCCGCCACGAAAGCTTGATCAGCCGATGACGCCGCACACCAAGGCTGCAACGAAAGCGAACGCTGCGGCAAACAGCGTGGCATTGAGCGCAAAATGAAGCTTCTGGCGCATCGAAGCGGGCTTCTTGGCCGGTACGGAACCGTAATAGTTCGCGTGAGTATGCGAAATACCCAGGTCTGCCATGTGTTGCCTCCGTCTCTTTTTATTGGCGCGGCGGTATGCCGGCACGGTTATTCCTATATTCTCTATAAGATAGGTAGAGATGAATTTCCTTCCACAGTGCAAGCGATAGAAAATCTATCCGCCTCAGCAAAGAGTGCGCCATGCCCAGATCAACGAACGCTCAATCGCGTTTTCTTCTCTTTGGGCACATGAGGCCGCCTCGATCGATCGGCGATCTTTTTCAGCAGGAATGGAAACGCTTGTTTGCTCGCTCCGTTCAACCCTGGCCGGAGGATCGAGATATCCCATGGTCATTCCGCCGAGAAAGAACATGCTTCACCTCCTGATCACGAAAGCTAACACTCGTTAACACGATCATGACAGATGGAATTCGGCTGTCAATAGTCTAGTCGAATAGTCGTCTTTTAACGGCTGCTTAACCTTTGATGGGTCAAGATCCCAAGGGATTTCAAATATTTGAAAAACCTGCGTTTCAGGCTTTGACGAAGCCTTTGCTCGCGACCATCAAATTTCTCGTGTAATTCTCATGAATGTCGCCGCTGGCCAGTTGGCCGGAGGTCAGCCGCTCGACGACGACGCCGTTGCGCATCACGGCAAGCCTTTCACACATATGGGTAACGACACCAAGGTCGTGGCTCACCATGACAAAGGTCAGTTTGCGGTCACGCCTGATCTGTTCCAGCAGATTGAGCACTTCGGCCTGCACGGAAGCGTCGAGCGCCGACGTCGGTTCGTCGAGCAGCAGGATCGACGGTTCGACGATCAGGGCGCGCGCAATCGCCACACGCTGCCGCTGGCCGCCGGAAAGCTGGTGCGGATAGCGGAAGCGGAAGCCGTTTCCAAGGCCGACCTCGTCCAGTGCCCGCGCGATGCGCTTCTCGCTGTCGGCAATCCCGTGAATTGCCAATGGCTCGAGTAGCAGCCGGTCGATCGTCTGCCGTGGGTGCAGCGAGCCATAAGGGTCCTGGAACACCATCTGGACATTTCGATAGAAAGACTTGGTGCGTTTTGCACCCTGCAGCAGCTGATCATGAATGCGAATTGCGCCAGCCTTGACTGGCGCAAGGCCCGCTACCGCACGAAGCAGCGTCGACTTGCCGGAACCGGATTCCCCAACCAGCCCGAAGGAGCCGCCGGACGCCACCGCGATGCTGACATCTTGAAGCGCATGAAAATCGTCATAGACGACGCTGAGATTTTCGACCGAAAGCGCCGCGCTCATGCAGCCCACTCCGGCTTGCGGTCGAGTACCGGCAGCGGATGTCGATCTTCGCCGATTTGCGGCATGCAGTTCAACAGTCCCTGCGTATAGGGATGCTGTGCATTTTTGAGGTCACTAGCCCTAAGCTCTTCAACGATCTTTCCGGCATACATCACGATGACGCGGTCGCAGAACGAAGAAACAAGACGCAGATCGTGCGACACGAAGATAAGCCCCATGCCGCGCTCGGAAACCAGCTTGTCCAGGATCTTCAACACGTCGAGCTGCACGGTAACGTCGAGCGCCGAGGTCGGCTCGTCAGCGATCAGCAGTTCCGGCCCGGCAATCAGCATCATAGCGATCATTGCACGCTGGCCCATGCCGCCTGAGACCTCATGGGGGTAGAGATCGAAGACACGCTTCGGATCGTGAATCTGCACCGCCTCCAGCATGGCAAGCGCCCGTTCGGTCGCCTCGGCCTTGCTGACTTTCTCATGCGTTCTCAGCGTCTCGCAGATCTGCCTTCCGATCGACATCACCGGATCGAGCGAGTATTTCGGATCCTGAAGCACCATGGCGATGCGCTTGCCGCGCAGGAGCCGCCGTTTCTTCGCTGAGGCCTGAAGCAGATCGATGCCGTTGAAGTCGAGCTTGTCGGCCGTGACGATGCCATGCTTCGGCGTCAGCCCCATGATCGCTCGGCCGGTCTGCGACTTGCCGGACCCGGACTCCCCGACAATGGCGAGGCGTTCCTTGCCGAGCGTGAAGGAAACGCCGCGAACAGCCTCGATCACGCCGGTGCGGGTCGGGTAGCTGACCTTCAGGTTGTCGACCGTCAGCAAAGCCATCATTGGCCGCTCTCCTTGGGATCGAGCGCATCGCGCAGGCCGTCGCCAAGCAGGTTGAAACCGAGGCTGACGATGAGGATCGCAATGCCCGGCATGGCTGCGACCCACCATTGGTCGAGAATGAAACGGCGGCCCGAGGCGATCATCGCGCCCCATTCCGGCAGTGGCGGCTGCGCGCCGAGACCGAGAAAGCCGAGTCCGGCAGCCGTCAGGATGATGCCCGCCATGTCGAGCGTTACGCGAACGATCAGCGACGAGAGGCAGAGCGGCATGACATGGCGGATGATGATGCGGAGCGGCGATGCGCCCATCAGCTTGACCGCCGAGATGTAATCCGAGCGACGCACCGTCAGCGTTTCGGCCCTGGCGATGCGGGCGTAGGGCGGCCAGGACGTGATTGCAATGGCGATGATCGCGTTTTCGATGCCCGGCCCGAGTGCCGCGACAAAGGCAAGCGCCAGCACCAGTTTCGGGAACGCCAGGAAGATATCGGTGATACGCATCAGCACTGCATCCAACCATCCCCCGGCATAGCCGGAGACCGTACCGACGATCAGTCCAATCGGCGCCGAGATGATCGCAACCAGCACGACGACGAAGAGTGTCAGCCGCGACCCGTAGATCAGGCGCGAAAGAATATCGCGACCCTGATCGTCCGTTCCAAGCAGGTACTCGCCGGTACCTGGCGGCAGAAGCCGCGCATTCTTGAGATCGCCGACCACCGGAGAATGGGTGGCCAACAGATCGGCGAAGGCGGCAACCAGGAGCAGGGCGATAATGATAATGAGACCCAGGACGGCCAACCTGTTCGCACTGAACTGCCGCCAGGTCACATAGGCGCGCCCGAGACGGGCCTGTACACGTGATTGCGGGCGATCGGAAAGCAGCCACTGGCGGCGGCTCATCGGCGCTGACTGGCTGGTTGGAACCGTCATCGGCTTCGCGTCCTTGGATCGAGCGTCCGGTAGAGAAGGTCGGACAGGAGGTTGATGCCAATGAACACCGTGCCGATGACGATCGTGCCGCCGAGGACAGCGTTCATGTCGGCGTTCTGAAGGGAGTTTGTGATGTAGAGGCCAATGCCCGGCCAGGAAAATACCGTCTCCGTCAGCACCGAGCCTTCGAGAAGCCCGGCGTAGGAGAGCGCAATCACCGTCACAAGCGGCACCGCGGCATTGCGCAATGCGTGGCCCCAAATTACCCGGGTTTCCGAAAGCCCTTTGGCGCGCGCAGCCACGATATACTCCTGACTGAGCTCGTTCAGCATGAAGCTGCGCGTCATCCGGCTGATATAGGCGAGCGAGAAATAGCCGAGCAGCGATGCCGGCAAGATAATGTGGCGAAAGACGTCGTAGAAGACATCCCACTGCCCCTGCCAGACGCTATCGATCAGGTAAAAGCCGGTAATTGGCGTGAACGTATATTCAAAGACGATATCGATGCGCCCTGGAAAGGCCACCCAGCGCAGTTGGGCATAGAATATGACTAGCGAGATCAGGGCCAGCCAGAAGATCGGCACGGAATAGCCGACAAGCCCGACGACGCGCACGATCTGGTCGACAAGGCTGCCGCGCCGCACAGCCGCAAGCACGCCGAGCGGAATGCCAAACAGGGCGCCGATAATGGTGCCGAGGGTCGCAAGCTCGATCGTTGCTGGAAAGACGCGTCGGATATCGGTCATCACCGGATTGGTGGTCAGCACCGAATTGCCGAAATCACCAGAAAGGATGCCTTTGATATAGATGAAGAATTGCTGATAGAGCGGCAGGTTGAAGCCGAGCTCTTCACGCACGCGCTCCACGACATGCGTCGGCGCGCGGTCACCAAGGATTGCAAGAACCGGATCGATCGGCACGACACGGCCGATGAAGAAAGTGACGGCCAGAAGCCCCAGATAAGTCGTCACGGCAGCGATCAGGAAACGCCCGATTGCTTTTGCAAGAGGAACGGCACGACCCTTCGCGGGCCGCGCCTCCATTTTTGTTTCTATAATGCTCAACGAACCAATCCTGCCGGATCATTCCTTGGCGATTGGGCCGACGAAGTTCGTATCGAAGCTCGGTCCGAGTTTGAAGTCCTTCAGGTTCTTGCGATAGCCGGCGACTTCGATCTGCTGGAAGATGAAGATGAAGGGGCTGTTCTCCAGGTACTTCTTCTGGATCTCCTGGTACATGGCGGCGCGCTTGGCACCGTCGCGCTCAAGCAGTGCTGCCTTGGCCTGCTTGTCGAGTTCCGGGGTTTCGAAGGCATTGCGCCAAGCGAGCGTCTTGTTCGTGCCCGCATCCGAATTGTCCGGGTTCGCCGTGAAGGTATCGGCATTCGAGTTCGGGTCGAAGTAGTCGGAACCCCATTGACCGATATACATGTCGTGCGTGCGGGCGCGGTATTTCGTTAGTGTCTGTTTGCCGTCGCCCGGAATGATTTCGAGCTTCACTCCGGCTTGTGCCAGCGTCTGCTGCATGGATTCGGCAATGCCGGTGACGGGCTGAGTGTTCCGCACGTCCATCGTCACCGAAAAACCATCCGCAAGACCGGCCTTTGCCAGCAGTTCCTTCGCCTTGGCGACGTCGAGCTTGAACGGATTTTCGTCGAGCGCACCGAGCTGGCCCTTCGGCAGGAACGTCTGATGGATTTCGCCGATGCCCTTTATGAGCGTCGAGCTGATCGCATCGTAATCCACGAGATACTTGAAGGCCTGCTGTACCTCCGGCTTCTTCAGGTTCTCGTTCTTGAGGTTGAGGCTGACATAATAGATCGTGCTTTTCGGTGCGCTCGCCACCGCGAGGTCGGCGTTCTTCGAAACGGCGTCGAGATCGCCCGGCTCAAGATTGCGCGCGATATCGATGTCGCCTGCCTCCAGCGCCAGACGTTGTGCGGCACTTTCCTTCATGTAGCGGTAGATGACGCGGTTCAGCTTCGCCTTGTCGCCATAGTAATTGTCGTTGCGCTCCAGCACGACGACTTCGTTGGCGCGCCATTCGCGAAGCTTGTAGGCGCCGGAGCCGGCATAGCCCGTCTTCAGCCATTCATTGCCGAAGTCGTTGTCATACTTGTATTCCGCGCTCGGCGTCATCGGCTTGATGTGATCCATCACCAGCTTCTTGTCGACTACGGAGGCAACCGTCGCCGTCAGGCAGTTCAGCACGAAGCTCGGCGCATAGGCCTTGTCGACCGTGAAGACGAACGTGTTTTCGTCCGCAGCCTTCGCCTTTTCAGTCACGTTGTCTCCGGTCAGGCCGAACTGTGTCAGGATGAATGCCGGGCTCTTGTCGAGTTTGACGGCGCGCTCGAAGGACCAGGCGACATCCTCCGCGGTGACCGGGTTGCCTGAGGCGAACTTCAGACCGGGCTTCAGCTTGAACGTATAGGTCAGGCCGTCATCGGAGACGCTCCAGCTCTCGGCAAGATCACCCTTGACCTTCGCCGTGTCGTCCAGGTCAAGGCGGACCAGCAGGCTATAGGAGTTGGTTGTCATTTCCGCCGCTGAAAACTCGAAGGCCTCGCCTGGATCCATCGAAATGATGTCATCGATGGCGAGACCTTCGACGAGTGTATCCTTCGGCGTCTCGGCAAAAGCGGCAGGCGCCGTCAGCATGAGCAGTGAAAGCGCGGCACCTGCAGAAAGGGCGCGAAAGTTGCGGCTGAGTTTAGTAATCATCATCGATTTGTTCCCCTGTTCTTGATTGATTACAAAGCGGTATTTTGGCTCAGGCGTTCGTCTCCCCCCACGCCGAAGCCAGGATGCGGAGCCAGTTCTCGCTGGCGAGTTTCCGTCGATCCTCCTCACCATATCCAACGTCCCGTAGAGCGGCAATCAGCTTCTGGTTGCCAGCCGCGTCGCCTATTTCGTCCGGAATCGTCGCACCGTCGAAATCAGATCCGAACGCAACGCAATCGATTCCGACTCGCTCGACGAGATAATTGAGATGGCGGATCATGTCCGCGATCGGTGTGTCTGCCTCCGAGCGGCCATCCGCTCTCAACATCGCTGTCGCGTAGTTAAGACCGATAAGGCCATTGCTCTCCCTGATTGCATCAAGCTGCTTATCCGTCAGATTGCGCGCCACCGGCGTCAGCGCATGCACGTTGGAATGGGTCGCGACCAGCGGCTGATCAGTTGTCTTCGCCACGTCCCAGAAGCCCTTTTCGGTTATGTGGGAAAGATCGATCATGATGCCCAGGCGATTGCATTCGCGCACGAGCTCGAAGCCGGCGCCAGTCAGTCCAGGCGCAGTGTCTGGCGACATCGGGAAGGCGAAGGGTACGCCGTGTCCGAAGACGTTATGCCTGCTCCAGACAGGTCCAAGAGAGCGCAAGCCTGCCGCATGAAAGACCTCGAGCGCGGCAAGATCGGGCCCGATCGCCTCGCAGCCTTCCATATGCATGACTGCGGCAAAAACACCGCTTTCAATGGCGTTGCGAATGTCCTTTACCGTCCGGCAGAGGCGCCACGCGCCCGCCTTGTCGAGACGCAGTGCAAGCGCGGCCATCTCGGTCGCTATGCCGAGCGACGGCAGCCGGTCGAGAGGTGCCGCCAGCGGCGTTTCGTAGTGTCCGTTTCCATCGGGATCGGCAAAGACGAGATCGCCAGAGGGCACGTAGATGGCGCAGAGGCCGCCGGCGAGACCACCTTGCCGGGCGCGTGGTCCATCGATGTGGCCTGATGTCGTTCCGTTCAGAAATTCCGCGACCGGGTCGTTCCCATCCCTTTCATGTGTCCAAAGCCTGAGGAGAACGTCATTATGGCCATCAAATACAAGCTGCATCTGTTTTCCTGCTCTGCCCTGCCGAGCAAATGACAAGCATGCAGAATAGAAAAGCTGGCAGAATTGGCCAGCCCCCTTCTCAGAAATTTATGGCGGATGGATAAATGCCTGGCCTGAAGTAAAACGGGGCCCGAAGGCTGCCTGAGGGCCCCATTCCTGATCAGTGCTTTGTCCGCTTCTTCTGCCGGTAGACGTCAACGATGACAGCAGCGACGATGATCACGCCTTTGACGATTTCCTGATAATAGACGTCCACCCGCAGGCGTGCCGATATATTTGCCGTCACAGAACACCGAAAACTCGTCGGCAATCTCGAACAGCTCGTTCGTCTTGTGGGTGATGTAGACGATCCCGATTCCCTGCGCCTTCAGACCACGGACGATTTCAAAGAGATGTGCCACTTCGCGCTCGGTGAGTGCCGAGGTCGGTTCATCCATAATGAGCACGTCGGAATGATATGACACCGCCTTGGCGATCTCGACCATCTGCCGGCTTGCGACCCAAAGGTGCCGAACCTCGATGTCGGGGTCGATGGTTATATTGAGCCTATGGAAAAGCTCTTCGGTGATCCGGTACATTTCGCCATGGTCGACGAAGCCGAACCGGTTCTTGGGCTCGCCGCGGGTCCAGATGTTTTCGACAACCGCCATGAAAGGCATCAGGTTCTTGATGGATCATGGCGATGCCGTTCTCCAGCGCATCGAGCGGCGATTTGAGCGGATCTCCACGCCCTTCAGGTGCACGTCGCCCTTGTCCGGCGTATAGATGCCGGCCAATATCTTCATCAATGTCGACTTGCCGGCGCCGTTCTCCCCCATCAGCGCGTGCACGGAGCCGCGCTTCAGCGAACTGCACATCATCGAGTGCGACCACACCGGGAAATTCCTTGCGGATGCCTTCGGCGCTCAGGCGATACTCCGCGTTCGGAATCGCTCCGCTTGCACGAACGGCGGCCATAGTGGAAGGGCTGACAGCCATCTCATCTCCTCTCCGGATATCCGACGACGGACTGAGCGGATGCGAGATTGAGCCCGCATCCGCATTCTGCGCCTCAGTTCTTGGCAACGAATTCCTTGACGTTTTCCGGCGTGACGAGCTGGAATGGAATGTAGGCCTCTTTCTCGATCTCTTCGCCCTTGACGAGCTTCAGAGCCGCATCCGCCTTTGCCCTGACCGGCGGCGTCCTGTGAAAATATGAACGAGTGGGCGACGAGACGATGAAATCGTGACGGTGTGCACCTAGATGTGCAGTCGTAGCGGCGGCAACTAGTTGCCAGGAGAAATCCCCGAGGAGAAATCATGCCCATTTCCATGTACCGCCTGACCGTTCCGATGTTTCAGCGCGGACTTACAACACTAAAAAATTACCTCGAAAAGGCCGAGGCTTATGCAAGAGAGAAGGGGATCGACCCGGATGAACTCGTCGCTGCCAGGCTTGCGCCCGATATGCTGCCGCTATCTGGCCAATATCAGCGCGCGAGCGACAGCGCCAAGCTGGCAGTCGCCCGCCTGACGGCCACCGAAGCGCAGATTCGAGGACAGCGAAACGACGATCGCCGAACTTCGCGAGCGTCTCGCCAAGACCGAGGCCTATCTCGCGACGATCGCGCCGGAAGCGCTCGAAGGCACGGAAACGAATGACGTGACGATCGCCCCCGGCGGCAACAAGATGACCTTCCGCGGCGACGAATACGTTACGGTCTTCGCACTGCCGAACTTCTATTTCCACGTCGCTACGGCACATGCGATCCTGCGCAATCAGGGCGTGCCAGTGGGCAAGCTCGATTATCTCGGTCGCTTCCCATGAATCTCAGGGCCGTCGCGTGACCGGCCCCTCTTTCGTCAGCTCCGTATAGGCGAGCGTCTGGTCGAGATGGCGCGCCCGGAGCGATAACAGCCTCTCGGCGCACTCAAGGCGCGTCGCCGCGTAGGCTGGATCGGAAGCGAGATTGTTGAGCTCCATCGGATCGTTCTTCAGATCGAAGAGCAGCGGCGGCAGGGCGGCAAAATGCACATATTTGAACCGTTCGTCCCGGATGACCGCGAGATTGCACTGGCTCGATTTCAGGCCGAAGTGGCGCTCTGCTTCACCATTGGCGATGTCGCGGAAATCAAATTCCCAAAATGCCGCCTCCCGCCAGTCGATCGCATCTCCATGATCGATGAACGAGCGCAATGAGCGCCCGTCGACATGGTTGGCTGCTTCGACTCCCAGGCTGTCGCAAAGCGTTGGAAAGATGTCCGCAGCACTCGTGAAGCGCTCGACCACGTGACCTCTCAGGCCCGCTGCCGCTTTCGGGTCGCGGATGATGAGGGGAATGTGATAGCTGCCGTCAAAAAAACCGCCTTTGCCGAGCGTCCAGTGATCACCCATCATCTCGGCATGGTCGGAGGTGAAGAGGATGATCGTGTCGTCCCACGCGCCGGCATCCTTCAGCCCCTGCCAGATCCGACCGAGCTGCGCATCGACCTCGGCAATCATTCCGTAATAGATCGCCCGGATGGCTGAGAAATGCTCAGCTTTCCAGTCGCTGACCGAACCCTCGGCGCCATATATGAAGCTGCCCTTGTCGCTCTTGGGCATCGAATAGCCAAGATAAGGATGCAGTGCCTCTTCGATCTTGCGGCTTTTCGCCCGCGAAAATTCGGGCCCATCTTCTGGCTTGAACATCCTGCCGAAGGGCTCCGGCACCGAAAATGGCGGATGCGGCCGCAGGAAGGAAACGTGGGCAAACCACGGCGCATCCTGTTCGCCGAGCCAGCGAATGAATTCACCGGCAAGGAACGCCGTCTGGGTTTCATCCATGGAGTAGACGGTGGGTTCCGCCGAAATCTCACCGCAGGCGACACCAGGCGGAACATGGATGTCCCGGCTGACGGCGTCGCGATGGCCACGGGAGCGCAACCACGAAAGCCACTGCTTCTCATGCTCGGGCAGGAGCTGGCGCGCGGTAAACCCTGGCAGCAGACCTTCGTAGGTCTCAAGGTGCGGGTCGTTCCTGTCAAGTTCGCGCGGATCGGGCGCGGTATCCGTATAGCCGAACAAGGTCGGGTCATAGCCGGCGCGCCGTGCCGCAAGCGCCATGTTGTCGAAGCGGCGGTCCAGCGGCGAACCGTTCCGGCATACCCGGTGGTTCATCTGGTAAAGACCGGTGTAAAGGGTTGCCCGCGCCGGCGAACAGGGTGCCGCGCCGGCGAAGTGATTGCGAAAAAGCACGCCCTCACTTGCCAGCGCATCGACGTTTGGCGTCCTGACACAGGCGTGGCCGGTGGCCGAAAGGCAATCACCGCGCCATTGATCCGCGGTGATGAAAAGGACGTTCGGCCGCTTCATGAAAGCCGCCTCAGTGATTGGATCTGGAGTGCCAGTTCCAGGCCGACTGGATGATCTGCGAAAGATCATATTGCGGTGCCCAGCCAAGCACATCGCGCGCCTTGTCGTTATTGGCCACAAGAGTGTGCGAATCGCCTTCCCTCCGCCCGATATATTCAACCGGGAAGGGCCGCTTCGACACGTCTTCGATTGCCCCGAGCAGTTCCTTGACAGTCGTGCCGGTCCCCGTCCCGAGGTTCAGAGCGACAGAATCGCCGCCCTTCAGCAAGTATTCCACGGCACGCACATGCGCATCCGCCAGATCGAGCACATGGATATAGTCGCGTACGCAGGTACCGTCGCGTGTCTCGTAGTCGCTGCCGAAGACCTTGAAGCCCTGCCGGCGGCCAAGCGCCGCATCGATTGCAAGCGGAATGGCATGGGTTTCCGGCTGATGCCATTCGCCGATCCGTCCTTCGAAATCCGCGCCCGCCGCATTGAAATACCGCAGGATCACGGATCGGAGACCCTTGTAATGGTCGTAATCGGCGAGCGCCTGCTCGACGATGTACTTCGTCCGCCCGTAGGGATTGATCGGCACCTGCCGGTGCGTCTCGTCGAGCGGTACGCTCTGCGGCAACCCGTATGTCGCGCAGGTGGATGAGAAGACGAAAGCCTTGATGCCGGCAGTCTGCGCGGCCGAAAGCAGCGTCAGCGTACCGATAACATTGTTGTCGTAGAAGGAAACAGGATCCTTCACCGATTCGCCGACTTCGATCAGGGCTGCAAAATGCAAAATCGCCGAGGGTTTGTGCTTGGCCAGTACCTCCTCGAGCCGGGAACGATCGCGAATATCGCCCTCCTCGGCGGGACCCCACCTGACGAACTCGCGATGGCCGTTCGAAAAATTGTCGAAGACGACGGGCTTGTAACCCTTGTTCGCCAGATCAAGGCACGTATGAGAGCCTATATAGCCGGCTCCGCCGACCACGAGAACAGTTTCACCTGCCATATATCACCTTTGTTGCCACATCGGATAACAGGAAGACTTAGAGGAGATGGAAGGCAAGAAAAAGAAGGAATTCACACGACGTGCTGCATCGCACAATGCCGATGTCCACAGAACCCTTGCGCTACCGGGTAAACGGGTTCGAAATTTTTTTAAGTCTTCGGCTGACGCAATGGAATTTGCCTGTCCCGCGCCCGCCGTCTTCGTCGGCCGGCGGGGCATCCCCGTGGACAAGTCGCAGGTGCAGGAGACCTTGGATTCGTGCTCGCCTGTCATGAGGAGCGCAGCAAGGCGTCGATCTCGGCGCGTGACGGCATGGCGGGGGCCGTGCCTGGCCGTGTCACGGCGATCGCCGCAGTCGCGCAACCGAAACGGGCGGCCTCGACGGGTGCATATCCTTCGGAAATCGCTGTCGCGAAGCCCCCCAGGAAGGCGTCTCCGGCCCCGGTCGTGTCAACGGCATTGCCCGCAGAAAATGCGGGCACGAATTCGCTCTGTCCGGCCGTGTGATAAAGCGCGCCGCGGGCGCCGAGCGTGATGATCGCCGCCCGTGCGCCCCGATTGAGCAGGATGTCAGCCGCGACGCGTGCCTGTTCATCGGTTTGGATTGCGTGGCCCACCAGTTCGGCTGCTTCCACCTCATTGGGTACGATGAAATCGCACAAGCCGTAGATGCTGTCGGGAATGGCGCGGGCGGGCGCGGGGTTGAAGATCGTCGTGGCCCCTGCCTTTTTCGCCATCGACAGGCCGTGCATGGCCGCCTCGAGCGGCTGTTCGAGCTGAGTCATGAAAATTGCGGCGCTTTCGATTTCCGCCCGGTTTGCATCGACATCTTCGATTCCGATGAGACCGGCCGCACCCGGCACGACGATAATGGCATTTTCGCCGCTCACTTCGTTGACAAAGATGAAGGCAGCGCCTGTGGAAACGCCTTCCATCTTCATCACATTGGCCCTGACGCCCACCGACGCATAGGCCGCAAGGGCCATTTCGCCGAACGGGTCGTTGCCGACCCGCGAGATAAATGTCACCTTGCCGCCCGCCTTGGCTGCGGCAATTGCCTGATTAGAGCCCTTGCCTCCCGGTCCGAGCGTGAAACCCGACCCCATCAGCGTCTCGGCAATGTGTGGCAGGCGCTTTGCCTTATAGGCGGTGTCGGCGGCAAAGATGCCCAGAATGACAATTCCGCTTTTTTCACTCATCTGACGGCGTCCTCCGCCGGAATGACGCCTTTCGTCAGAAGGAAGCATCCGTAGAATCGCAGCTCGCCCGTCGCGATGACACAATAGGCCTTCTTGGCGATGTCATAAAATGACATCCGTTCGATGGGATACATGGGCGAAGCCTTGCCTTCGGTGCGGTCGACAATCGACTGGACTTCCTGTTGAATTGGCGGAATTTCGTCCGGCTTGCCAATGACCTCCATGCGGCCCACCGAAGGCTGGATCGGTGTGTCCAGCGGGAAGACGGAAAGGATTGCGTCGATCGCCTGCGGCGCAGGAATGTTCTCCATGGCCAGCAGCTTGCCGAGGCGGGTCTGGCGGGCAATTGAATCAGATGGAAAGTTCATGTCGGAGATGACGAGATGATCACCATGTCCCATGTTGCAAAGCGCTTGAAGAATGTCGCCGTTGAGTTCGGCTCTGATACCTTTGAGCATTGATTTTCGACCCCTTTCTGGTGGCCGGAGCACCGGCCTGGCTTCAATTCGTATGTTCGGCGATAACCGCCTTGGGTTGCACGCGCGGGCCGGTTGAACCGCGCACGATCAGCGATCCGTCGACCATCTCGTCTCCCGTGCCTGGTGGTTCTTCGAGGAGAAGGCCGACCGCGCGCCGCGCCAGCAAATCGGCCGGCTGGCGTATCGTTGTCAGCCGCGGCACGACGAGATTGGCGAGCGAAATGTCGTCAAAACCCGTGACCGACAGCTTTCGCGGCACGTCGATCTTGAGGTCGCGGGCAGCGCGCAGCGCGCCGATGGCCTGCTGGTCGCTGGCAGCCGCGATCGCCGTGGGCCGGTCTTGTGGCGGGCGCGAAAGCAGGTCGCGGGCAATTCTTTCACCGGATTCGTAGTCGAATTTGCCGTAGGCGATTTCCAATTGAACGGCTTCGCCAGTCTTGCCGAACCGGTTGATGCGGCTGACGAATCCCTCCTTGCGCATGCGCCCGGCCTCTGTGTCGGGCGGTCCGGCGATATAGGCAATGCGGCGGTGTCCAAGCCCGTAGAGATGGTCCGCGATCAGCGCGGCCGCCTGCGCATGGTTGGTAGACACCAGGGGGAAGGTCCCGAAGCGCCGGTCCAGCGATATGACCGGGACCGGTGCTTCCAGGTGAAGGCCCGAGCTGTCGCCCGTAGCAACGACAATGATGCCGCGCACCGAACGGTCGAGAAACGCCGAAACGTGGGCCCGTTCGGCCCCGCGATCGTTATGGGAGCTTGCCAGCATGAGGCTATGCCTGCGTTCAAGCGCTGCGCGCTCGACGCTTGCCGCAAGCTGAGCGAAGAACGGATTGGTGATGTCGGGAACGATGAGGCCAATCACATCGGTTCTGCTCGTACGCAGGGCTCTCGCCGTCACGTTCGGCCGGTAGCCGAGCGCAGAAATGGCGCTGTTGACCTTTTCGCGCAGCATCGGCTTGACCGCGGCTTCGCCTGACAGCACGCGCGAAACGGTGCCCACTGATACGCCCGCATATTCGGCGACATCCTTGACTGTGGGCATCTTTGACATGTTCGTAGATCCCGCGGCTACTTTACCGCGCCTGCGGTCATCCCGGCGATGATGTGCTTTTCCAGCACGATTCCAACGAAGACCAGCGGAAGGATGCCGGCGGTGGAAAGAGCAGCCATCGACCACCAGTTGATGCCTTGGCTGCCTGTCTGGCTGGCAATCATCACCGGCAGCGTATTGGTATTGGTGGAGGTCAGCAATGCTGCGAAGAAATATTCGTTCCAGCACAGGACTAGCGCCAGGAGGAACGCTGCCACCATTCCCGGCAGGACTAGCGGCACGATGATGCGGGCAAACGCGCCCCAGACCGACAGCCCGTCGACAAGTGCAGCCTCCTCGAGCTCCACCGGCACGGTGGCGAACTGGTCCCGCATGATCCAGACGACGATCGGCAGGACCATCAGCGTATAGACGGCAATCATACCCGCATAGGTGTCGAGCAGCGCCAGCTCCTTGTAGAGAACCAGAAACGGCAGGGCGAGGACGACCGGTGGCATAATAAGTTGCGACAGGAAGAAAAAGGAAATGTCGGAGTTGCGCATATAGCCAAACTTGTAGGAAAAGCGGCTGAGGCCGTAGGCGGCGAGCGATCCGAGCACGACGGCAAGGGCGGATGCCGAAACCGAGATGATGACACTGTTCCAGAGCCTGCGCATGAACTCGTCACGCACCGTGGAAATTTCGACAATCGTATCGGGGGAGAGCCCGAGCGAGCGCCAGCCGAGCCAGCTGGGGTTAAAATTGAACCAAGGAATGAGATTGCCGCGCATGACATCAGCGGCCGTCTTGAACGAGGTCGAAACCGTCCAGAACAGCGGGAAAATGCAGACGAACGCCCAGATGACAAGTAGCCCGTAGACAGCCAAACGCATGGCCCACCAGCGAATGCGCTGGCCGCGCGAGTATTTTTCGAAGTCGATCGAAACCATCAGAGCCTTCCTGTCATACGCTTCACGATACGGTCGGAAATCTTCATGAGCATTGTCATGCCGAAAACGATGATCACCAGATAGACCAGTGCGAGGAGGGTCCCGTATCCGACATTCGATCGGTCGCGATATTCGCGATAGATGAAACTGGTGACGGAATCGGTCGCCCCGCCGGGCCCCCCGGCGGTCACCGTGATGATGATGTCGGCGAGCTTCAGCTTGAAGATTATGCGGATCATCACCGTCGTCACCGAAACCGGCAGCATGAGCGGGAAAATGACCTGCCAGAAGCGTTGCCACTTCGTGGCGCCATCGACTTCGGCAGCCTCCAGCACCTCCCTGGATAAGGCCTGCAATCCGGCGAGCAGCATAATCATCATGAAGGGAATGAAGGTCCATGCATCCATGATCATGATGGAAAGCTTCGCCGTCAGCGGATCACCGAAGAAGGAGGGATTTTCCCAGCCGAGCCAGCGGGCAAAGCGCGCAAGGGGGCCGAAACGGGTCTCCAGCATCGACTTGCCGACCATCCAGCTCACCGCGACCGGCGACAGCATCAACGGCACGAGGAAGGTTACACGCCAGAATTTGCGGGCAACGATTTCCTGGTTGAGGAGCAGTGCCAGGCCGAACGCGATCGCATATTCGACCGCGATTGCCAGGCAGTAAAGGATCATATTGAGCAGGGCGTTGGCATAAAACGGGTCCGCGATCATGCGGCGCAGATTATCGATCCCGTTAAAGCGCCGGCCGGTCGGCGAGGCAAGATTCCAGTCGGAAAAGCCGACCCAAAGCGCAAAGAGCAGCGGGAACACCACCATCGACACGACAAAAAGCGCGGCCGGCAGGACAAAAAGCGCCTTCTTGCCTGTCTCGCCGTAAATGACGACGCGAGTGACGCAAAGAACCGCAGCCCAGAGAAAGTAGGCATAAAGAACCGGTCGCCAGTTCTCGAAGCCCAAATTGCTCCAGCCCAGGTCATGGATAGCCTGCAATACAAAAGAGGCTAAGAACCATACGGCGCTCAGCCACAGAGCCGTGCGACCCCAGAAACGGCGGCTCGCGGAGATGGAACCGGCTTCGACCGTGTGGAGCAGGTCGCCTTCGACTGTGGACATGATCTTCCTCGCCCGGACAGAATGGACGCTGGCGAAACCTCAGGTCCGCCAGCGGGTTTATTTCAACCGCTCAGAGCCCGAGGCTCGCCCGGTAAAGTTTCAGCTGGCTGTCGCGGCCGATCTGGTCGGTGATCTTTTCCCAGGCGGCGGCAATCGCATCCGCGGTTTCCTGAGCCGACTTGTACTGTCCGGCAAAGCCCTTGGCCAGTTCGTCCTCGGCAACGGAGTAATATTGGAAGATGCCGGGGATGCGCGGTTCGATGGCTGCGTTCGGATGGTTGTAGCTGTCGACATTCGAACCCAGATAGTCTTCGATATAGGCGCGGTCATAGCCTGCCTTTTCCCATTCGTCATAGTTGAAGTTGGACTGACGGTAGGGTTGGAAGCCGGAGGGATAGGCTGAAGTCCAAAGGGACAGGTCCTTGCCGCCGAGATGTGCGGCAGCAGACCAGGCCGCCTTGCGTTTCTTCTCGTCGGTGGAGACCCGCTTGGTGACATAGATGCCCCAGCCGAGATAGGCCATGTTCGGCGCTTCGTTATACTTGTCTTCCCACTGCCCGGTCTTGCGGTTGTAAACGCGGTTGGATCCGCGGTTTATGCCAAAGCCGACCACATCGCCTACGACGGAGGTGTCCGAAGTGCGCGCGCTTGAGCCGACATCGCCCCACCACATCAGCATTGCGCCGGTGCCTGCGAGGAACTGCGAGAAGGCCGTGGTGCCGGGATCCGCATTGATCTGGTCGGCCGGATAGGCCTTGGCCGCGATCAGATCCAAGACGTCCTGAATCGCCTGGACCCATGCGGGATTGTTGACCAGCGGCTTCATGTTTTCCGGATCGAACAGCCAGGCCGGGTCACCCGGATACTTGGCATAGGCCGTCGCGCGGTTCTCGATGAAATAGAAGCCGAAACCACCCCAGCCCTTGAGCGGGTCGAGATAGCCATAGGCCGGCTGGCTGGTCAGCGGATCGGTCTTGCCGATCAGCGCCTTGGAAGCCGCGTTGACCTCCTGCCAGGTCTTCGGCGGCTCCGCCATGCCGCTGATCGAGCCTTCGCCGAAGTAGTCCTTGCGATAGGCGAAGGTGTGACAGTCGCCGTCGATGGTCACCCGATAGGTTTTTCCGTCCCAGGTGCCGACCGGTGGCTTCAGGTAGCTCACCAGGTCGTCGGCCTCGATCTGCTTTCCAACCCAACCGGGCATCTCGTCCAGAAGCCCGCGGCCGGCGGTGTCGCCTTCGAAGGGCGCGCCCATTTCCAGGATGTCGAAGTCGACCGTGCCGGTCGCAATCGACTGCTGAAGGCGGGCGTTGTAGTCAGCTTGGGCAAGGTCGATCCAGTTGATCTTGGCGCCCGTATAGGCTTCCCAAGGCTTCAGGAAACCGCGGAACAGGAAATTATGGAGATTCTGGTTGTTGAGACCCATGAAGGTCAGCTCGACACCGGCGAACTCTCCCTGCTGGACATTGGCCTTGGTCGGGCCGAGGCAGAGTTCGCCCACCTTCTGCCAGTCTGTGTCCGTTGGCGACCCCTTGCCTACGCCCGGAATTTGCAGGATCTGGGCGCGCACATCATCGGCCGCGAAGGCCCGACCGGGCACTCCGCCCATCACGCTAGACATGCCGAGCAGAGCCGCGGCGCTCGCCGTTCCACGCAAGACGTCGCGGCGGCTTGCCTGACGGCGCATCAATGCATTGTATATTTCGACTTTCATGTCATCCTCCTCGACATTTGCTTGCGCTGCCGCCCGGCCGATCTTGCCGCCTGGCCCCACCAGTCCGATTTTAAGACTGGCCTCATGCAGAACTATCTGGTATTCAAGAAATGAAACGTTTCATATCTTGCTTGAAACCGCTCCTCTCGGTCTCGCCACCGAGCATTAGACGGCAAGTGCAAAAAGTCAATAAGAAATGAAACGTTTCATGGAGGAGATTGCCAGGGGCTTTTGAGCAGAGGCAGGAGGGGCTGAATTTACCCCGGCCGGATGCTCGAAATCCCACGGCAAGACATGCATGAGCCCGGGGCTCCCCCGACGAGGGAAGCCGCTGGAAAGCAAGTGGGAGTGAGATGGCTGAGGTCAATATTTCAGGGGCGCAAAAAGCCTATGGCGCCTTAAATGTCCTGCATGGTGTAGATATAGAAATTCGCGACGGCGAGTTTGTGGTGCTGGTCGGTCCGTCCGGTTGCGGCAAGTCGACCCTGTTGCGCATGGTCGCAGGGCTCGAAAGCATCACGGGCGGCAGCATTTCGATTGGCGGAAAGGTCGTCAACAATCTGCCGCCGAAGGACCGCGATATCGCGATGGTCTTCCAGAGCTATGCGCTCTATCCGCACAAGACCGTTGCCGAAAACATGATCTTTGCGCTGCGCCTGCGGAAGCAACCGGCCGACGTCATCAAGCAGCGCCTGCAGGCGGCGGCTGAGACACTCGATCTCGTACCCTATCTGAACCGTTATCCGCGCCAGCTTTCCGGCGGCCAGCGGCAGCGCGTGGCGATGGGCCGAGCCATCGTCAGGTCGCCTCAGGTATTCCTGTTCGACGAGCCTCTCTCGAACCTCGATGCCAAGCTGCGCGTGCAGATGCGCAAGGAAATCAAGGAACTGCACCAGCGGTTGAAGACGACGACCATCTATGTCACCCACGATCAAGTCGAAGCGATGACCATGGCCGACAAGATCGTGGTGATGCAGGGTGGCAATGTCGAGCAGATCGGCACGCCTCTGGAACTCTACGACCGTCCCGGCAATACATTCGTCGCGACATTCATCGGCTCGCCGTCGATGAATCTCCTGAAGGGTCGGTACAAGGCTGATGGCGCAGTCTTCGTCGCGGAGACCGGGGACGAGATAGCGCTCGGCTTTACGCCGGAGGCCTCCGACGGGCAGTCTGTGCTTCTGGGCGTGCGGCCTGAACACCTGTCACTTGCTGAGAGCGGCCTGGAGGCAACCGTCAACGTAACCGAACCCACCGGCCATGAGACGATGGTATTCCTGCGTTACGGGCCGGGCGAGCTTGTCGCGATGTTTTCCGAACGCCACGATTTTGGGCCGGGGCAGGTCGTGACGATAGCCGCCCGACCCGGAAAGCTTCATCTTTTCGATGCAGCATCAGGCAAGACCCTGCGCCCCCATTGAGCCCGGATTTCTCGGCGGCTTTAACAGGGTGGGAAAGGAACGAGATTGCCCTTCGAGCGCATGATGCCTTAGAAATGTATCGGACGCATGAAGTGTGAGCCGCGGCCGGAATGAAGACGACGTTCATTGCTGGGGCAATTATCGTGGAGGATAGAGTTTGGACTTGGTATTCTCCCCGGAACTGACAGTTTGCGGCATTCACGAACTGCCCGCCCAGAGCGCCCGCAATGTCACACATGTTCTGTCGATCCTGGATCCCGATCACCCTGAATTGGAAGCTTTCGAGACCTACGGAAAGCACAGCCGCACGACCCTGCGCTTCCACGACATCATCGTCGCCACGCAAAACCAGATCATGCCAGCACCTGAGCATGTCGAAGCCATCCTGAAATTCGGCTCCGATTATCTGGCTCGAGAGGATCGCGAGGCTCCCAGTCATGTCCTCGTGCACTGTCATATGGGGGTTTCGCGTTCCACTGCAGCGATGCTGACCTTGATGGCCCAGGCCAATCCCGATGAAAGCGCAGAATCCTTGTTCGCAAGATTGGTTGGCATCCGGCCGCAGGCGTGGCCAAACTCACAGATGGTTGGATTCGCTGACGAGCAGCTCAGGCGCAACGGGGAACTTTTGAACGAGCTTGCCCGCCACTGTGGACGCCAAATCAAGCACCAGCCTCAGTTCGCTGATTGGATGACAAGGCTCAACAGGCACGCCGAACTCGCAATGGCAAGATCAGACTGATATCACTACTCGTTTCAGCAGGCTCGAACTTGATAGCCTCAACCTTCGTTCGGCCGCCCCGCAAAACCTCTACGGCACCGGACAAACAGCGCCGGAAATTTCTTCTTGGGCAGCGCTACCCACGCGCGGTGGAACCAAGCGAGACCAGGAGGCGGCTGTCAATTGTCACCGTTTGCTCGCTCGAGTTCCGTCAGACGCTCCTTACAAATGGCGTCGACGAGCCGGTGAAGGTGTTCCGTTCGCTCAAGTAGCCAATTAAGCGCTTCTTCGGTGATCTCGAAGTGCTTCGAGTAGCGCGCCTTCACATAGGCTTCATTGAGGATGTTGTACCAGGCGGTATAGCGGTGCTGGTCGCGCGGCCAAGCGTCGATCAAGCGGCGGTCCTGGTCTTCCGCCAGCCCCCGGAGGAATTTCAGATTGTGCGATGGCGGGCTATAGTTGGTCAGGGTGAGCAGCAATGCGGCGTATGCGGACTCGACTGACTGATGCAGCAGGAATGCCGCCTCTTTCTCACGTGCTTTGCTTAACGCATAGCGGGACGTATCGAGTATCCCAGTGGACGCAGGAAACCGATTTTCAAAATGTTCCCGCGCCACCCTATACGCATCGACGGTGGAGAGCTTTCTCGGTTCGGCAAGCGGCCGGTCGTCGAGCTCGTAGAGCACGATTCCCTCACGCAAGACGTCGACGAAGAAATACTGGCCGTCGGCCAGGAAGTTGTTCACCTCCCGGGCGCCGTGGACGATCAGCCCGACCGGCGTCTTCACATCCTTGTCCCACATCAGCCGGTCGGTCGCCTTGTCCCAGTACTGCGGCTCAGCCAGTTGCTTGGAATTGACAATAACCAGGATATCGTAATCGGAGCGGTAGCCCTTCATCGTGTGCGGCTCGTCGACCCAGGTGCCGCGACTGTAAGAACCGAACAGGATGATCTTCAAGATCCGGCCGCGCTTCTTGAAGGCGGCGGACGTGCCGGCAAGAGCGTCGGCGAACTCTTCATGGATGATCGCAACGACGCGAGCAAGCTCGGATTGCTTTTCTTCCGGCAGATGTTCCAAGGACGATCGCATGGGTCCATCGATAGGCCAAAGACGATTCGCCGTCCACTACTGGAAATGGTAGGATTCGTAGCGGTTCAGCCAAAACTTCACGGTCCTTCCGCTTGGGGCGCAGGCTCACTCGATTTAGAACAAAACAAGACCATCACACTCCCCTGTGATCGTTGCATTCTCGCAGGGCGGTTGATCGCTGCATAGGGCCTCGCGAATAAGCGGCACTGCAGATTTTTACCCCATCCCTCAGCCGCGAGGGGTACTGCTGCAGCCGGCCGGCAGGGCAACGGACTGCTGACGCACCGCGCTTCCGTTCGCAATCACGATCACCGCCGGCCGAACCGCGTTAGGATCACTGCACGAGGGAAAGGCGACGGCGATCAACCGGTCGCCGCGGCGCGGGGCCGCACTCATGCCCCAACTCGCCAGCCGTCCAAGCGGGCGAGGTCGAGGGTATAGCGTCCTCCGCGCTCTGGCGCTCGGGCTTTCGCAAGTACTTCGCGGATACCAAGCTTTTCCAGTTCGGGCGGGACAGGGACGTGGACGAGGTTCGCACGTGGCGGGGTGACGGGAACCTCTATGACCACCTCGGGATGGGGATTGCGCCAATGGATTTCTGCGACGGTGCCCTCAAGATAAAGCGGCCGATCGGTGTCGTAGGCGCCCCAGCCATGGTGGGCTTGCACGGAGGCAGCAAAGTAGAGGGCGACTACAGCGCCGGACATGAGCGAGCGGAGATTCATTGTAACTTCCTTCAGAAATAAGCCATGAGGCGACCGCAGATGATCGTGCCCGCCCACAGGGCGAGCGATACTGCCGCGGCGGTTTCAGCCAAGACGGGCGCCCGCTCCTCCCAACATTCGCGCGAACGCCATACGGTCGCGTGAAGGAACGCGATGTTGATCCCCGCCAGGAGAATGGAGCCAAGCTTCCACGGCAGATAAGGGTTGGCGGCGTATTCACGCGCGTTCAGGGCAAACATCAGTACACCCGTTCCGACGGCAAGGCAGAGGCCGGTGCCAGCGATAGGCAGAACGAGGCGCGCGAGGCCAGCGACCGGTAGCTTTCCAGTGAGACCTAGGAGACGGAGGTCGAGTACCACTATACCGCCGAACAGAAGCGCAATCCCGAACACATGAATGAGATTCACTACGGGAAACGGCCATACTCCCGTGCGCAACCAAGCGCTGGAAGAAAGGCTCTCCAGATAGACGAGTACACCCTCCACGATGGCCGCCTCAGTGAGCCGCCTTCGTTTCGACGGGCTGCTCGAGCGTTCGGATCACCTCTGAGAGAAAGCTGCTGCGCCCCCGATCCGGTCTGTCGAGATGAACGTAGTGGGTGGCCTCCGGGATCGTGACCGTGCGCACGCTTGCCGCCTGCCTTAGATCCTGCGCCAGCGAAGTCACGTCCTCAGGTCGGCTCCAGAAATCGTTCCCCGAGCGGATTACCAACACATGCGCGGTAATCGGACCGGCATCCCACAACTTGTGTCCCGAAGCGAGCTCGAACGAATCTGCGATCGCCCCTGACGGCGCTCGGAACGAGGGCGGGTTGCGAGTGCCCGAGGTCGGATCAGAGGCAACCGCCGCGGCTTGATAGGCTTGCACCACCTTCGGATCACGCCAGGCGGCCTTATCCTCGACCGGAATCGAGCGGTCCCACGACGGCAGCAGGGAGGCCGCCGTATTCAACCGATAAGCCCCAAAGCGCCGGGTGTTGAACTGGTCTGGGTTGCCTGGATCCGCCGTATCTGAACCAGGCCCCAGGCTCTTGTGGCCGGAGTGCGCGCCGTAGAGGCTATTGTAGAGTACCAGATGGCTCACCTCGCTCGGGTTCTGACTGGCGTACATGCCCGTCCAGTGGCCGCCGGTAGCCCAGCCGAGCAGGGCAACTTGCGACACGCCCATCCTGGCCTGCACGGCGTCGACCACGGCGCCAATGTCACGAACCACCGCGTCGGAGCGTACGAGGGGTTGGCCGTCCTGGCTTCCTCCCTGCCCGTCCCGGCTTGAGCCGCCGTAGCCGCGTGCATCCATGATGAAGACGCGATGCCCGGCCCGGGCCAAGTCCACCGCGAGAGAGCCGCCCTCCACCGGAAGGTCAAAGGTCGCAATGCCTGGGACGCGCGCGCCGTGAAGCAGCACGACGGGCGGTTTACCCGGCTGAAAGTCGTTGTCACCAACCTCGCGGACCATCAGTTCGACTCCCTGCCCACTGGTGACGGTGAAGTTCTGGCGGGTTATTGCTGCCTGGGTGCTGCCACCAAGAAGAGTGGCTCCGACGAGGATCGGCGCGGTCAGACGCGGGATCATGGACTGTGAACGCATTTGAGGCTCCTGTTTTACTGGTCTCGCCTCTTGACTTGGCATCTGCCATCAGCCTTTTCCAATATCAATAGGAGGTTTATTGAGATGATAGTGATATGACCATTGATCTGCATCACTTGCGCCATTTCGTGGCTGTCGCCGAGGAACTGCATTTTGGAAGGGCGGCTGCCCGTCTCCACATGGCCCAGCCGCCGCTCTCTCAGTCGATCAAGCGCCTTGAGGCAGAGCTTGGCTTTCCACTTTTCCTGCGCACACAACGCAGGGTCGAACTGACCCCTGCAGGCCAGGTGTTTCTGACCGAGGCTCGACGCACCCTGCAGCAGATGGACGAAGGCGTGCGGATGGCGCGACGCGCCGCGTCTGAGGACCTGGCCGAGATCACGGTAACCTTCACAAGCGCCGCACTCTACCGCGTCCTGCCCGCGGCGCTACGCGCCCACCGCCAACGTTTTCCGACGGTCGATATCCGTTTGGATGAAAGGCCGACTGACGCGCAGCTCGCGGGACTGCAGGATGACTCGGTCGACGTGGGGTTTGTCACCCCGCCTTTGAAGGCGGTGTCTGGTCTCCAGATCGAAGTGGTAGATCGCGATCGCTTCTGTCTCGCGGTCCCGGTCTCGAGTCCCCTTGCAAACCGAAACTCGATCGGCCTAGCTGAACTCTCAGAGGAGTCCTTCGTGCTCTTTCCGCATGTGCAGGGACCGTCGCTTCATGGTCGGCTGGTGAGCGCCTGCCGACAGGCGGGTTTCGTACCACGCGTGCGCCAGGAGGCACGGCAGATGCACACGATTTTGAGCCTGGTCGCTGCCGATTTGGGCGTGGCCTTCATTCCCGAAGGGGCACGTTCGATGCAGGTAAACGGCGTCGCGATGGTTCCTCTGGCGGGAATGCCTGACGACCTCACCTGGGATCTCGCTATGGTATGGAAGCCGCGCGGCGCCCGGCGTGCGTTGGTCGCGTTCCTACAGACTGTCACATCTCTGCCGCCGAGCTAGTGAATCTCTACCCAACCGAACGGGTCACACGCAGGGATTCCTAGCGCGGACAGCAAGCCTCCGGCGACGACCGGCTCCGCGCTTGCCCCTCCCGAAGACAAGGGTTGTCAAAGCATCAGTGTTGACTGTGAGGGTTCTAGGCGGGCAGCAAGTTGGCGACGATCAGCGCCGTCGTGTGCCAGTCCGCGCTCGGCGTAAGTCGTCTGCTCTCATTGGAAAGCCGCTGGAGGCGCTTGCACGCTAGTGACCGGAGCGGCTTTCCGTGCGAGAACGCCCGACGCCTGGGATACCCAGCGCTTCCTCGGCCAGGAACTCCACCAGTAGCCTGACTCGCGCGATGTCTGCCCGGTCCGGCACGATGAGAATGTTGAGCTGCACGGATGGCGGAGCATAGTCCGGCAGGATCCGTTCGAGCCGTCCTTCGGAAAGCAGATCATCAACCAACCAGACGTGCGCCGGGCCAATCCCGCGACCGGCAAGATAGGCTTCGCGCGCGGCGAGCCCGTGATCGACCCGAAGGCTTCCGCCGAACGGCACGACATGGGTTTCGCCGTCCGGTCCTTCCAGAGTAAGCGCATCGCTTCCCGCGATGTTCGACATTCGGACACCTTCGAGGCCCGCCAATTTCTCTGGCGTCGCCGGCCGTCCATGCCGCGCCAGATAGTCGGGCGAGCCGACGAGGATGCGCCGACTATCCCCAAGCGCTCGCAGCTTCATGGAACTGTCGGTGAGCGGCCCGAGGCGAATGGCGATGTCCGCGCCTTCGCGCACGAGGTCGACGCGCTCGTCGGTCAGGTTGAGATCGACGGCGATCTCGGGATAGCGATCCTGAAAGGCGAAGATCAGCCGGCTGACGTGTCGGACGCCAAGCGCCGCCGTGCAGGAGATACGAACCGTGCCCGCCGCTGCGCCGCGTGCGGTCCTTGCTTCATCAGTGGCTTGTTCGACCAGACGCAGGATCTGGATAGCGTCGGCGTAGTAGCGGCTGCCTTCCTCGGTCAGTATGACGCGCCGCGTCGTTCGACTAAGCAGCACCACGCCCAAGGCATCCTCCAGCTCACGCAGATGCCGCGTGACGCTGGATTGGCCAATGTTCATCTCTCGCGCGATAGCCGAGAGGTTTCCCCGCTCCGCAACGCGGACGAAGGTGCGTATGCGTTCGAGCGTAACATCCGATTTATCCATTTTTCAGCACTATCATATCCATACTCAATCTATAGCGGAATAATTGGAGGACGCCTAGTTTTGGAGAAAATCGTCTCCAACCGACAGGTGCCCGCCATGAACGTCCTTATTGTCTTCGCCCATCCCGACCGCCGATCTCTCAACGCTTCCCTGCGCGATGTCGCCGTTGAGGAGCTGGAGGCGCTAGGTCATGCGGTTGAGGTCTCCGACCTCTATGCTATGGCCTGGAAGTCGGCGGTGGATGGTGCGGATTTCCCCGCAATCGATCCTAAGGCGCGGTTGAAGGTTGCAGCGGCATCTGGCGATGCCTTCGCGGCCGATGCGCTGACAGATGATGTGAAGGCCGAGCAGGCAAAGCTATTGCGGGCCGACGTTCTAATCCTTCAATTTCCGCTCTGGTGGTTCACCATGCCGGCGATCCTCAAGGGCTGGGTCGATCGCGTCTATGCCTACGGTTTTGCCTATGGCGTCGGCGAGCATAACGACCAGCGCTGGGGCGACCGCTACGGGGAAGGCACGCTCGCCGGCAAGCGCGCCATGCTGATCGTGACGACCGGAGGGTGGCGGGAACATTATTCGCCAAGCGGCATCAATGGCCCGATTGACGATCTTCTGTTCCCGATCAACCACGGCATCCTGCACTATTCCGGTTACACGGTGCTGCCGCCCTTCGTGACCTATCGGGTGGACCGTCTCGACGACGCCGGATTTGCCCAGGCAGCGGCGGCCCTCCGCGAGCGGATGCGGACGCTCGAATCCACACAACCGATCCCGTTCCGTCGCCAGAATGGCGGAGATTATCTGATCCCTAGCCTTGAGCTTCGACCCGGCCTGGAAGCGACCGGTGTCTCCGGCTTCTCGCTGCATCTCAAACAAGTGGAATAGCGATGCAGCGGTCCGAGGGCGCGCGGAACGCGCGAGTCCGACAATGCCCCCAATGCCAGCGTGCCGATCGCAGTAACTGTTGGCTTTGCATTTAATCGCGCGACTCCTGTGCCTTTAAGAATCCGGCTGCTCGGATTGTCAGCTTTAAAGCCAAACCTGGCGGAAACACTTACGTCCAACTGCCAAGCGACACCCGCTTTTTCAGCTTCCAACTTCAATCATCGATGACATATCCGTTGCCGCTGAAACAATGGCACGTCGCAACCATATGTGTCTGGGCGCGTCTTGCTGGCGCGCGTGCCACGCGAGGCTCATCGCGAAACTCCCAATATCGAGGGGCGGCGGTAACGATACGAAGCGCCTCATGTTGGCGGCCGCTCGTGCCAGGCTAGATGGCAGGGTCATGATGAGGTCGGAGCGAGCGGCGATCTCGACCGCCGCGAAGAAGTTCGGCACGCGCAGCTTCACCCGTCGTGTTCGCCCCATTCGCGCAAGCACCTCATCGACAGGTGCAGGTCCGACGCCCGTGACGCTTACCACGATATGCTCCAGCGCCAGAAAGCGGTCGAGAGTGAGTTTTCCGGCGAGCGCAGGGTGTTGTGCCCGCATGAGCGTCACGAGTTCCTCGTCATAGAGGCGGCGCCGGTGGATGCCGGCCGGCGCTTCGTCGATCAGCGCCACCATCGCATCCGCGGCGCCGTGCTCCAGCGCTTCGAACCCATTCGTGCCCTGCGCGGCAATATCCAGATCGAGCGAGGGTGCCTCGCCGGCTAGGCGGGCGAGCAAATGCGGCGCGAGCACGGCGGCCTGGAGATCGGGCATAAGAAGCCGAATTCGACCCGTGGCCGTCGCGGGATCGAACGCGTTCGCTTCCAGCATTTCTCCTACGCCTGCTAATATCCTGCGCAGCGCGGGCCGCACCTCTTCGGCACGGGAGCTAAGGACGTAGCCGCCTGGCCCATCGACCAGCAGCGCGTCCGAAAACAATGCGCGCAATCGTCCGAGCGCTCGACTAGCGGCCGGCTGGCTCATGCCGAGCCGGTGGGCGGCCCGGGTGACGTTCTTCTCATCCAGCAGCGCCTCAAGGGCTACCAACAGGTTGAGGTCGACCCGACGTAAATCCACTTCGCGCATACGAACCATATACGCCATGCATTGGACGCATGGAAGCCGGGCGCCTATTAATTCCTCTATCGAGCAAACTGACGGGGTGGCAATCATGTATGTTGTGCTTGGAGCAAGCGGGCGGGTCGGCGGCGAGGCAGCGCGCGCCCTCATCGAATGCGGCGCGGCCGTGCGTGTGGTCCTGCGTCGTCAGGAACAGGGTGAAAGGTGGGCAGCCCTCGGTGCGGAGGTGGCTGTCGCGAGCATTGAGGATGCCAATGCGATGGCCGATGCGCTGAAGGGCGCGTCAGGAGCGTTCCTACTCAATCCGCCGCCGCTGAAAGGTGATCCCTATGCACGCACGGAAATACTCGGCGCGGCATTGGCCGATGCAGCACGGCGGGCGCATCTGCCCAAGGCCGTCGTCCTGTCGTCTATTGGAGCGCAGCATGCCTCTGGCACCGGTGTAATCGCCACTTTGAACCGGTTCGAAGCGTTGCTCGGCGGCGTGGCACCTGCGACCACCTTCCTGCGGTCAGGCTATTTTATCGAGACATGGAGCGAAGTGGCAGAAACTGTCATCTCGGAAAGTGTCCTGCCGACCTTTCTCGACCCCGCTCAGAAGGTCCCCATGGTGAGCGCTATGGATGTCGGGCATGCAGCGGCAGCCCTACTCTGCGAGGAGTGGGCCGGTAATCGGATCGTGGAGCTGGGCGGACCGAAAGACTGGAGCGCCGGCGATGTGGCAGCGGCCTTTGCCGAAGTTCTCGGCCGGCCGATAAAATCGTTACTCGTTCCGTCGGAACAGCGCGCCGCACTTCTATCCCAAGAAGGCGTCCCCGCCGAGGTAGCGAACGCGCTTCTCGGCATGTATGTGGGAATCGCCAATGGGCTGTTTATGCGCCAGAATGAAAGCGAACATCGGCGCGGCGCGACCTCTCTGACGGAGGCTCTGGAGCGTGTTGTGTCGCTTGGCATTTAAATTGAGGATGAACCTGTTTAAGTGCCAAACGACAGGGCAAAAACCGCTAGGTGGGCCAAAAGCTGGCGATATACGCCGCCCGCGCGGAAATCGCGAGATCCCGGCAAAACTTCTCCGGCTTCTGCATGTCAAATTCAATGTGAACCCGTGTGGATGCTCACGGGGAAGGAAGCCCGTACAATCAGGACACCGTCGATCTGTATCACCAGGTCATGGGGGCGGTTGACGCTTTCATCGCAAGGGAAAACTGTCGGGTGGAACCGGACAAGCGCTTGAAGCTCATCCGGTTCCTGATCGACTACGCCGAACAACACGGCGAATTCACAGAGGAAATTGCAGAAAAACATTTGAGGTCAGCGATATTGGTAAATCGAGCTTCGAAGAGCAGATAATGCAGGGCGTATACGTGCTTGGTTGCCAGCGCGATCAACTGGCATCCGAAAAGCGGAAGTTGGCAAGGCAATTGCGCTATGCCCAGCATTCGGCCCGGCTCACGAGCCTTTCAAAGCAATACGATTTCGGGATGGTCTTCTTCGCAGCAATGGGGGCCGTTTCACTTATCCTGTCTGATGTAAACAGCTCCTCGGATGCCTGGCTGTTTACGACGGAGTTTTTCGTTGATGCTGGTCGCGTGTGGCAGTGCGCTGAAAGGCCGAAAGATGGTCAGCCGGACGGAAGTTATTCAACCCACTTTGATGGGTTGAATAACTTCAAGAAACGCGTTAATTGAACCATTGAAAGGGTCAATTAATGCGCTTAACGCTCCAAGCCCATTTTGATGGTGAGTGGCATCACGCCGCGACGCTAGAACTGAAGGACGACGCGGCCGGCTTTCAGGGCGCGTCCGTTGTCGACTACGATCTCGACTATTTCATCACTGTGGCATCGGCGGAGTTTGCTGCCGGAAAGACAGTCCGTGACCATCGCGCCCTGTCAGTCCGCTATCCCGTTGACCTCGAAAATCGATATAGCCGCAGTTGGCCGCCGTTCCTCTTGGATCTCATGCCCCAAGGCCATGCGAGGCGAAAGCTTGCCGAGCACCTCGGCCTTGCGGAAGGCTCGCGCGCTTCTGATCTCTCGCTGCTTATGCGATCGGCGACGGGCGGCATAGGCAATATCCGGATCAAAGAAGCGGCGGACGCCGAAGCGGAACGGCTGCGCGGTGTTGAGCGCCAAGGGGTTACAGAGGCGGAAATCCTTGTGCGCTCGGATCGCTTCATGGAAGTCGTCGATCGCTTTGGTATGCTCGCCTCCGGCTCAAGCGGCCTGCAAGGCGAATGGCCGAAGGTCTCGATGACCCAGGCGGATGACGGGCTCTATTATCCCGACAGCTTCGTGACCGATGACGAGGCCGTGCGCCACGTCATCGTCAAGCTGGTACGCAGCAATGAGCCCGTGGACCGCCTGATTCTCGAAGGCGAAGCTCTCTATTCGCGCATCGCTCGAGAGATCGATCTGAATGTCAGCGATCCTTCTATCTATGCTGAAGGTGTCCTGATCATTCCCCGTTTCGACCGGAAAAAGAGACAAGGCGGCGGAACCCTCCGGCTGGGGCAGGAAAGCCTCGTGTCAGCGATCGGCGTTGCCGATTTCGGCTATGTCGGCACGCACGAAGCCTACATCCACGTTCTGCGCCAATATTCGGCCGATCCCTTCTCGGACGTTGTGGAATACCTGAAGCGGGACATCGCCAACTTGGCGCTCGGCAATCCCGACAATCATGGCCGCAATTCCGCACTCAGCAAACACCAAGACGGCACGATCCGCCTGTCTCCACTCTTTGATTTCGCACCAATGCGGCTTGCCAAGGAGGGAATCGTTCGCTCCACCCGATGGGCCATGATGCGTGACGGCGGTCGCGATCATCTTCCCGATTGGAAGCAGATTTGCGCCGAACTGATGCCTGATCCTGATGAGCAGAAAGCGCTCGCGGCTACGCTTTTCGAGTTTGCCGAACATCTGCGCCAGGCTCCGACCATGGCGAAAGATTTGGAGGCGTCGTCGGACATTGTGGACCGCGCGATGGGACGTTGCATGGCGATAACAGATAGCGTTCTGGAGGCATTCCTGTGATTCCGAAGGACAGCTAAATGGCTCGTTGGAAGAAACCCACGAAAGAAGAGGTACTTGAAAACCGTAGAACGCTGGCCGAGCGTGCTCGAACCGGCGACCTAAGGCTGCCTGGTGCTGTGGCAGAGATCCGTAAAGGGTTCGGGATGACACAGGAGGAGTTTGCCAAGACGCTGTCGCTTACCAGACGCCAAGTTGCGGAGATCGAAGCAGGCACGGCAAACCCAACGCTCGAAACATTGGAAAAGATAGGCCGATTATTCGGATTCGGAATTGGTTTTGTACCCAAACGCGGTTGAACCAAGCACTCAGCTGAGCAGCCAGACAGCATTCTCAGCGCATCACAAACGGAAAACCGGGGAATGGACCCTGTAATTAGAATTTGGCACTAACCACTTCACGGCGACTTCCTTTGCTGCAGAGGATTCTGGACCTTCTGGAAATAGCTCCGCTTGAAAGAGCTCATCCTGCGTTGTGACGATATTCTCGATCTCTAAGCTAGCCTTGGCTTCTTGCAACGCAAGCTTATCGATTAAGATGCCCTGATTTGGTATTGCAGCCGCTCGCCCCTTCAACTCGGCGAGCGACCTATTCACAGAAGCTAGTGTCTTCAACACCTCGATCGTCTCTAGGTCGGCGAGCTTATGGAGATGAGGCAAGGAGGAGGTCGGGAAAACTCCAAGCGAGCAATTTGTCTCGCCTTCACCCATGGTCAGCTTACCAATAGTTCAATGGCGATCAAGTTCAAGATTCTATACTTCCCGATCGGGAAGACTTTCCAGTTGGATACAACTCCTTCCCTTCGGTAAGTTTTCATGGATTCTCGAAAATTCTTCCCGTACGGTAAGCCTAACAAAAGGAGAGCGCATGATGATCCATTCGGCCGCAGAATTCGGCGCAGTGGTTCGAGAACACAGAAAAAAGCAGGGCTGGACACAGACCCAGCTTGCGGAGCGCTGCGGGACGGGTGAACGCTTCATCGTCGATCTGGAGAACGGCAAGCCCAGCTGTCAGCTCGAGAAATCCCTCATCGCGGCCCGAACGGTCGGCATCGATCTCGGCGACCTGAAAACCGCAGCACCGCCTGCTGCCACGGAAGCCGATGGCGATCTCGGCTATCTGCCCCGTTTCTCCTGATCAGGCGTTGCCGTGACCACGATCTTCTACGAGAGTTTGCCCGTTTGCCAATCTCATCGACCGCGATGGGATTTCGCTCGCCTATGAGCAAAGCTGGGAACAACGTGCTTCGGCCTTCCCGATCTCGCTGACCATGCCCTTGCGATCCGGCACATATGGTGCTGAGCAGGTTGTGTCCTGGCTTGCCAATCTTCTTCCGGAAAACACACCTCTCCGAGATCGGTCAGCAGTTGAAGGTCTCGCCTCAGGACATTGTTGGTCTTCTCACGCGCCTTGGCCGCGATACCGACGGAGCCTTTTCGATAAGCAGGTTGACCAGTCGCTCCCACAACAGATCGCGACAAAGAGCAATGCCGACGAACTTCACGGCAATGACTGGCGGCAATTCGCATCGGCCGTCGGCCTCAGCCCTGCTGTCGTGACAAAACGGATAAGGGAGCTCTCCGACAGGGTTGCTTCAAAGCTCGAAGAGGCACTGGGGGAGACAGAGCGCTATCCCTCTTTTCGTCGAGACTTCGGGGCGAACCTCGTGTTTCTCATTCGCGAGAGGTGCCAGCGGATCGGACGACAGGGTGTCGGGTAGTCCGTATTCGCCCCGCCCCGTGCTTTGACGTTGATTGGAGACAAGACAGAGGGTGGGCTGATCTCGATGGCTCCCAAAAGCCATGCCGCCCGCGTGCTGGGGTGGAATCGGAATTTTCCGAAGCAGTGGTAAAAAAACAGGTTGCTTAGTCGTTGTCGATGAAAGGTCTGGTGATCAATCGCAAACACGGCATTTGGGACGCGCGACCTGGCTAGCGGCGGCGTCAGCGCCATACTCAGGAACGTTAACAACAACTATTTAGTGCATTATCTATTCGGTTACTGAAAATAATTACACAAAAATGCGCCCCGGATTCGTTGAGTAATTTCCGTCTCAAAATGGGAATAAATTCGGAAACTTCGGTTTACTATTGTTTTTCAATTTGCCTCTTCCGGCGTCGGGGCGCGAGCGGGCTCGCGCAAGTCGAACAGAGCGACCCAATGAATGGCGGAGAGGGGGGGATTCGAACCCCCGATGCCCTTGCAGGCATGCCGCATTTCGAGTGCGGTGCATTCAACCACTCTGCCACCTCTCCGCGGTGCTGGTTGGCGCATGTTTCGCGCGGGCTGTCTCATAGCGACCAAAAGGCAGGCTGGCAAGACGAAATTGTAAAGCTTTTCATCCTTTTGCCTTGACAGATTTTAGACACTCGCGTATCCCGCTCACGCACTAGGCATGGAGAAGTCCGTGCCTTGCCATCCCCGCGCCCGGCGCGGGGTTTCACCGGCAGACAGAGTTCCGGGCGAACGCCCTGAAATCCCTGCTTAACTTCGACTGATAAGAAGACAGCCACCTGCGGTTTGCGGGGAGAGCTGGATCGAACATGAAAGGATCAAAAAATGTTCGCAGTCATCAAGACCGGCGGTAAGCAGTACCGTGTGGCAGCAAACGACGTGCTGACCATCGAGAAGCTTGAAGCAACCGCTGGCGACTCCATCGAATTCACCGAAGTCCTCGTAATCGGCGAAGGCGCCGACGCTGCGATTGGTGCTCCCTTCGTCAAGGGCGCTTCCGTCAAGGCCGAAGTGGTCGAGCACAATCGCGGCAAGAAGGTCATCGCCTTCAAGAAGCGCCGCCGTCAGAACTCGAAGCGTTCGCGCGGCCATCGCCAGCACCATACGGTCGTCCGCATCACGGACATCGTGGCTGCCAAGTAAGATTACGGGACTAAAGGTTTAAAGGAGAACTCCAATGGCACATAAGAAAGCTGGCGGTTCGTCGCGTAACGGTCGTGATTCCGAATCCAAGCGCCTTGGCGTGAAGAAGTTCGGCGGCGAAGCCGTCATCGCAGGCAACATCATCGTGCGTCAGCGCGGTACGCAGTGGCATCCGGGCGCCAATGTCGGCCTCGGGAAGGACCACACCATTTTTGCGCTTACGGCAGGCAATGTGGACTACCGAACGAAGGCCAATGGTCGCGTGTACGTGTCTGTAATGCCGAAAGCGGAAGCAGCGGAATAAGCCGGTAGCGCTCAAAAACAGCCGGCGTCTCATCGACCCGGCTGACCGTACCAGGTTCAGTCCAGAAAACAGGGGAGATGGGGCGCCATCTCCCCTTTTTCTTTGTCCATGAGGAGGACTGAACATGCAAGGCGAACTGATAAGGGTTGACCAATCACGGTCACCCCAAGAACGGCTGAGGCCGGAGCGGTTAAGGACCGATTGCCCTGTCTTGTTATCGGAAAGGCTCGTCATGCGCGCGCCCCACGAGGAAGACATTGACGCCCTTTCCCATCTCGCCAACAACGCCAAAGTCGCCACAATGGTATCGCGTATGCCGCACCCATATACCGCCAATGATGCCGCCGACTTCGTGCGTCGGACGAAGAATGGCGAGATTGGCAAGTGCGTCTACGCCATCACCAAAGCTGAAAACGGCGCCTTCATGGGGTGCTGCGGAGTTGAGCCGCATGCAGACGGGCGGACTGTCGAAATCGGCTATTGGCTCGGTGAACCCTACTGGAACCAAGGCTATACGACCGAAGCGTGCCACGCTCTGGTCGACATGGTCTTTCGCACGCGCGAAAACGTCGATCAAATCGATGCCCGTTGCCGGGTGATGAACATCGCATCGCGGCGGGTTATCCAGAAGTGCGGCTTCCAGTTCCAGGGCTCAGGCCTTGCCGCATCTCTGGCACTCGGCAGCAACGTGCCTGTGGAATGGTACCGGCTCGACCGCAAGACCTGGATGTCGCTTAGAAGTTGGGGGAGCCTGTGATGAGCGCCGCCATCTTGCCGCGACCCAGGAGCGAGCAAGTGACGCCCGGCCCCGTGCCGGTCGTCACCACGCCCCGGCTGACGCTCCGCCCGCACAGGTTGGCCGATGCGAATGCGATTGCGGAATCGCTGGCCGATTTCGCAGTCACCCGCATGCTTGCCCGCGTGCCCGCGCCCTATGACAGGCAGGACGCGCTTGACTGGCTGGTTCCGGTGACCTCCGGCAGTCTGCCGGATTGGCACCTTGCGGTCACCGACGGCGACGACACCCATATCGGCGTCGTCTCCGTCGAGCTCCGCCACGGCCGCTGGCACCTTGGCTACTGGCTGAACCGCTACTTCTGGCGGCGCGGGTATATGAGCGAGGCTGTCGCAGCGGTGCTGGAGCGCTTCTCCCGGCGCATTCCGGACAGCGCTGTTCATTCGGGCGTGTTCGCGGACAATCCAGCCTCGCTGAGATTGCAGGAAAAGCTCGGTTTCCGGATGACCGGATGCACCGAAATCTACAGCTTCTCTCGCAACACCATGGTATCGCACGTCGAGACCGTGCTTCAGCCCGGCGCCTTGCAGATCACGAAGGCTGCCTGACCAGACAAGAACACCGCAGCCGCCGCTGCGGTGTTTTTCCTATCCGCCAATTTCGATCCAGAGAGGGAAATGGTCGGAGCCGACCGAAGCCGTATCCACATGAGCAGATTTCAGGCGGCCATGCAGGCCACAACTGACAAAGCAGTAATCGAGGTGCATTCGCTTGCCGTGATTTTTCGGGTCCACCCAGCTATAGCTCGCGGGCGTATAGCCTTCTAGCGCGGCCATCGCATCGACAGGTGTTCCAATCCGCGGCACTCGGTCGTAATAGCCGTCTTTCGTCCCGGCGAAAGAGCAGTATTCCGGAGATTCCGGCACCATGTTGAAATCGCCCAAGATGACGTAGTCTTCCGGAAGCGGCAGATCCGCAATCTCGAATTCACTGGCACCCGTCAGGCAACCGCCCTCGAATGGAAACGCATTGATGCGCTCGTTCAAATAGGCGAGCTGGCGGATACGCTCGTCGGGCGATACGTGATCGAGGTGAACGGAATAGACGCGAAGAGCGCCTTGAGGCGTATCGACGACGGCCTCGGTCGCCCCGCGCTGCAGATTGATTTTCGAAACTGTGCGGCTGCGCGGCAAGAGCAGGGTGCGCGTCGACAGGATCGGCCACCGCGAAATGATCATGTTGCCGAACTGGAAGCGCGTACCGCGGAGCGGGTAACCCTCTTCACCGGCGTCGACGTGCAGGTCGCAGGCCGGGCCATAGACCCAGAAATGGTTGGGAAAGAAGGCAGCAAGATCTGCCGCCATGTCGGAAAAATCGTTTCGCGCGAAGCCTCTGGTCACCTCCTGAAGCGCGATGATATCGGCGCCATCGAGATTGTTCGCGATACGGCCGAGATCATAAATCCCATCAAGACCGAAGCCGTACTGTATGTTATAGCTCGCAAACTTCACGATAATCTTTGACCTCAGCTTGAACCGGCTATATCGAAAGCGGCAGGATGGGGCGCGTAAAAAGCCACCGATGATGGAAGTAAAATGAAATTTCTCGACGAAGCAAAGGTCTATATTCGGTCCGGTGACGGCGGCGCAGGCAGCGTCTCGTTCCGGCGCGAGAAGTTCATCGAGTTCGGCGGACCGGACGGCGGCGATGGCGGACGCGGCGGCGATGTCTGGATTGAAGCCGTCAATGGCCTCAATACGCTTATCGACTTCCGCTACCAGCAGCATTTCAAGGCCAAGATCGGCATGCACGGCATGGGCAAAAACCGCACCGGCGCCAATGGAGAAGACGTAACTCTCAAGGTTCCGGTCGGAACACAGGTCCTGGAAGAAGACCAGGAAACGCTGATCTGCGACCTGACGGAAGAAGGACAGCGTTTCCGGCTTGCCGCAGGCGGCAACGGCGGCTTTGGGAATGCGCATTTCAAGTCTTCGGTCAATCAGGCGCCGGATTGGGCAAATCCCGGATTGCCTGGCGAGGAAAAGACGATCTGGCTGCATCTGAAGCTGATTGCAGACGCCGGGCTCGTCGGTCTGCCCAATGCCGGCAAGTCCACTTTCCTGGCGGCAGTCACCCGCGCGCGGCCAAAGATCGCCAACTATCCCTTCACCACGCTGCACCCGAACCTCGGCGTGGCAACGATCGACGGACAGGAGTTCATTCTTGCAGACATCCCTGGCCTGATCGAGGGCGCGCACGAGGGGATCGGCATCGGCGACCGTTTCCTCGGCCATGTCGAGCGTACGCGCGTGCTGCTGCATCTGGTCTCGGCGCAGGAGGAAAAGGTCGGCAAAGCCTATACGACGGTGAAGAACGAGCTTGAGGCCTATGGAAACGAACTGACCGACAAACCGGAAATCGTTGCGCTCTCGCAGATCGACGTGCTCGACGATGCGACGCTGAAGAGGAAGACGAAGGAGCTTGCCAAGGCTTGCGGAAAGACGCCGTTCCAGATTTCGGCCGCAACCGGGAAGGGCATGACCGAGGTTCTGCGAGCCCTGCGCGACATCATTGTCGAGGCGAATGCGGGCGGCGAAAAGCCGGCCAAAGCGCCCAAGCTGCGGCATCGCGACATGATTACGAGCGATGAGGACAGAATGGATGACGACGCGTAAGCCGCTCGATCGCTACCGCCGCATCGTCATCAAGATCGGCTCAGCACTCCTCGTCGACCGCAAGAGCGGGCTCAAAAGCGCGTGGCTCCATGCAATGTGCGCCGATATCGCCGCACTGAAGGCAAGAGGCGCGGATGTGCTTGTGGTCTCGTCGGGCGCAATCGCGCTCGGCCGCTCGGTGCTGGATCTGCCTTCCGGTGCACTGAAACTGGAGGAAAGCCAGGCGGCCGCAGCTGTCGGCCAGATTTCGCTGGCGCGTGCCTGGTCGGAAAGCCTATCGCGGGATCAGATCGTGGCGGGCCAGATCCTGCTGACGCTCGGCGACACTGAAGAACGTCGCCGCTATTTGAATGCCCGTGCCACGATCAACCAGTTGCTCAAGATCGGCGCCGTTCCGATCATCAATGAGAACGACACCGTCGCAACCAGCGAAATCCGGTACGGCGACAATGATCGCCTCGCAGCTCGTGTCGCAACGATGACCGGCGCCGACCTCTTGATCCTTCTATCCGATATCGATGGGCTTTATACGGCGCCGCCGCACCTCGATCCCGCGGCTAAGTTCCTTGAGACGATCGCCGAAATCACTCCGGAGATCGAAGCCATGGCAGGCGGCGCTGCTTCCGAGCTGTCGCGCGGCGGCATGCGCACGAAAATCGACGCCGGCAAGATCGCGACGACGTCGGGCTGCGCCATGATCATTGCTTCCGGCAAAACGGATAGCCCGCTATCGGCGATCTTGAATGGCGCACGGTCCTCCTGGTTCGCACCCTCCGGCACCCCCGTGACCGCGCGCAAGACCTGGATCGCAGGTCAGTTGCAGCCAGCTGGAGAACTGCATGTCGACGACGGCGCCGTGACGGCGCTCGGTGCGGGCAAGAGCCTGCTTCCCGCTGGCGTTCGCAAGGTGGTCGGACTTTTTAGCCGGGGTGACACCGTGGCAATTATTGGCCCTTCCGGGCGCGAGATCGCCCGCGGCCTCGTCAGCTACGACGCAGAAGACGCCCGCAGGATCGTTGGCCGCAAGTCCGCCGAGATCGAAGCGATCCTCGGCTACCCCGGCCGCACCGCTATGATCCATCGAGACGATATGGTGTTGACGTCACAGGCAAATTCGAAATCAGAAAGACAGAAGAAGGACGCGGCCCATGCTTGAGACTGTTGTGCAAGGCCCTGACATTGACACGCTGATGAACGACATCGGCCGCAAGGCTAGGGCCGCCGCACGACCGTTAGGCTTTGCGTCCACCGAAGCCAAGAACAGGGCGCTGAACGCAATGGCCGACGCGATCCTCGCAAGCAAGGAGCGCATCCTTGCCGAAAACGCCAAGGATCTGCACGATGTCGCCGGCACCGATATGCTTGCTTCCTTCATCGATCGCCTGACACTGAACGATCAGCGCATCACCGAAATGGCCGAAGGCATCCGCGCCATTGCTGCGCTGAAAGATCCGGTCGGAGAAGTGATCGCTTCCTGGGATCGGCCGAACGGACTGAAGATCGAGCGGGTCCGCACACCTCTCGGCGTCATCGGCGTCATCTTCGAAAGCCGGCCGAACGTGACGGCAGATGCCGGTGCGCTTTGCCTGAAGGCAGGCAATGCTGTGATCTTGCGGTGCGGTTCGGACTCGCGCCGTTCATCGCAGGCAATCCATGCCTGCCTCGTCGAAGGACTGAAGGTAGCAGATCTTCCGCGGCATGCCATACAGCTTGTTCCGGTTTCGGACCGTGCCGCC
The DNA here is from genome assembly GCF_004342325.1 of Rhizobium azibense. Taxonomy (NCBI): domain Bacteria; kingdom Pseudomonadati; phylum Pseudomonadota; class Alphaproteobacteria; order Hyphomicrobiales; family Rhizobiaceae; genus Rhizobium; species Rhizobium azibense. The sequence goes on along the minus strand of NZ_SMBJ01000007.1, from coordinate 143,082 downwards.
GTTGGCGCCATGCTGCGAGGCCTGGAAGGGGCGATCGACGTCATCGTGCCACGTGGCGGAAAGAGCCTTGTCGCCCGCGTGCAGAACGAGGCCCGCGTGCCAGTTTTTGCCCACCTCGAGGGCCTTTGCCACATCTATGTAGACAAGTCTGCCGATATCGAAATGGCAAAGAGGATCATCGTCAATGCCAAAATGCGCCGCACAGGCATCTGCGGGGCCGTGGAAACCCTGCTTGTCGACGGCGCTGCAATCGGCACGCATCTGACACCGCTTCTCGAAATGCTGGCGAGGGCCGGCTGTGAAATCCGCGCATCCGCCACGGTGTTGAAGGTTGCCCCGGGCTTGAAGCCAGCGACCGAGGAGGATTGGTCGACCGAATATCTCGATGCCGTCATTTCCGTTGCCGTTGTTGACGGTATTTCGGGCGCGATCGCGCATATCCAAAAGTATTCGTCGAACCACACGGAAGCCGTGATCGCGGAAGATCCGGCCGTCGTCGAGCGATTTTTCACCGAGATCGATTCGGCCATCCTGCTGCATAACGCTTCCACACAATTCGCCGACGGCGGCGAGTTTGGCATGGGTGCGGAAATCGGAATTGCGACGGGCAAGATGCATGCCCGCGGTCCTGTTGGCGTCGAGCAGCTCACTTCCTTCAAATATCGCGTGCGCGGCACCGGACAAACGCGGTCCTGACGTGACGACAGACGAAGTAGACCGTCGCTACCTTCGCATGCCGCACATCGAGCGCGGCATGGTCGTCGGGCTTTTCGGCGGATCCTTCAATCCACCGCATCAGGGGCATGCGCTGGTTGCGGAGATCGCCATACGGCGCCTCGGCCTCGATCAACTGTGGTGGATGGTTACACCCGGCAACCCGCTGAAGAACCGCAATCATCTTGCGCCGCTTGCCGAGCGGATCGCGCTCAGCGAAGCGATCACAACCGATCCGCATATCAAGGTGACTGCATTCGAACAGGCCTTCGGAGTTAGTTACACGGCAACCACACTCGCCAGGGTAAAGGCACGCAATCCCAACATCCACTTCATCTGGATCATGGGTGCCGACAGCCTTCAAACCTTCCACAAATGGCAAAAGTGGCAAGTGATTGCGCGCACCTTCCCGATCGCCGTCATCGATCGCCCCGGTGCGACGCTTTCCTATCTATCGTCGAAAATGGCAAAGACCTTCGATTTCGCGCGTATCGACGAGGACGATGCCCGCGCGCTCTGGAAAAAATCCGCGCCTGCCTGGACCTTTATTCATGGCCCGCGCTCGGCATTGAGTTCGACTGCAATTCGCAAAGCGGCTGAGTAGCGGCAGTTTCAGCAAGGCTGACAAATGAAAAGCCCGACGGGGGAGGATCCGTCGGGCTTTATAAACTTGATCGACAGCTGGGAGGAGGAGTGCTGCCGACCGGATATCTAACGGCTTTGGGAGGAGGAGATCGCCGTTTCGATAAGTATGTTTTATCATAATTTCGAAAAACTGGAATATCGTATATTGCATTGCAGCAATGCGATCAGCGCAAGTCTCAATGATTGCCATCCTGCGTGTTGCCGCTTTTTGAGGCATTGCGGACGGTCTGCGGGCCGCAGAACGCGACAACACCACGAAGTAGGACAAGGCCCGCGGCAGCGCGTCAGGTCGTAGCGCAGGCTGGTCCGCGGATGTTTTCGGGATTGGACAGCAGACGCGACACGGCAGGGCAGTTATTTCGCCCGACGCGTTCTCCGGATGCCGGAGCAATCGGGTCTGGACTTGCTTCCGAACCGCCTTCGAATCGTCTCCGCCTAGTTTACCTCGGTACTTCGGCCCTCGCGGCTCGGAGCACGTGCCGGGTCTTTTCCGCGTGACCACTGCTTGCCGAAAAACTTAACGAGCTGTCGCATAGGGACTTGCGCTGGATGGATCCAACCGTCCCGAGAACGCGCAAAAGCGGGGATTTTTGGCATATAAGCAGGATTTTTATTCTTTGGGATACGTACAATTCGAACAAAAGAAGCAATCAATCGTATATTGCTGGAGCCTAATATGTCCTCCTGGGCTACTTGGAACTGGGGGATAAGAATGGGTGAATTTCTCAAACGGCATTTCGATCGGCTTATTCGGGACGAGGGCGGCAACTTCACAATCCTGACTGCGGCTGCAATCGTTCCCTTACTGGGGGCGGCCTCCATCGCGATCGACTTCGTCAACGCCAGATTCGAAGCTGACAAGTTGCAAGAGGCGCTGGACAGCGCCACGCTTGCGGCGGTGCGCCTTTACGGCGAAGGCTACAGTGAGGCGGAAGCCACTCAATTGGCGAACGAGATGTTCTTCGGCAATTACCAAACGGCGGGTATTGTCAATGAGGCCAACGATGCAATGACCCCGGCAGAGGAACCTCCGTCCCTGCAGATCGCCTATTCAATGGCGGGACAGCAGGTATTTGCGACGGCTAACTATGCAGTCGACTACGACCCGGTATTCCTCACTCGATTATCGTTCCCCATCTCCCGCCGCAGCAGCACCGCTTACCAAGCGGGCAATGAAGCCTGCATTCTGGCGCTCAGCCCGACAGCAGATCGCGCCTTCGAGGTTACAGGTAGTTCGAAGGTCGACACCTCGAATTGCGCGATCACCGCGAACTCGCACAGCAACGAAGCCATCTATGTCGGCGGATCTGGAAGCCTGAAGACGGAATGTCTTTATACGCCAGGCAAGGTCGCGGCCTCGCCGTACAAAATCGATCTCGAATGCGACAAGCCTTATGAGGGAACGGCAGCGGCCCTTGACCCGTTCAGGTTCAAAACGATGCCGAAAGCAGGGACCTTGGCCAAGAACAACGCCTCCGGCGAACTGGAGCCAGGGACGTACAAGGGTCTGCAAGTCAAGGGCAATGTGACGCTGCAACCCGGTGACTACATCATCAACGGGGGCAAGCTGAGTTTCGGAAGCCAGTCGGTCGTCACTGGCGAAGGGGTCACATTCTTCCTGCTCAACGGCGCTGAAATCGACATTCACGGCGGTTCGACCGTTAATGTCACCGCCCCGACATCTGGCCCATGGGCGGGTTTCGTTTTCGTCGCCGACCGCGATAACACGGCCTCCGCGGTGATCAATGGCAACAGCAACTCGAACATCAGCGGCATCATCTACATGCCAGCAGCCGAAGAAATCCAGTATTCCGGCAATGGTACGACGTCCGGCGACTGCGTCCGAATCATCGGCCAGAAAATAACCATGACCGGCAACAGCACTTTCAAGCTGGAGTGCAAGTCGGAACTGGCAAACAACGAGATTAATAATCCGGGTGCAGTCCAGCTTGTCCAATGAGGGTACAACGGACGGCGGCTTCATCTTTGGCGTCTTGTCACCGCACACTAGAGCCTGCCTGATCTTTCGCACTGCCCAGACGTGGTTGCGGATAAGGCCTTTCTCGGTGACGACACCGCTCACTTTACCATTGGTGATATCCAGGCCGCGTGCCGCGCAGTTCTGATGAACTGTCGCGCCATGACCAGCGCGGTCCTATGTGCCGCTGGTGCCTGGGCTTCTTCTTTCCTGCGCATGCATGCGGTTTCGCTGCCGCAGGCCAGCGTCCGTCAGACCGCCCTACGGACCGGTCCTGCACCGGATCTTGGCGGAGCAATCTACACGTCTGAGTGTGCCCTGACGCGCCGGATCGATGGCAGCTACACGATAGCTATGCCCGACCGTTTCTGCCGATGTTCATCAAACGACGCAAGGCCGTCGAGATCGGCATCCGGTCGCTCGTTCTTTCAGGGCCCGGAAACACTTGGTCGCTGGCATCTCGACAGGCCGACCCCCTTTGAGCGCATCCGCGTCCTCGATCCCGCTCCGGACATGCGGATGATGGCGACTATAATGGCACGGATAAAAGCCCTGTTCCCCGCTGTTGCCGATGCCGGCGTCGTGTCCTCCTGGGGTGGATATGTCGATTCCACACCAGACGCCATACCCGTGATTTCGCCAGTGGAGAGCATCGGCGGTGTGTTCGTCGCCGCAGGCTGTTCCGGACACGGCTTCGGCGCCGGCCCTGGCATTGGCCATCTGGCGGCGGATCTGGTAGCGGGCGACGCGGCAAGTGTCGATCCAGATCCATTCCGCCTGTCGCGCTTCACGGACAGATCGAAAATTGTAATTGGCGCCATCTGATGCAGTTTTCCCGCGTCGCGACGGCAAAGAGCGCTGAGCGATTGCGGGTCTGGCCGCATATCTGCAGGCTCAAGCGATCTGGACGGTTTCGTGGCCGATCTGGCCGATGCGGTCGCACAGGTGCATCGCCGGCAGCTCGCACGGCAGGAACCTGAGGGTCGCGGATGCGTGCGGGATGACGGGCGAGACTATTTGCGATCTTCGTGGCGACTATGCCTCGGTCCTTCGGCACATCACGGCTCGGCATTGCAGCCCAAGACCTGGAGAGCGACGTCCGGGAAGCCGGGGTTACTGGAAGAAACACTGCTAGTCTAAACCTCTGCCGGAAGCCGCAGGAGTGGATTCTCACGTGATGCCAGATTGATGAACTGCTGCAATAATCCCGTTTCGCCAACTCGGCTCCTTAGCAAAGAGATGGAAACCCTATGTCAATCCAAGATACAAGCTCTTCCGCCAAGCTGGCTTTCATCCATACGGTTTCCGGTCTTGTTTTCGAGTTCGAGGGCCTCGCCAAAGAACATTTTCCGAACTGGAAGCCGTTCGCGATCCTCGACGAGAGCCTCTTGAGAGATACCATTGAGCGCTGGTCGCTGTCCGATCTGACGAAACGAAGGCTCGCCATCTACATATGGTCGGCAGTCGACGCCGGGGCAGGTGCAGTTGTCGTCACATGCTCGACTCTCGGACCGGCAGTCGATGCCATTGCCCCGCTTTGCCCTGTTCCGCTGTTCCGTATTGATGAGGCATGGCCAAAGCCGCTGTCGAGCATGGACACCGCATAGGCGTCTTAGCAACCTTGTCTACGACGCTGGTGCCGACAGTGGATCTGCTGAGGCGCCAGGCATGCGATGCCGGTAAGGACGTAGCGATCGACCATGAGCTTATTGAGGGAGCCTTTCAACTCCTCGCCGGCGGAGATATCGAAGCCCATGACGCGCAAATCCGCCAAGTTCTCGAAGAGTTGTCGCAGAAGGTCGATGTGGTCGTTCTTGCGCAGGCCTCGATGGCTCGTGCAGTGAGCGGCACGGCTCACCGCGTTCCAGTTCTGACAAGCCCCGTACTTGGGGTTGAAAACGTGAAACGGCGTTTAGAGCAGCGATAGGTGGGAGAAGATGCCATTGCCGCCCATACTCGACTATCGATTGCCACAGCTGTAACGGGACTGATTAAGAGAGACAAAGCACCCAGATCGCGCTCATCAAAGTAGACGACTGGGAAGCGTGACGGATCTTTATGCCCTGATCGCGCTGGGTCAGACTGGCGAGGCTTTAAGTCGGGAATTCATTCAATGAGCCGTACAGCATGCGGCTCATTGAAGTGTGCCCAGGATGGCCACAGGGGAGGGAGGGTGTTCGGCCGAATTTGTAACCCTTCGTATCTGAAACGGGTCAGCATACTTTTAGATACCCTTCTCGCCACTCGTGGAAAATCCCCGATACAACTCCGCTTCATACAGCAAGCGAACATCATAGTTTGCAGAGCTGGAGACCGAGATGCCGAACAAAGCAGTGTCGCTCTTAGAGGTACGGAAAATATTAAACGAGTTCTGCGCTGAGAACGGCTTGTCTATAGGAAGCGCGATCGCCATCGATGCAGCAAAGCACCTCATCAAGATCACTGCCACAGACGTAACTTCTGCTATAATGGTCCGATCCTCACTGGATCACTGGATGGTAGAACGCACTGCGTTCGCAGCCTGAGAGATAGATCCAGCTCCCAACCTCATGTTCCAAGCGAAGAGTTACCGCTTGCGAAACGAGCTCCCAAGTTGGATCGCCACGGTGTCGGAAGCCTGTTTCGTGGGAGCAGGTGCGGCCAACGGCATGACTCTTTCACGATGACAACTTAATCGGGCCTGGTACTGGATCGCTATCGCGATTGAGTGGCGAAGCGCAGCTCCCAGTAAGGACCTGCGCCTTGCAAGTCGCAAGTTTTAACGGACCTTCCTGAAGGCCGCACGCAGCTCCTCTGCGAATATATCAGGCTGCTCCCAAGCCGCGAAATGCCCCCCATGATCAACCTGATGGTAATAGTTTATCGACGGATAAGCTTCCTTGCTCCAGCTCTCCGGCGCCTTGTAGATCTCTTTCGGGAAGACGGTGATACCAACGGGAATTTTGATATCCTTGGTCTTCTGAGCATCTGAGCTGAAGTTGTTGTTGTCGTTCTCCCAATAAAAGCGGGAGGCTGAAGCGCCACTGTTGGTCAGCCAATAAAGGGTAATGTCATTGAGCATTTCGTCTTTGGTGAGCACGCGTTCCGGCTCTCCGTCGCTGTCGCTCCATTGCACGAACTTCTCGTAGACAAAGGATGCAAGACCGGCCGGGGAATCAGACAGCGAGTACCCGATCGTTTGGGGCCGCGTGACCATCATTGCTCCATACGCAGCATTTCTGCCGAAGAATTCGCTTAGAGAATTGTAGGCATCTCGCTCCAATGGCGACAGATTGGCCGGCGCAGGCTCGCCACCATTGATACGCTTCATGAGCGAACCAGGCACGGTAGCCGGCATATTCAGATGGATCCCGAGGAGCCCCTCCGGTGCTTGCCGAGCCAGTGCATCGGAGATCACCGAACCATGGTCGCCGCCTTGAGAAACATAGCGAGTGTAGCCAAGGCGCTTCACCAGCGTATCCCAGGCTCGCGCGACGCGATCGGGCCCCCAACCCAAGTCTGTCGGATGGCCTGAGAAACCGTATCCGGGGATTGAAGGAATGATCACGTCAAATGCATCTTCCGCCTTGCCGCCATATGCGGTCGGGTCAGTTAACGGACCTATGACCTTTATAAACTCGAAAATCGAGCCCGGCCACCCGTGCGTCAAGACCACAGGAAGAGCGTTAGGATGGCGGGAGCGGACATGCGTAAACTGTATGTCTACACCGTCGATCGTTGTGACGAATTGCGGCAAAGCATTGAGCTGATCCTCAGCCTTTCGCCAATCATAGTTGCTACCCCAGTAGTGGACGAGTTCTCGAACCCGTTCCAGCTGAATTCCCTGAGAGATGTCCCCAACAGTCTCCTTATCCGGCCAACGCGTGTTCAAAATCCTATTCTTCAGATCATTGATTTGCGCTTGCTCGACATGGATCCGAAATGGCCGAATGCTTTCATCTGCGGTTGAGTTGTCGACTTGGTCTTTGAGGCCACTGTCAGCCGCCAGGACAGGTTGAAAGTTGGCCACGGAAACAAGCATCGTCGATCCAAGGGCCAGAGCAGCTCGTCGGCCCCATCTTCCGATGTGTGCAGCTTGATTCATAGTTATCTCCTTCGCATTTCGTTCCGCGACTATTTCGCGCCAAGAACAAGTAGATGCCGATCGTATCCCGGCTGTTTCTTAGGGCCTGCTGCTGCGTCACGAAGTGTTTGCTTCCCGAGCCCCGAAACGTGCAGATACAAATGTTGCCAGTGCTGGTTACTGATGCCAGCTTTGCCAGCCTGAAAGCGCGAGCGGCTGGGCGATCGCTCAACCCCCGCCAGCGCCGCCTTTAGATTGTGCTTCCGCGCCCCTAACACTGTGGACTTGCTAACAACCATCCACCGGTCGGAATCGTGGCGGCGAATTCTTCTGCCTCGTCCAGAACAAGGAGTGCGTCGGTCCAAGCACAAGATGCGCCGGGAGGTCATCGCCGCCCGGCTCAAGGGCAACCACCGTGAGCCCAGATGTCCTACTTCGGCCCGAAAAACCTCGGGGAATTCGCCCAACGGCCTTTTAGCTGATTGACAAGCGGCAGATCGGGGCGTCCCGGCACGACCCCCAATCGAGGAAAGGTTGAATATGGGGTCTGAGCGCTTACTCCTTATCCGAGGCTCTGCTCAAGGGCCTCGAAAGTGACCACACCGAGCACTATTGACCAGGTCGTCGCATACTTGGCTCTTGGCGTGTCAAGGTCTCCAGGTCTTTGTTGAGTAAGCTCAGCTACGGGGTGAGAATGGCCCGTGGCTCGAGCATGCCGTCGAGACCGTAGGCGCCGATTTCTCTGCCAATGCCGGATTGTTTGAAGCCGCCGAACGGTGCTCGCGGATCGTGGGGGGCGCCGTTGACCACAACGCGGCCAGCAATCAACCTTTCGGAAAATTGCCTGGCACGGTGCAGGTCAGATCCCAGCACATAGGCCTGTAGCCCGTAATCGCTGTCGTTGGCGATTTTGACGGCTTCGTCCTCATCCGCATAGGCGATCAGGCACAACACGGGACCAAATATTTCTTCACGAGCAATCCTCATATCGTTCGTCACGTCCGCGAAAATAGTCGGTCGAGCGAACCATCCTTTTTCGAAGCCCGCGGGTCGGCCAGTCCCGCCTGTAAGAAAGGTGGCTCCTTGTTCGGCGCCTAGGCGAATGTAGGTTTGAATTCTCTCCCACTGAGCGCGGCTTGCAAGCGGCCCAATCCGAACCTCGGGGTCGCGAGGGTCACCGACTTTCAGCCTTTCGGCTTCTATCCTCAGCCTCTCCGAAATCTCGACTAGTCGAGACCGTGGCGCCAGGATTCGGCTTCCCGCAACACAGGCCTGACCGCTATTTGCGAAACCGGACATCAACGCGATAGGGATCGCCTCTTCAAGGTCGGCATCTGACAGAATGATTGTTGGCGCCTTGCCTCCCAGTTCCAGAACCACTCTCTTGATTCCGTCGATGGCTGCGTGCTGAATGATTTTCGCTGCCTGCGTGGAGCCGGTGAAGCTGATAGTTGCTACATCCGGATCGTTCGTAAGCGCCGCGCCGACGACCGGGCCTGTTCCGTTGACAATGTTGAGAACGCCTGCAGGGAGGCCAGCCTGATGCAGCCGTTTAGCAAGCACTTCGGTTTGAAAGGCACTCTGTTCAGCCGGTTTGATGACCAGGGGTGAACCGGAACCGATCGCATGAGCGAGCTTGGTGGCGATAAATCCGAAGTTGCTGTTCCAAGGCGTGATAGCGGCGAGCACCCCGCGCGGGAGCATCCTTACCGTGCTTTTACCAACAACTCGTTCAAAGTCGTAGGCAGCCACGGTTTCTGCCATGACATCGAAGATCGATGCCGTGTTCTGCACTGAAAACTCGGTGAAGTAAGCGGGAGCTCCGTACTCCTCTGTCATGGCTTGAACAAGCTCATCGGGCCTCGCTGCGATCACATCGCGAAGGCTCCTGAGCATATCAATGCGCTCTTGCGTCGTTGATGCCGCTAAAGCGGGAAAAGCTTGCTTAGCGGCCTCCACCGCAGCCTTTGCGTCTTCCGCATTCCCAAGCCGCACGTCGCCAATTTTCTCTTCGGTGGCCGGGTTGATGAGCTCTGACCGCTCATTGCCCTTCGGCACCACGAATTCGCCGTTGATGTAGACATGTTCGATTGATCGCATTGATCGGGCCTCAATAAGGTATGGTTCGGGATTTGGCTGGCCCCAAGGCCGCCAGGGGCAGATCGAATGTTGCGCGCTATCATTGCCGAAGGAGAGACAGCATCTCCTCGGCTTGTGTCTCTTCTGTTTCGGGTCGGACGCAAAACGAAAGCTCGTGTGGCAACCGTCGACACGGTTGAAACAGAACCCCCGATGAAATCTTGCTTAATGCACTCCTTTGGAGGGACGTGCGTCGATCGCCCTCAAGCTGATGCGCCTAATGTAGCTTTTGCCTATTATGCTGATAAGCAGACCAAACCTGCACGAGCTGATAAGGGAACAAGGACAATGATGCGCGGATCACTTGCGGAGCTTGAGGCGGTGGTCGCGGTTGCCGCACGCGGCGGCTTTCGCGCAGCCGCCCGCGACCTGGGTATCTCCTCCTCCGCACTAAGCCAGCAGATCGGCGCGTTGGAGACCCGCATCGGTGTGCGGCTCTTCAATCGGTCCACCCGCAGCGTAGTGCTGTCAGCAGCTGGCGAGCGGTTCGTTTCGGAGATTACACCGGCGCTGGCTGCGATCCGGAGTGCCATGGCCCATGCCGACGAGCATCGAGTTGAGCCGACGGGTACGCTACGCTTAAACAGCTCGATCGGCGCTACCAGAATGATCCTTGCCCCCGTCGTGATCGAGTACATGCGCCGCTATCCGCAAGTGGCGGTGGAGATTGTAACGGAGGATGCGCTTGTTGATATCAACGCGCAGGGCTTTGATGCTGGAATCCGGATCCGTGAGACCGTGCCGCCGGATATGGTGGTTGTACCGATCAGCGACAGCATCCGCCCTGCGATTGTCTGCGCACCGGAATACTTGAAGAACTACGGAGAACCGGAAGTCCCCGCCGATCTTCAGGCTCATCAGTGCATCCGGGCTCGCATGGCCAATGGCGCCTTATATAGCTGGGAATTCGAGCGCAGGGGGCAGACCTTCAGCATAACCGTCCACGGCAAGCTGACGCTCGACGACAGCGACCTGATACTTCGCGCCGCGAGAGAAGGGGTGGGACTGGCCTATCTGAACGAGTGGCAGGTTTCTGAAGACCTTGCGAATGGTCGCCTTCAGAAAGTCCTCGAAGATTGGACGGCTCCCTATCCAGGCCTTTGCCTCTACTATCCGGGCCGCCGTCACATACCCGCGAAGCTACGCAGTTTCGTCGAACTCATCAGAGAGGTCAGACGGGAGTAGGCTCCATCGCTGCCCGCGAGAGATAGGAAAGGAACGGCTCCTGCCACGTGGATGAGCCGATCTGCGACGGCGTCTAATTAGACGTTACGCCATCCGCTTGGCCGGCAAGGGCGAGGGCGCAAGCTTGATATCCTGCGCGCCGTCGTCGCTGCGCGCAAAACCATCGCGCCCGCCGGAGGTGTGGGTTCTGCCGGCTCAAAGGACATTCTCAATCTCGGTCATGGCAGACTCCTTTCGTTCCGCCGCCAACAGCGGCGCTCTCTGACAAGATTGTTCTGACCGATCGGCAAATCCGGCATGTTTGCCAAAACGCCGAATGTGTATCGAAGCGTCGCCGGTGACCACCCGCTGGCGCCCGCATTGTCCAAAACACGAGGCTGGCCCGATCAGCGGAAAGTCACCTCAGCCGCCAGCCCCCCACCTTGCCGATTATAGAGGCGCACAGAGCCGCCGATCGTTCCCGCAAGCTGCTGGGCGATCGCAAGTCCAAGACCTGTTCCGCCTGTGTCACGGTTGCGCGATGTCTCAATCCGGAAGAAGGGTTGCATGGCGCTATCCAGCATATCGTCAGGGATGCCCGGGCCGCGATCCAGCACGGTAACGACGACATCGCCCTCGCCACTCCGCTCGACGGCGATCTCGGCGCTACCGGCGAACTTGATGGCGTTATCTATAAAGTTCGTCAGTATCCGTCGCAGCGCGTGCGGTTTGGTCGACGCCGTGCCCTGGATAACGCCGAGAACGGTTACGGCTTTTCCGGTGTCCTGGTAGTCGTAGGCGATGCTGTCGATGAAGGAGGCAAGATCGATCCGAGAGGTCTTTTCGCCGTTGCCGTGCGAGCTGCGCGCGTAGGCAATGCCGTCCTGCACCAGCCGCTCGATCTCCCGCAGGTCGCTGACCAGCTTTTCCTTCTCCGGCGTATCGTCAGCCATATCGGCGCGCAGCCGCATACGGGTGATCGGTGTCTGCAGGTCGTGCGAGATCGCCGCGAGAATCTGTACACGCTCCTCCAGATAATGCGCGATCCGGTCGCGCATCGCGTTGAAGGCGCGGGCAGCGTGGGCGACTTCACTCGGCCCGCCGGCGCTCATCGGCGATCCCTTTTTGCTTGGATCGAGCGCCTCGGCCGCTGCGGCAAGCGCGCTCAGGGGGCGGATGGCCTGGCGCACCGCAAACCAAGTGCACAGAACCAAAAGCGCCATTTGCGCGGCGAAGACATAGGGCAGCCACTCGGCCAACGGCATGACGCCGCGCGGGGTGACATCGATCGTCAATGGCGCGCCGTCGGACAACGTCAAGTGGGCCTGAAGCCTCTTGCCATCACCCGGGATGGATTCGACCCTGAGCGGAAACTTGTGGCCGGCCGCCTCCTCTATTCTTTCCGCGATCTCAGCGCCCCGGCCGGACATGTCGGAAACACCCGGAAGGCCGGGACCGAGAACAAGGCGATAATTGCCGCGGCTCAGCCGATCGACCCAATCGGCTCTCTCGTTGGCGGGAAGGCGATCAACGACGGCGATCGACGTCGCCAGATCGCTCTCCAGCGTGCCGAGCATGACGGCCTTGGCCGACATATAGCGTTCGGCAAAGAGGATGCTGAACGACAGGCCATAGGCAATGGCGAGACCGGCGAACAGGATCAGAAAGAGCCGGGACCGCAACGAGCCCGGCCACCAGCCGATGCGACGGCTGCCCTCTCTCATGCCCTCGGCTCCGAAATCTCGACCGGAACCGAAAAAACATAGCCTTCAGCGCGCACCGTCTTGATGTAGGTCGGCTCGCGTGCATCGTCGCCCAGCCGCTGGCGCACGCGGCTCACCAGGAGATCGATTGACCGGTCGAACAGCTCCGCATCGCGACCCTGCGTGAGATTGAGCAGCTGGTCACGATTGAGGACGCGTTGGGGATGATCGATGAAGACCCTGAGCAGCCGATATTCGGCGCCGCTCAAGGCGATCTCCGTTCCCTCCTTGTCGAGCAGATGACGTCCGACCGTATCAAGGCGCCAGTCACCGAAGCTCAAAAGCCGACCGGCCTCGCTGATCTGCAGGTTGGGCGGCAGCATCCGGGTCCGACGCAGCACAGCCTTGATCCGTGCGAGAAGCTCGCGTGCCGCGAAGGGTTTCGGCAGATAATCGTCGGCACCCATTTCCAGTCCGATGATCCGGTCCATCTCGTCGTCGCGCGCCGTCAGCATGAGCACGGGCGTAGCTTTGTGCTTACCGGCCCGCAGCTCGCGGCACAGGACCAGGCCGTCATCGCCCGGCATCATCACGTCGAGCACGATCAGATCGACCGTGTTCCCCTCCAGAAAGGTTCTCATCTGCCGCCCGTCGGCCGCCACGGTTGCGCGCAAGCCATTCTTTTTCAGGTAGTTCGAGACCAGTTCTCGGATTTCTCGGTCGTCGTCGACGACAAGGATATGATCGATGTGTTCCATGGATGCTGCCTTCAACGTTCCGACACTCCTAAAAGACCCGCTACTGCGTAACCAACTGGCAGACTCACTAAAGATAACGGTTCGCCGGCCGCGGCAAGCTTAAAGCTTCGCAACGTCCAAAACGGCTTTGGCAAAAGCCTCAGGCGCTTCCTGCGGCAGATTGTGTCCGATGCCACCGCTGACATTGCGGTGTTCGTATTTGCCGGAAAACTTCGCCGCATAGGTCGACGGATCTGGATGTGGCGCGCCATTGGCATCACCTTCCATGGTGATCGTCGGCACGGTAATTACAGGAAATTTCGCAAGCCGGCTTTCATAGGCATCATATTTGGCTTCGCCCTCAGCCAGCGCAAGACGCCAGCGATAGTTATGGATGGTGATTGCCACATGATCCGGATTATCGAAGGCAGGCGCCGAGCGATTGAAGGTTTCGTCGCTGAACTTCCAGGTCGGCGATGCCGTCTGCCAGATCAGGCGGACAAAATCGAGAGTATTGGCGGCGTAACCGGCGCGGCCGCGTTCGGTGGCAAAATAAAACTGGTACCACCAGGACAGTTCCGCTTTCGGAGGGAGAGGCTTCTCGTTGATCTTCTGGCTGCCTATGAGGTAGCCGCTGACCGAAACCAGGGCTTTGCAACGTTCGGGCCAGAGAGCAGCCATGATGTCGGCGGTACGAGCGCCCCAGTCATAACCTGCAACTACGGCTTGTTTGACACCTAGTGCGTCAAGGAACGCAATCATGTCGGCCGCAAGTGCGGCTTGCTGGCCGTTGCGGGGTGTATCGCTCGATAGAAAACGGGTCGTGCCGTAACCGCGCAGATAGGGGATGAGCACGCGATACCCTGCCGAAACGAGAATCGGTGCAACATCGACATAGCTATAAATGTCATAGGGCCAACCGTGCAGGAGCAGGACAGCCGGGCCGTCCGCGGGGCCTGCTTCGGCGTAACCGACGCTGAGCACACCTGCGTCGATCTGTTTTAAAGGACCGAAGGATGTATGTCCCCCACTCTTGGCAGATGCCGAAGACGCGGCGGTGGTTTTGGCATTAGCCAGGCCCGTTGCGCCAAGTTCGACAGCTGCGACGGTCATGGCTGCGATACCGAAGAAACGGCGGCGCTGAAGGTCGATCTGGTGGGTAGTCATTGCTTTCTCTCCGATCCGTGTTGATACGATCGACAAGAAGCCTGGTTCATGTATCCCCGATGTGTCTTGAGACAATCGATTGTGAATAGTTCTGTAGCAAGGCCTTGCTCAGATACATTCTGATACGTTCCCTTGCTCCCCGCCACGAGGAAAAGCGTCACCGCGTTAAAAGCTGTCGTCCAAGCGCCTCTTCTACATTTCCATACAAATCCACTAGAGCCCGGACACATCCGAGATACGTCACGTCTCCAACCTGGCATCATTGCTGGTCGCGCCACATCGCCGTCCAGAGCCTCTAAATCTTGTTTCAAAGGAAACGATGATGACGCTTTTGATCATTGCCTATCTCGGCGGGGCGCTGACTATCCTCAGCCCCTGCATCCTGCCCATCCTTCCCTTCGTCTTCGCACGTGCAGGAAAGCCGTTTCTCCGCAGCACGCTGCCTATGCTTACCGGCATGGCGGCTACATTTGCCGCCGTCGCGACGCTGGCGGCTGTTGGCGGCAGTTGGGCGATCAACGCCAATGAATATGGCCGGCTTGCCGCTCTCGCGTTGCTTGCCGTATTCGGCATCAGCCTGATCTCACCGCGCGCAGCGAGCCTCATCACCCGGCCGGTCGTGGAGTTCGGCAGCCGCCTGGCCAATGCCTCCGGCAAGGCCGGCACCGTCCCCACCGTCGCAAGCTCGCTGATCCTGGGCATCGCCACCGGCCTGCTTTGGGCGCCCTGCGCCGGGCCGATCCTCGGCCTTGTGCTGACGGGTGCAGCACTGCATGGCGCCAATCTTGAAACAAGCTTGCTGCTTGCCGCCTATGCCGCCGGCGCTGCCACCTCGCTTGCCTTTGCGCTATTGATCGGAGGCAAGGTCTTCGCCGGCATGAAACGGTCGCTCGGCTTCAGCGAACGGATCCGTCAGATCCTGGGCGCCGCCGTTCTGGCCGGCGTCACCATTATCGCGCTCGGCCTGGATACCGGCCTTTTGTCAAGACTGTCGTATGCCAGTACCGCATCCTTCGAACAAACCGTCCTCGACCGGCTGCGCACCAACGCGGGCGCCGCGTCGCAGGTCGCTATCAATTCCAACGTGATCCCGGTGAGCACCGCGGCGCCGTTTCGGTCAAATCTGCCTGTCGAAGGCCCTGCACCTTCACTGAATGGGGCTGTGGAATGGTTGAACTCGCCGCCGCTCGCTACCGGACAACTGCGCGGCAAGATCGTGCTCATCGACTTCTGGACCTATTCCTGCATCAACTGCATCCGCACCACGCCCTTCGTCCGCGCCTGGTACGAGAAGTACAAGGACCAGGGTCTTGTCGTGGTTGGTGTGCACGCCCCGGAATTTGCTTTCGAAAAGAAGATCGACAACGTCAAGCAGGCCGTAAGCGACTTCAAAATTGGTTACCCGGTCGCGATCGACAACAACTACAAAATCTGGCGCGCGTTCGACAACAGCTATTGGCCGGCGCATTACCTGATCGATGCGAAGGGCCAGATCCGGTACCACCATTTCGGTGAAGGAAACTACCGACAGACCGAGCAGGCAATCCAGGATCTGCTGCGCGAGGCAGGTAGCGAGACGAAGGCTGGCTCACCCGTAGCGCCGAATGCAAAAGGCGCCGAGGCAAGCCCGGATCTGAAGCACATTCGTTCCGGCGAAACCTACCTGGGCTACCAACGCGCCACGGGTTTTGCATCGACGGAAGCTCTTCGCGCCGACGCGTCCCAACTGTATTCGCTCAGCAGTCCCGGCCTGAACGAATGGGGCCTCTCCGGAACCTGGACGATCCGCGCGGAACAGGCGGTTTTGGACCGACCCGATGGCAGCATCGCCTACCACTTCAGCGCCCGTGACCTGCATCTGGTCCTTGGTCCCGGCCATTCGGGAAAGCCTGTCCGCTTCAAGGTGACGATCGACGGGAAAGCACCTGGAGCAGATCACGGCGCCGATGTTGATAGCGATGGCAACGGCACTGTCACCTCTACGAAGCTCTATCAGCTCGTCCGCCAAGCCGGCGATGTGGAAGCACGAAACTTCGAGATCCGCTTCCTCGACCCGGGCGTCGAAGCCTACGCCTTCACCTTCGGCTGAACCGATAGCCTTCCACCTGAACGAAAGGAGCAAGTCTCATGAATCGCCGTACAATCGCCGCTCTTGCCATCGCTTTTTCCACCGGCGTTATCGCCTATGCGGCCCAGGCTGCCGAGGTGAAGAACATCGTCATCGTCCACGGCGCGCTCGCCGACGGTTCTGGCTGGCGCAAGGCAACCGAAATTCTCGAAAGACGCGGCTTCAATGTCACAATAGTCCAGGAGCCGATCACCTCGCTTGCAGACGATGTCGCCGCGACCAACCGCGTTCTTGACCTTCAGGAAGGACCGAGCCTGCTCGTCGGTCACAGCTACAGCGGCATGGTCATCACCGAAGCAGGAAACAGACCGGACGTCGCCGGACTCGTTTATGTTGCTGCGTTCCAGCCGAAGAAGGGCGAAAGTCTCCTCGACCTCGCCGGATCTAAGCCGCCAGCTGGCAACGGCATCAAGCAAACGAAGGACGGCAAGTACCTCTACCTCGAGCCCTCCGCCTTCGCGAATGACTTCGCTGCCGATCTGCCAAGGGAAGACGCGGCGTTTCTGGCTAAAAGCCAGGTGTTCGCCTCCAAGGATGCCTTCGCCGCCAAGGTTGGCGAGCCGGCATGGAAATCGAAGAAGAGCTGGTCGATCGTTGCCACGCAGGATCGCTCGATCAACCCTGATCTCGAACGTAATATGGCACGGCGCGCCGGCAGTCAGATCACCGAGATCGCAGCAAGCCATGCCGTCTTCGCTTCGCAGCCGGAGAAGGTCGCCGATGTGATCGAGGAAGCTGCTCGTCAGTCTGCGGAATAGGATTTCGCATCGATACAAGGATGTTCAGCCGCTCCGAAAACGGAACGGCTGAAGTGCATTCAGGATACGCCAGGCTCGAACCATCGATCGATCCCAGAACACAGGCAAGACCCGCCCGCAAAATCTGCCCGCCCTTCGGCGTGCCAACGGGCCGCAAAGGTGCGTAGGCGATCTTTCATGGCAATCGACAATGTCAAAGCTCGACGACGATATATTCGTCAAAACATATCCCTAGCCAATGCTGCTGATATCGATATATTCCTTTGAATATTTCGAAGGAGAATCGAAGATATGCATCGTCGCCGGCATTGGATGAAACGGGTGGTCGCGATCATGGCCTGGATTGGCGCTGCAGGGCTGGTGCCGCAGCCCGCAGGCGCGGCAGACCGAATTGCCGTCTTTGCGGCAGCGAGCCTCAAGAATGCGCTTGACGCCGCAAATGCAGCCTGGGCCAGGGAAAGCGGCAAGGAAGCCGTCGCTTCCTATGCAGCGAGCTCCGCACTCGCCAGGCAGATCGAAAGTGGCGCACCAGCCGATATCTTCATCTCCGCTGATCTCGACTGGATGGACTACATCGCCGGAAAAGGCCTGATCCGGAAGGACACCCGCGCTGACTTGCTTGGCAACCGCATCGTGCTGGTAACCGCAAGCGATAAGGCAAAGCAGGTCGATATCAAGCCCGGTTTCGATCTTTCCGGGCTTCTGGGTGATGGCAGGCTTGCGATGGGAGAAGTGAAATCCGTCCCCGCCGGCAAATACGGCAGGGCCGCACTCGAAAAGCTCGGCGTGTGGGCATCGGTCGAGCCGAAGATTGCCGGTGCGCAAAGCGTGCGTGCCGCTCTTGCGCTCGTCTCGCGCGGCGAAGCACCATATGGGATTGTCTATCAGACAGATGCAGCGGCAGATAAAGGCGTCGCAATCGTCGGCATGTTTCCAGCCGATTCGCATCCGCCGATCATTTACCCTGTCGCGGTGCTTGCCGCCAGCAAGAACCCTGACGCCGTTGCCTATCTGAAGTTTCTGAAGTCGGCTATCGCCACTCCCTTCTTTACCGCTCAGGGCTTTACGATCATGAAGTGAGTGGGGATTTCATCCTGCACCTTCGAACCGGTTTTTTGGAGATACCCAATTTGGACTTTGGCCTGAGCAATGACGAATGGACGGCAATCTTGCTCAGCCTGCGGGTTTCCGTTGTCGCCATGTTGGCGAGCCTGCCGCTCGGCATTGCGGTTGCGCTGCTTCTTGCCCGCGGCCGCTTCCATGGCAAGGCTGTTGTCAATGGCATAGTGCATCTGCCGCTGATCCTTCCGCCCGTCGTCACCGGCTTCATTCTTCTGATCCTCTTCGGCCGCAGGGGACCGATCGGCAGCTTCCTGGACCAGTACTTCGGGATCGTCTTTTCCTTCCGTTGGACGGGCGCAGCTCTCGCCTGTGCGGTCATGGGGTTCCCGCTGATGGTCCGGAGTATCAGGCTTTCGATTGAAGCGATCGATCGCAGGATAGAAGAAGCGGCAGGCACCCTTGGAGCGAGTCCGTTATGGGTTTTCCTCACCGTCACACTGCCGCTGACGGCCCCTGGAATCGTCGTCGGCATGATCCTGTCCTTTGCCAAGGCCATGGGCGAATTTGGAGCAACCATCACCTTCGTATCGAACATCCCAGGTGAGACGCAGACGCTGTCGGCCGCCATCTACACATTCACGCAGGTTCCAGGCGGTGACGCCGGCGCTATGCGCCTTACGCTGGTTGCTATCGTCATCTCCATGGCAGCGCTGCTGACGTCTGAACTCATGGCGAATCTCGCGGGCCGGAGGATGGACCCCGAATGACGCTCACCATCGAAACCAGACACCGTTTCGGCGCATTCACCCTTGATGCAGCCTTTACCTCCGAAGTCGGCGTGACGGCCCTCTTCGGCCGGTCCGGTTCGGGCAAGACCTCGATGATCCGCATCATTGCCGGCCTCGTCCGGCCGGATGAAGGCCGGGTTCTCCTTGACGGTACGCCATTGACCGACACGGCCAAAGGCATCTTCGTTCCCCGCCATCGCCGCCGCTTCGGTTATGTCTTCCAGGACGGCAGGCTCTTCCCCCACTTGAGCGTTCGAAAAAATCTCTCTTATGGAAGCTGGTTTGCACCGAAGGTTTCCCAAACCGGCAACTTTGACCATATCGTCGATCTACTCGGCATCGAAAGCCTGCTCAATCGAAGTCCTTCCAACCTCTCAGGTGGAGAAAAGCAACGGGTGGCGATCGGCCGCGCGCTGCTTTCCTCTCCGCGTCTTCTGCTCATGGACGAACCGCTCGCAGCTCTTGATGAGGCCCGCAAAGCAGAGATCCTGCCCTATCTCGAACGTCTGCGTGACGAGACGCAGATTCCGATCGTCTACGTCAGCCATTCCATCTTGGAGGTGGCACGCCTGGCCAATCAGGTGGTCGTGATGCGTGATGGCAAGGTTGAGGCGTCAGGCCGCGCGACCGATGTCCTGAGCCGTCCTTCGGCGGCCGAAGACCGGCGCGAAGCAGGTGCCCTTCTGGAAGGCGCAGTCGAAAGCTTCGATGAGAAACATCGCCTTGCGACGCTCGCGTTGAAGGCGTCCCGCCTTTACGTGCCCGGTGCCGCGGTGCCGCCGGGCAAGCGCGTTCGCGTCCACATCCCTTCTCGCGATGTCATGCTGGCGACCGTCAGGCCGGAAGGTTTGAGCGCGTTGAATATTATCGAAGGCATCATTCGGCAGATAACGCCTGCGGAAGACGGAACGGTCGAGGTGAAGATCGACTGCGGAGGCGATATCATCCTGTCACGCATCACGGCACTGTCCGTCGAGAGGCTCGATCTGGTGCCGAACAAACCCGTCTTCGCCGTCATCAAGACAGTCGCACTGCAGCCTTGACTATCTCCTCACCGCCTCGGCCTGACTGCGGTTGCCTTCCAGCCAGGCAAGATCACCCGCAAGCGCTGTTCGCATGGCGTCTTCCATATGCCGGAATCGCGACAAAAGCTCCTCTCCGAATGGCGTCAGCGCCGCACCGCCACCCCTCTGGCCACCGCGCTGGGATTCGACGACCGGCGCCTTGAACATGCGGTTCATGTCGCTGACGAGCAACCAGGCGCGCCGGTAGGACATGTCCATCGCCCTGCCGGCTGCCGAGATCGAGCCAGTTTCGCGGATGTGCTCCAAAAGTTCCATCTTGCCACGGCCCAGGCGATCCTCGTGCGGAAAGCTGATACGCAGGATGGGAACGAGTTGATGTCTGGCGGTACTGTCCATTCGGTTCTGCAGTTACAAGAAATTGAAGCCACTTTACGCTTGGCCGTTGGCGCTGTACACAGCCGCCTTGCTGCCGGTAACGACATAAATCTTGAACGCGAATTCAAGTCTTCGCGAAATGATAACCGGCTCGTGTCTTGAAAGATTAACGGTTTGATGCCTATCTTAACCATGATTTGGTTCGCCCAAATCAGTGATGCGCATGTTCTGTTATTGCAGGAAAGGAAAAGCACTGACAACAGTACACGCCAAGGGAAGAACGCTCGCCGTTATCCCGAAGAGCCTGGAACGTGGCGCCGATGCTGCCGCCCGCGCTCTGCAAGCTGTCCTCACGAGCCTTGAGGACTCCAAAGCTGAAGATATCGTAACCATCGACATTGCCGGAAAATCTGCGCTGGGGGACTATATGGTCGTCGTCTCCGGCCGATCGAACCGCCATGTCCTGGCGATCGCGGATCATCTGCTTACCGACTTGAAAGACGAGGGCTTTGGCGCAGCCCGCGTTGAGGGCAAGGACGGCGGTGATTGGGTCTTGATCGACACCGGCGATATCATCGTGCACGTTTTCCGCCCCGAGATCCGCGAGTTCTACAACATCGAAAAGATGTGGGCAGCGCCGGATATGGACGAAGAAACGCGGCACTGACCGGCGGCCGGCTTGTCCGGTGCCTGAGACGCGGCAGTAACCAGGCCGGAAACACGAGAACCCGGCCCAAAGCCGGTATTGTGCCCTTGCGGCGCATGACAGGAGCGGATGAATGCGGGTTGGTCTTTTTGCGGTGGGACGGCTGAAATCCGGCCCCGAGAAGGATCTTGCGGCCCGTTATTTCGACCGTTTTGCCAAGGCCGGTCCTGCGATCGGTCTTGAGTTCTCCCGCGTTGTCGAGGTTTCGGAAAGTCGCGCCTCCAATGCAGAAACGCGCAAGCGCGAAGAGGCGGCCCTGCTTCAAAAGACGCTGGCTGAGGGCAGCATTCTCATTCTTCTCGACGAGCGCGGCAAGACGTTGGACAGCGAAGCGTTTGCCAAAGTCCTCTCCAGCTATCGCGACCAGGGAAAACGGGATCTGATGATTGCCATCGGCGGAGCCGATGGCCTTGACCCGGCGCTTTACGAGCGTGCCGACATGACCTTATGCCTCGGCAAGATGACCTGGCCGCATCAGTTGGTGAGGACGCTCATTGCCGAACAGCTCTACCGTGCGGTCACAATTTTATCCGGTCACCCCTATCACCGCGTCTGATCAGTCACGCAGCCGTGCTTTGCCAACCGTGTCCTTCTGCGCCAATCTTTCTGGCAAATGACGCCAAATCGGCATAGTCTGCGCGCGATTTGAAAGTTAGCTCTGAACCCCGCATGAAAACTGCCCGCAAGCGAAAGCGACTGATCCTGCCCGCATTCGCGGCTGGCCTCGGCGCGACAGTCATTTTCGCCCAGTTTGATGTTGGGAAAGATGGGGCGTTCGCCCAGAATGCAGCGGTTCCAGCACCTGCGGCCGGGACGTCTGAACAGGTCGATCCGGCATTGCAGGACCCGGCTGCCGAGCTCAGAAAAAAACGTGACGAGACCCGCACCGAGCTCGAGACCTTGTCAAAGTCGATCAATCTTTCGTCAGATAAGGTGATGGCACTGCAAAAAAGCATCGCCGATCTGGACAAAAGCAGCACGAACATCCGCCAGGCGCTGATCGATTCCGCCGCGCGGCGCAAGACGCTTGAAAGACAGATCCTCGAAAGCGAAAAGAGACTTGCCGACCTTGGCATCAAGGAAGACGTTATCCGCCGCTCGCTTCATGAGCGGCGAGGATTGCTTGCCGAAGTGCTCGCCGCCCTTCAACGCATGGGCCGAAATCCGCCGCCCGCGCTGCTTGTGACGCCGGATGATGCGCTTGCCTCGGTGCGTAGCGCCATCCTGCTGGGCGCCGTCGTGCCGGGCATGCGCAAGGAGACCGATAAGCTTGCAGCAGATCTGGGCAACCTGGCGGCCCTTCAGGCTGAAAGCGTGATGGAAAAGACAAATCTCACCGCCACGATGACGAATGGTATCGAGGAGGAGCGGCGCATGGACCTGCTGCTTTCCGAAAACGACAAGCTAAGCCGCAGCAACGCTGCCGATCTGGAAGCAGAAAAGAAGCGCTCTGAGGAATTGGCAGGCAAAGCGACAACGCTCGAAGGCCTCGTGGCTTCGATGGAATCCGAGATTGCCTCCGTGCGCCAGGCCGCTGAAGCAGCAAGGCGCGAAGAAGAGAACCGGAAGCTTCTCACGGACGAGCAGCGGGCACAGGCCAGGGCACTTGCCGATAGCGGTGTGCCCGATAAAAACCGTATTGCGCCCGCATATCCGTTCGGAGAATTGAAGGCGAAATTGGAGCTGCCCGTGGCGGGCGATATTCTGCGCCAGTTCGGCGACGCCGACGGCACTGGGCACGAGGCCATGGGAATGACGCTGGCCACCAATCCGGATACGGTGGTGACTGCGCCGGCGGATGGACTGGTGGTATTTGCCGGCGCCTTCCGCAGCTACGGCCAGATGATCATCCTCGATGCAGGCGAGGGCTATCACTTGGTCCTCTCCGGAATGGACATAATCAGCACGCGCCAAGGAAAATTCGTTTTCGCAGGCGAACCGCTTGCGGTGATGGGTGCAAAAAGAGTCGCGAGCGCAACAGCATTGGCGCTGGAAACCAACCGGCCAACGCTTTACATTGAATTTCGAAAAGACGGAAAACCGGTCGATTCCCGGCCGTGGTGGTCCGCCAAAGACACTGGAAAGGCACGCAATGATTCGTAGGGCTTCTCTTGTTCTGGTCGGCGCATTGATGGGTGCGACCGCCATGAGCGTCATTTATGCGGCGGGAGTGCCGGCCGAAGCGGCCGGGGCATCCACCTACAAGGAACTCTCCGTGTTCGGGGACGTCTTCGAGCGCGTCCGCGCCCAGTACGTCACGCCGCCGGCAGAAGACAAACTGATCGAAAATGCCATCAACGGCATGCTTTCATCCCTCGATCCGCATTCGAGCTATATGAACGCCAAGGATGCCGAGGATATGAGCACCCAGACGAAGGGTGAATTCGGCGGTCTCGGCATTGAAGTCACGATGGAAGACGAACTCGTCAAGGTGATCACGCCGATTGACGATACGCCGGCGGCCAAGGCAGGCGTTCTTGCCGGCGATTTTATTTCCGAGATCGACGGCCAGTCGGTCCGCGGACTGAAGCTCGAAGAAGCTGTCGAAAAGATGCGCGGCGCCGTCAACACTCCGATCAAGCTCACACTCATCCGCAAGGGCGCCGATAAGCCGATCGAGTTGACGATCGTTCGCGACATCGTCGCGGTACAGGCCGTCAAGTCCCGCGTCGAGGATGATGTCGGCTATCTCCGGGTCATCTCCTTCACCGAAAAGACCTATCCGGATCTCGAAAAGGCGATCGCCAAGATCAAGGCGGCGGTTCCGGCCGACAAGCTCAAGGGTTACGTGCTCGACCTGCGCCTCAATCCCGGCGGCCTGCTCGATCAGGCGATCAAGGTTTCTGACGCTCTGCTGCAGCGCGGCGAGGTGGTCTCGACCCGTGGCCGCAATCCCGACGAAACCCGTCGCTTCAATGCCGGCCCGGGCGATCTCACGGATGGCAAGCCGGTGATCGTGCTCGTCAACGGCGGCTCGGCTTCCGCTTCGGAAATCGTGGCCGGCGCCCTGCAGGATCTACGCCGCGCGACCGTTCTCGGCACGAGGTCCTTTGGCAAGGGTTCCGTCCAGACGATCATTCCGCTTGGCGAAAACGGCGCACTGCGGTTGACGACCGCGCTCTACTACACGCCGTCGGGCCGCTCGATTCAAGGCACCGGCATCACGCCGGACATCAAGGTCGAAGAGCCGCTGCCGGACGATCTGAAGGACAAGATGGCAACCGAAGGCGAATCCAGCCTGCGCGGCCATATCAAGGGTCAGAGCGAGACCGATGAAGGCTCAGGTTCCGTCGCCTATGTCCCCCCGGATCCGAAGGACGACGTTCAGTTGAACTATGCGTTCGACTTGCTTCGCGGCAAGAAGACCGACCCGGCCTTCCCCCCGAATCCGGACAAGGCGGTTTCCGCGAAGTGAACATCTTGGGTCATCAGGCCGGATTTTGATCCGGCCTGATTTTTTGCTGTTTCCCGGTTTTGGAGCGGGCGAGGAAATTGGGAACGGATTTGCATGCACCACTGGGCCAGAACCGCAAGGCTGGCAAGCGGCCGAATATCCTGCGGATCGGCCGGATTGCCGCCAGCCTCTGCCTGATCACGATCGGCGGCTTTTCTCTCTACACGATGCTCAGTGACGATGGCCTTCAGCCGACAAGGCCGCCTCTGGCCGATCAAGCGGCCTCACCACCGACGGATACCGTCCAGCCCGCCCCCACGCAGAGCCAGACGGCAAATGGGATGTCGCGCTCCGATCCGCATTCCGGTGCGAATATCGAGCGGATGGTGACCGGAGACGGCTCGGTCGTGACCAAATACAGCCCGCGGCCACGCGACGACAAGGGTCCGGCTCTGGTGGACGCCATGCAGGTCGGCCAGGATCCGCGCATGGCAGCGATGCCCAATGAGAGCCTTCTGGAGGACAGCCCGTTTGGCCGCCTACCCGTCATCGGACCGGATGGCCGTCGCCCGATGGATCAGTATGCGCGTCCGTGGTCCGGCGCCCGCGGCACCCGCGTTGCGATCGTGGTGAGCGGTCTCGGCCTCAGCCAGACGGGTACGCAGCGCGCCATCAAGGAGCTTCCTGAGGAAGTCACCCTCGCATTCGCCGCCAGCGGCAATAGCCTGCAGCGTTGGATGCAGGAAGCGCGACGCAGCGGCCATGAAATCCTCCTGCAAGTTCCACTGGAGCCCTTCGATTATCCGGCGAACGACCCCGGCCCCGGGACGCTGCTTACCTCGAAGTCGCCAGCAGAAAATATCGAAAACCTGCATCGCGCGATGGCCAAAATCACCAACTATACGGGCATCATGAACTATCTGGGAGGACGCTTCCTCTCCAATCCCGATGCCATGGAGCCGGTGATGCGCGACATCGGCAAGCGGGGCTTGTTGTTTCTCGACGACGGTTCCTCCGCGCAATCGAAGACGGACGCTGTAGCGAAGGGAACGGAGCTTGCCCATGCTTTCGCCGATCTGCAGCTCGATGGTCAGGTCGATGTGAACGCCATCCTGCATAGGCTTGACGAGCTCGAGCGCGTTGCCAAGCGCAACGGCCAGGCAATTGGCGTTGCAGCGGCTTTCGACGAGAGTATCGAGGCAATATCCAAATGGAGCGAAGAGGCAGGAATGCGCGGCATTGAGATCGTCGGTGTTGCTGCCCTTGCTGCGGATGCTAAAAATCCTTGAGGAGCACCTCCGTGAACCAGGCGACAATCAAAGCCGAAGACCTTCCCTACCGGCCCTGCGTCGGCGTGATGATTCTTAACCGCGACGGGCTTGTATGGGCAGGCCGGCGTGTCCCGGTCGGCAATTCCGAATATGATGGCTCACCACAACTGTGGCAAATGCCGCAAGGTGGTATCGACAAGGGCGAGGATCCGCTCGAAGCGGCATACCGCGAACTGTACGAGGAAACCGGTATCAGAACGGTGACCTTGCTCGCGGAGGCGAGCGATTGGATCAACTATGATCTGCCGCCGCAGCTGATCGGCATCGGGCTCAAGGGAAGGTTTCGCGGCCAGACGCAACGCTGGTTCGCCTTCCGCTTCGAAGGCGACGAAAGCGAAATCAGGATCAACCCGCCGCCGGGAGGCCACGAGCCAGAGTTTGACGCCTGGGAGTGGAAATCCATGCACGAGCTACCTGGGTTGATCGTGCCTTTCAAACGGGCCGTCTACGACCGGGTCGTATCGGAATTCAGCCATTTGGCTGACCTGCGAGCGGCGGGCTGACGGCGGCAGCGGTCTCCCGGCCTCAGAACCAATTTTCCGGTTTCCGAGCAAGCGAAGACGCCAGGGCTTGTACGAGGATGATTTTGGACCTTCCAGTTCAACCTCGGTAATTTGAAGAAAGCGGGATTGTCGCCGGCAAGTCTTGCAACGGCATGCCTTTGCCGCTTCCCTTTTCCCATCCTGTTCAACATAGAAAATTTCAATGCGATGAAGGCTCTGCAGTGGATCAAGGCTGGGCGGCTGCAGTAGACGCGGCCACTTTCCAGGACACCGGGTTGTCGTAAAGTTTCGAGCCGGAGAGCAGCTGAGAGCGAAGCCAACCCTGTTCAAAATTTCCTTCGCAGCCACTATACTGTCTGCCTTGGACGGGAGAGACTTTCATGCGTCCATTAGCCCAATGCCAAGCGTTATTGGCCGCGGTTCTGGCGGGCACCGCCGCCGTGGTTTCGACATCTGCGTGCGCGCAGGATCGCCTCAGCGAGCGTGCAGCGATGATCGAAACAATCAATTTGCACGCCCGCTCAGCGCCGTCAGCCGTCGAGGGCCAGGGCATTGACCCGGTGGTGCTGAAGACGATGGGAAAAGTGCCGCGCCACTCCTTCGTGCCCGAGGAGCTGCGCGGGGCGGCCTATCGAGATCGACCGCTGCCGATCGGATACGGTCAGACGATCTCGCAACCCTTCATCGTCGCGCTGATGACCGACCTGATCAACGTCGGCCCTGGTGACGTCGTCCTCGAAATCGGCACTGGATCGGGCTATCAGGCAGCCGTCCTGTCGCCGCTCGCAGCAAAGGTCTACTCGATCGAGATCATACCGAAACTGGGCGAACGGGCAGCCTCCCTGCTTGCGGAGCTCCACTTCGACAATGTCGAGGTGAAGATAGGCGACGGTTACTATGGCTGGCCCGCACACGCGCCATTCGACGGAATCGTGGTCACTGCCGCTGCCAGCCACATCCCCCCGCCGCTGGTAGAACAGCTCGCAAGGGGCGGGCGGATGGTCGTCCCCGTCGGGGGTCCTTTCGCGACCCAGTTTCTGATGCTGGTCGAGAAGCGCGTGGACGGAAGCATTACGACCCGGCAGCTGCTGCCGGTGAGCTTCGTACCGCTGAGGGGAGGTCAGGCCCGATGAGAATGGGTCGCCTGGTGCCGGTCGGTCTCATATCGGCGGCGACCCTTGCCCACGAGGTGCTACTGATGCGGTTCTACTCGATCATTCAGTGGCATCATTTCGCCTATATGATCATCAGCATCGCGCTCCTTGGCTTCGGCGCGAGCGGCACGTTGCTTGCGCTCGCCCGCCGCCCCCTGGTTAAACGTTATCCCGAAGCGTTCGCAGCATCGGCGGCCCTGTTCGGCATTACTGCGGTTGCCAGCGTCGCTACCGCCGAACGGCTCCCGTTCAATGCCCTCGAAATTGTCTGGAATCCGGGGCAGCTCGGCTGGCTCGCGGCCAGCTATGCTCTCCTGGTCCTGCCGTTCTTTTTCGGTGCTAGCTGTATCGGCCTTGCCTTCATCCGCCACCCTGGCCAGATTGGACGCGTCTATTCCTTCGACTTGGTCGGCGCAGGGGTCGGTGCGCTGGGCACCGTCGGGCTCTTGTTTATCGTCCCTCCTCCTGTGGCGCTGTGCTTCGTGGCAGCGCTGGGATTTGCCGCAGCTGCCCTCGCCGCGACGGGCATGGCTCGTCATCGGTGGCCCGCCGTGGGCGGCTTGGGAGTTGCAGTCCTGGTCATCGGCGTGTGGCTACCACCGTCCTGGGCGGCCCCTGGCCCGCACATGTCGCAGTACAAGGGCCTACGCATGGCCCTCGAAGTGCCGAACGCACGAGTGGTCGAGGAACGATCAAGCCCCTTGGGACTGCTGACGGTCGTCGAGAGCCCGACCGTGCCCATCCGCTACGCGCCGGGCCTCAGCCTCGCCAACACCCAAGAGCCGCCCGCCCAACTCGCCGTCTTCACCGATGGCGACAGTATTACGGCGATCACCGCCTTTAGCGGCGATCCGGCGACGGTCGCTTATCTCGACCGGACGACGGCCGCGCTCCCGTACCGCATCCTTAAGCGGCCGCGAGTCCTGATCCTTGGTGCCGGCGGCGGCGAACAGGTGCTGCTCGCGCTGCGCGCCGGAGCCGACATCGTGGATGCCGTTGAGCTCAACCCGCAGATGATCGATCTTGCTCGCAATCGTTTCGCTGACTTCGCCGGCCGCATCTTTAGCCGCCCGAATGTGCATCTGCATTTAGGCGAGGCGCGCGCCTTCGCCGCGGCCACTGGCGAGCGTTACGACCTGATCCAGATGCCGCTCCTTGACTCATTCAGCGCCTCCGCGGCCGGCGTACAGACCATGCATGAGAACTATACCTATACACTGGAGGCGCTGCGGGATTATCTCGCGGTGCTGAGACCGGGTGGTATCATCGCCATCACGCGATGGCTGCGGGTGCCGCCACGTGACATTCTCAAGTTGTTTGCCACCGCTACGGCAGCGCTTGAAGCTGACGGCGTGACCGAGGCCGGCCAGCAGCTTGCGCTGATCCGCAGCTGGAATACCGCAACACTCCTCGTCGCCAAGTCGGCGTTCACCGGCGAAGACGTCGAAGCCATCCGCAGCTTCGCGTCCGATAACTTCTTTGACATTTCCTGGGCGCCTGGCATCTCGTCGACGCAAGTGAACCAGTACAACCAGCTCGACCGGGAATATCTTTACGAGGGAGCCCTGGCTCTCCTCGGCCCAGAGCGGACCGACTTCATCGAGCGCTACAAGTTCGATATTGCACCCGCCACTGACGATCGCCCTTATTTCTTCGACTTTTTCCGCTGGCGCGCCCTGCCCGAGCTCCTAACGCTGCGCACCCAAGGTGGGGCTGCGATGCTCGATTGGGGTTACCTGATCCTGGCGACGACGCTCGTCCAGGCCACGATCCTCAGCGTCGTCCTGATTCTGCTGCCGCTCTGGCTTGGCCGGCAAGCACTCGCAAGAGGAGTACCTCGGCTGCGCTTCGGGCTCTATTTCCTTGCGTTGGGCCTGGCCTTCCTCTTCATCGAGATTGCCTTCATCCAGCGCTTCGTGCTGTTCCTCGGCCATCCGCTTTACGCTGTCGCCGTCGTACTTGCGGGATTCCTTGCCTTTGCGGGTCTCGGCAGCGCCGTAGCCGCACGCTGGATGGCGCTGGCCGGAGGCGGATCACCGGTGCGCGGCATTGCACTCGCCGTCGTTGTGATCGCATGCCTTTGTGCCACCTACCTGCTTGCGCTGCCTTCGGTATTTGAACGGCTACTGGCGCTGACGGATGCCGCAAAGATTTCGATCGCACTCCTGATGATAGCGCCGCTTGCGGTCTTCATGGGCATGCCCTTTCCCCTTGGCCTTAGTCACGTTGGCACCTGCTCGCAGGCGTTCGTTCCCTGGGCATGGGGGATCAATGGCTGTGCGTCGGTGTTGAGCGCGATCCTCGCCGTCCTGATTGCCATGCATATCGGGTTCACTGGCGTCGTTGTGATCGGCACCATCCTTTATCTTGTCGCCCCGGCCCTGCTCGCCGGGGCGGGGGACCGGTACGATCAGAAGACGCCGCCTGGCCTTGTTCCGGATCGAAATCGTGCGCCAGCTGGACCAATAGCCAAAAAACCCGATCCGGCTGGCGAGTGGGCCGATCGAATCCGGGAGGGGATGATGTCCTTAGCCCTCGTCGCACATTGCGACTGGAGCATCGATCGGCAGAAACGCTGGAAGTGCGTCGCTGTTTGCGACGGTAGCCGTTGGATAATCTCGGCGCCGGAGCCCGTCAGTGATACGGCGACATTACTGCCCCGGCTACGGCAGCGTGCCAAAATCGATGGTGCGACGCTTGTAGGCTTCGACTTTCCGATTGGACTGCCAGAAGCCTATGGCAGGGCGATCGGTCTTTCTTCTTTCCGCGAGGCATTGCAGACCTTCGGCACGGGTTCCTTTGCCGAGTGGTACATGGTCGCCGAGCATCGCAGCCAGATCTCGCTGCACCGGCCATTCTATCCAATGCGTCCGGGCGGCACGCAACGCCAGCATCTTTTCGACGCGCTGGGAGTCGCGACAGGCGCCGATCTTCTCCGGCATTGCGAGCGTGCCACTGGCGAGCGAGGAAATGCCTGCATGATCTTCTGGACGTTGGGCGGCAATCAGGTCGGCAAGGCGGCGATAACCGGTTGGCGAGAAATCATCGTCCCCAACCTTGATGAGATCGCCCTGTGGCCCTTCGACGGTGGGATCGATGTCCTGGCGCATCCTGGCGCCACCATCGTCGCCGAGACCTATCCCGGCGACGTCTACGGCCAGATCGGCATCTCCCGTCGACCCCTATGGAGCAAACGGCAGCAATCGGGGCGCCGATCCATCAGCCACCATCTCACGCGTTGGCTGGATGCGCGCCCGCAGGTCGACGGGACGGCGATACTCGACGCCATCTCCGACGGATTTGGCTCAGAAAGGACCGGCGAGGACCGTTTCGACGCGACGGTCGGCCTGTTCGGTATGCTCGATGTGGTCGACGGCTATCGTAGCGACGGCGCATCGGATGATCGGGTTATTGGTCAGTGGGAAGGTTGGATCCTCGGCCAGGCAGGCGCAGGGGGCGAGGGTTTTTGACGATGTGGACGGCACCCTTGAGAAAATGCCGTTGTTCGCACGCGGCGACGGTCATTTTGCCGCAATCCCAGCCACGGTCGCAAGGACCAACCTCAATGCTTGAACGGCCTTGAACCGTCGATTGAACCCGACGCGCCGTTATCAGCGGATCGACCGACGACGGGAAGTTTCAAGCGCCAGCGTCAGAGCAAGGAAGATCATTCGCTTTGGCGGACGGGGCAGGCGCGATGGAAAGAGCACCGTGCCGGCAAATTTGGAGAAGACTTGGATCGAAGATCCCGATCTTCGCTCCAACATCATCGAGCGTCACCGGCACCCACAATGGAAATAGCCGACCTCTTGCGTGCATAAGGTCATCGATGGCGCAAGGACCGGCACGTCCAGGAAAGAAGGATTTGAGAGAAATTGACCGGAATGACCTGGGGACCTGGGTGCAGCGCTCGCTCGAACACGATCCCATCCTGCCGCAACACCCGCCCTCGACTTGAAAAGCCAACCGGCTGCACTTTTTGCGGCCGGCTGGCTTTTGACGGTTACTCACTCGGCGTCGTTGGCCGAGTCCGCGTTCAGCTGGCCATATTTGGATTCGCCGATCTTCTCGAGGAGGTCGAGCTGCGTTTCGAGGAAGTCGATATGCCCTTCCTCATCGGCAAGGAGCTCCTCGAATAGCTTCATGGAGACATAGTCGCCGGCGTCATGACAGATGTCGCGCGACTTCTTGTAAGCCGTGCGGGCATCATACTCGCCGGCAAGATCGGCTTCCAGAACCTCCTTGACGTTCTGGCCGATGCGCAAGGGCGCAAGCGTCTGCAGGTTCGGATGCCCCTCAAGGAATATGATGCGCGCGACAAGGCGGTCGGCATGGTGCATCTCTTCAATGGATTCGGCGCGCTCCTTCTTGGCGAGCTTGGTATAACCCCAGTCTTCCAACAGCCGGTAGTGAACCCAGTATTGATTGACTGCGCCGAGTTCGAGGAACAGTGCCTCGTTAAGCCGCTCGATGACCTTTTTGTCGCCTTTCAATGTCCGCTCTCCTGTTTTCTTCATGGAATTGTTTCAGGCGGGACATGAAATCAAATATCTCGTCGTCCGTCGAGTCGCGGCGGGCATGATATTCTTCAGTCGTCCGGATGATGATATCGACGACGTTGGGGAAACAGCCGCAGCAACGGCCGCGCTTTTCCATGGCATGATAGACCTTCGCAGGCACGATAAGCTGCCAACAGTCTTCATCGAGAAGGTCGTTGATGACCTCCCGGATTTCCTGGTCGGTTATATAGTTGCAGCTGCAGACGAGCACGTCTTCATTCCAAACATGACACTGACTATCGTGTTTTCTGCTAAAGAAGATGGTGGCTGTCAAGAAAAAAATCGAGGTGGAAGGCGCAGCGGACGATAGTGACCGTTGGTTTGGCGATCTTTCGCGCAATGCATTTTGATCCTCAGCGCGATCTGGCCCAGCATCTGGCATGCTGCTCGGCAACATCATCGATCGCTGCGGCATCAATGAAAGTTGCGCCCTTTCGGCATGACCTTTGCGGTTTCCCCAGCATCCTTCCCGCTGCCCACTGATATCATCGGCCCTTCCATTGCGTCCTTTTCAAGGATGCCTGCCGCCTTCCTTGCGCCGGAATGGTCCGTCGGCCGCATGGTCTCGTCGGCGCCTTGGCAAAGACCAAAGCGCTGCGCCTCCTTCTGCAGAAGGCCAAGAGCGGGCGTCATATCTTCGATATGCTCGACCACAGTGTGAATGACGCCGCTTTGACTTTGCAGTTTGCCATGGATTTTCACAAGCCGCGCCCCCATGACGACCGAGCGGTATTTCTCGAAGGCCGTTTTCCAAACGATGGCATTGGCAACACCCGTTTCATCCTCAAGCGTCATGAAGATCACGCCCTTGGCCGAGCCCGGGCGCTGGCGCACCAGCACCAGGCCGGCAATCGTCACTCTCTTTCCGTTCGGCACGGCCAGAAGGTCGACATTGCGCGTAATCCCTGCTTTTTGGAAGTCCTCTCGCAGGAATGAGATGGGGTGTCCCTTCAGTGACAGCGAGAGATAGCGATAATCCTCCACCACCTGTTCGCCCGACAGCATTTCGGGCAGATTCACCCTTGGTTCGACTTGGAGATCGACATGGGACACGCGGTCGAACAAGGGCAGTCTTTCTGCGGCGCTTTTCACATCAAGCGCCCGCGCCGCCCAGAGCGCCTCTCGCCGTGACAAGCCGATAGAACCGAAGGCATCTGCATCTGCCAGCCGTTCGATCTGCGATTTCTCAAGGCCTGATCGCAGCCATAGATCGCGGATCGAGCTATACCCGGCACCTCGATTTGCAATCAGTTTCGCCTTTATCATGTCGCCGGAAAGGCCCTTCACTTGCCGAAAACCGAGGCGGACTGCTGTTTTCGTGCGGATGACCTTGTGCATGTCCTTGTGCCGGAAGTCGATCTTTGACTTGTCGAAGCATGCATCCTCCAACAGGCAATCCCAATCCGAACGGTTGATATCCACGGCACGAATTTCCACGCCGTGCTCGCGCGCATCGCGGACCAGTTGCGCCGGCGCATAGAACCCCATCGGCTGCGAGTTCAGCATCGCCGCACAGAAGACATCGGGGTAGTAGGCCTTGATCCAAGATGAAGCATAGACGAGCAACGCAAAGGAGGCCGCATGGCTTTCCGGAAAGCCATATTCGCCGAAGCCTTTGATTTGATTGAAACACTGATGCGCAAAGTCAGAGGAATAGTGTCTTGAAACCATTCCTTCGATGAATCGCTTCTGGAAATTGCCGATCGTGCCGGTTCTCTTGAACGTTGCCATGGCCCGTCGAAGCCGATCTGCCTCCGCCGGCATGAAGCCTGCGGCGGTGATCGCAATCTGCATTGCCTGCTCCTGAAACAGTGGAACGCCGAGCGTTCTTTCCAGCACCGCCTTCAATTCACTGCTGGGATACTCGATGGGTGTCTTCTGCTGTCGTCTCTTGAGGTAGGGGTGGACCATATCGCCCTGTATCGGTCCCGGCCGGACGATTGCCACCTCGATCACGAGATCATAGAATTCCCTCGGCTTCAGGCGCGGCAGCATGCTCATCTGCGCCCGGCTTTCGATCTGGAACACCCCCAGCGTATCGGCCCGGCATATCATCTCGTAGACCGGTTTGCCCTCTTGCCCATGCTCCCTGTTGCCGAGATCGGCGAGTGTTTTCTTCACATCGTAGTGCAGTTGAAGAAGTTGGAAAGCCTTCCGCAGACAGGTCAGCATCCCGAGCGCCAGAATATCGACCTTGAGAATCTTGACATTGTCGAGATCGTCCTTGTCCCACTCGATCATGTAGCGGTCCGGCATCGCCGTCTTCATGATCGGCACGACTTCATCGAGCCGATCGCGGGTGATGACAAATCCGCCGACATGCTGGGTGAGGTGACGCGGAAATCCGAGAAGCTCGGAGGCATATCTGAGGACGTTCTTCGTCACCGGATCGCCGATGTCAAGACCGGCCGCCTTCGCATCGCGCTCCGACAGATTGTCTTCCGACCAGCCCCAGACGAGGCTGCTGATCGCCGATTGGACATCTTCCGAAAGCCCGAAGGCCTTGGCAACTTCGCGGCCAGCAGAGCGGGTGCGATAGGTGGTCACCCCCGCCGTCAGGCCTGCATGGTCTATGCCGTATCTTTTATAGATGTACTGGATGACTTCTTCGCGCCTGTCATGCTCGAAATCGACATCGATATCCGGCGGTTCATCGCGGTCCATCGAGATGAACCGATCAAAAAGCAAGGTCGCCTTGTTCGGATCGACTTCCGTTATTTCAAGGCAATAGCAGATGACCGAATTCGCAGCCGATCCACGTCCCTGGCACAGAACCTCGAGCTTATAGCGGGCGTGCTGAATGATCTTGTAAACGGTGAGGAAATAGGAAGCGTAGTTTTTCTGCCTGATGAGATCCAGTTCATAATCGATCTGCTTCACGATCTTCTGCGGAACCTGCTCCGGGTGGTAGCGTTTTGCAGCTCCCGCCCAGGTTAACCGTTCGAGCGTTTGATACGGCGTTTCCCCGGGATCGTTTTCAGGCGGATAATTGTGCTCCAGCTCG
This sequence comes from Rhizobium azibense, assembly GCF_004342325.1. Classification (NCBI taxonomy): domain Bacteria; kingdom Pseudomonadati; phylum Pseudomonadota; class Alphaproteobacteria; order Hyphomicrobiales; family Rhizobiaceae; genus Rhizobium; species Rhizobium azibense. The sequence continues at coordinate 107,985 of NZ_SMBJ01000007.1, read as the reverse complement.
CTGAGCGAAAAGGTCAAGCTGGAGAAGAATGCACGGGTATTGTCGATCGCGCCGGGATAGTCCTTGAAGAGACGCACCATTTCCCGCATTCCCTTGAGATAGCGCTCTGCATTCGGCGCCAGAAGGAAACCGGCTTCGGCAACTGGAACGTGGCTGCGGATTGCGACCACGATATCGGAGAGGGGCCGCCGGTCAGGATGATGATAAAGGGGCTGATTGGTTACGATCAGCGGAATGCGGTGGCGGGCGGCAAGGATGGCGAGTGTTGCAAAAACCTGTTTGTCGCGGCCGTCATAAGCCGGCGCCAGCGCCATATGAACCGTCCTGCCAAAGCGTTTTCGAAAACGCTGCAGGCAATTTTCAAATGCCTGCAGGCCGACGGCATCATCCACAAAGAGGCGATCAGGAATAATGGCGAGCATCATCTCGTCTCCCCATTCCATGATCTCCGTTTCGGTGAGAATGCAGGAGCCTTTCTCCGCCTCCGGCTTTAGATTCCCGGCACTCAGCAGACGGCAGAGATGCGCCCACCCTCGCCTGTTTTGTGGATAGGCAAGAACATCGGGAGTTCCATCCGAAAAGACGAGGCGCGCACCTGGCTGGAGGCGGATTGGATCGAAAATGATCTGCTTCTTCTCGTCTCCTTCCAGAAGCCCGGCTTCCTTCCTCTCGAATTTTTTCCTGATCTCCTCCGCCTGCGCATGCGCCCGCACGACGCCGGCAACGGTATTCTTGTCGGCAATCCCGAGCCCGCCGAGCTTCAGGCAAGCCGCCTGCACCACCATCTCCTCGGGACTGGAGGCTCCTTCGAGAAACGAGAAGTTCGTTCTCGCACCAATCTCGAAAAATGCGGGCGCCGTGCTCATGCAAAGAGCCCATGCATGAACCACCGAGGAGGAAGCTCATGCCCGTAAAAACCTTCGCGATACATCCAGAAGCGGTGACCGGCATCATCTTCTACACGGAAATAATCGCGTGCCGCAGCGTCCGAGCCATCGATCCACCATTCCATGGCAAGCCGCTCCGGTCCCTCGCTTCGCGCCACGCGGTGCTTTATGCGCCGCCAGCGGAAGATCTGCGGCGGACCGTCGGGAACTTCGGCAAGCAGGGCCTCCACTTGCTCCGGCCTGGCAAAAAGCCGCAGCGGCCGCTCACGTCGCGGGAAAAAAGGGGTTCCTTCCTCTGCCTTGCCCCGTGCCTGAAGGCCTTCCATGGCGGGAGTAGCGATCGCCGCCCGCTCCGGCACATGGCTTTCGCGCAGTTGAAAACTCTGCAGGCAATCCGCCCCGAGGCGGGCGGCAATTTTGTCGACGAATGCCGCAAGCGATGTCTCCCGCTGTCTGCCTCCTTCGAAATCCCCCTGCGCCGCATTGAATGGATCATGGCGCAGGACATTCAGCCGCAGGATTTCAAAGCCGTAGCCGGCATCGAGATCGTCGTGGATTGCCTGCAGTCGCTCGCAGAAGAGCGAAGCGATATGCCTTGGGTCCCTGAGAGGCTGTGAGGCCCCGACGCGAATCCTGAAGACCCTGCCGTCGACGCGAAACAGCACGAGTTCGAATACGCGACCGCCGGCACCGCGTGCCTCGAGCGACGCTTTGAGTGATAGAGCGATCTGGCCGGCCATGGCGAGGATATCTTCTTCCGTGCCGATCGGCTCGATAAGGCGTCGTTCGGCGGAAAGACTGGCGACCGGCCGGCGTGGGGAAACAGGCTCCTCTTCCAGTCCAAGCGCCTGGTCTAGCCTGAGCAGGAACTGCGCGCCGAAACGGCGGGCTAGCGGTGCGCGTGGGGCAGACAGGAGGTCGCCGATATATTTGAAGCCGAGCTTCTTCAGTGCCTCGATAGTACCTTCCTCGAGGCGAAGGGCTGCGACCGGCAGTGGTGCCAGGACATGTTCCGTCTGATCGGCTTCGATGACGCCCCCATCCCCGAAGCGGGACACAGCCCAGGAAAGGCCCGGCGAGGAGGAGATAGCGCCGCACACATCGAGCCCCATATGAAATAGCCGGGAAAGGATATCCTTGAGCATGGTCGTTTCGCCGCCAAAGAGATGGGCGCAGCCGGTAATATCAAGAAACAGGCCGTCCTTGCCGTCGAAGGCCACCAGCGGTGTATAACGGTCGCACCAATCCGCGATGCCTTCGAGAAGCCGACGATCGGCGGCCAGGTCTTCCTCATTGACATCCAAAAGCGGGTAAATCGCACGCGCTTCTGCCACTCCCTGGTTCTTCTTGAGTTTAATCCGCTCCGCCACCTCGTCGAGCGCCGTTAGGCGCATGGTATTGTTGAGCCGTCCAGAACAGACGATCGGCGGCGCGTCAGGGCGTCCGGCCGAACGCCAAGACAGACCCCACCTCTTGCGGGCGATCCTGTCGGTTGGAAGATGGGGAAAATTGAGCGACAGAATGCGCTGGTTGCTCGCCTGGAGAACGAGTGCGCTCTGGCTGGCTAACGGGGAAAAACTGGCGGTCATGAGGGTTCCATTCCAGAAGAAAGGAGAGGGGAGCCGCGTTGCGGCTCTTCTCCAGGATGAGACGAAAGACCGGACTGCCGATGCTGCCGGCAAACAGCGAACCATCCGGCAGAGGCCGTGTGCTGGCTGGCGCAGGTTCGGCACGGAATCGGAAAGAGGCGCTGCTCGCCTCCTCCTCGCCTCCCTGCCGCAACAGAAGAAGCGGCCGGCCGGAAGCCCTTGCCCGCATGCTCAATCGCCGGCTTTCTGTAAGACCAAACTGGGCCGGGTTGCCGCGCACCTCCAGGATCGTGGCTGGGAACACAGCGCTTTCGACCGCCGTTTCGGCAAGCCACAGCGCCTCTTCCAGCTTGTGTGGCGACGCAATGAGAAAGCGTTCCGGCTCCAGGCCGAAATCCTTGAGGCCAACCGCATAGGGATGCCCTGCTTCCATTGTCGATATTCTGTCACCGATCCAAAGGACCGGCATGCCATCCGCCGTCTCGTGCCGCTGCAGCCAGGCCGCAAGCGCCAGCACGAAACCGCTGGCGCCGCCCGCGTCCCTCAGCATCACAGACCGGACTTCGGTAATGCCGTTAAGCGGCAGACCACCTTCGAGCGCTTCATCGAGAATTGGAATGTCAAAGGACAGGCGCGGCGGCGGGGGCGTTGTTGCAGGTCTCGAACGGGTCTCATCGCCAGTTGCACGAGACTCTTGCGTGGCTGCCGCAAGCGCAGGTGCCGGCTTGCCTTCGAGTTTCGCAATGGTTTCGCGGAGCGCAAAAAGCTGCTCGCGCGCCACGGCCGTCTGCGCCATGACGTTTCACTCCAGAGTCAGATTGTTCCTGTTATGTTCTTATGGATTCCAGAGCTTGCTAGAAGAGTCAACAACCAATTCTTGTGAATTTATTCCTGCCTTTGATTCCACACTCGAAAATCCTACGCAAAGGTTCTATATGGGCGCCAAAGGAAGGAATTTTCATGGCCCGCATAGACCAGAGCGAGGATTGGCGGGATCGCCATGCCCCAACGATCAGCACATTCGAGTCTCTGGCAATGGAGGCCTATAGCCACCTGCCGGATGAATTCCGCTCGCTCACCGACAATCTGACAATCGAGATCGAGGATTTTCCGGACGACGATGTTTTCGAGGATATGGCGCTGGAAACGCCCTTCGACCTGCTTGGCCTCTTCGAAGGCCGGGGCATTTCCGAGCGCTTCACGGTCGAGACCGGCGAGATGCCCAATCGTATCCGCCTCTACCGGCGTCCCATCCTGGATTACTGGGCAGAAAACGATGAAACGCTCGGAGACATCATCACCCACGTCCTCATCCATGAGATCGGCCACCATTTCGGCCTGAGCGATGACGACATGGAGCGGATCGAAGCCAGCGTCGAGGAAGCCGTCGACCGCTAAGCTATTGCTCGGAGAGCTTCATCTGCGGATGATAATCCTTGCCTTCGACCTCTTTGACGATCGCCTGGCCGGCGATTACCTGTCCGGTCTGAATATTGTAGGTCAGCGACGGTACACCGTGAAGCGACCAGCCGTTGTTGAGCGCATCGGTCACGCGATGGCAGAATGCGGCGTCGTCCTGGCCGGTCAGAAGGCGATAGAGCTTCATGATAAAGGCTTTCGTTCAATTGTCTGGCGTTTCGCAATCAGGCGGCCCTTATGGACCAGGCTTTCTGCCTGTACAAGATGCAGCCGCTCGATCATCCGGCCGTTCAACGTGATGACGTTGAGACCTTCGGACGAGGGATGGGCGAAAGCGGCGATGATTTCTTCCGCCTCCCGGATGGCAGCCTCGTCGGGAGCGAAGTGCCGATTGGCAGCCTCGATCTGCATCGGATGGATCAGCATTTTGCCATCATATCCCATGGCCCGGGCATGGGCGCATTCGGCCTCGAAGGCATCTGTTTCCTTGAAATCATTGAAAACGCTATCGATCGCATCCAGACCATAGGCACGCACGGCAAGGATGACCTGCATCAGCCAGGGCACGAGATAGGTTCGGCCCGGTTGAGGAAGAACGCCGGTCTCTTTGCGCAGATCATTGAGCCCGACGACAAAGCAATCGAGTCTCGAGCCTAAGGTGCGCCCAGCCTCAGCGATTGCCGCCGCGTTCAGGATACCGCGGGGCGTCTCGATCATCGCCCAGATACGCAAGGTCTCCGGCACGTCCGCGTCAGCAAGAAGATCGCTCACGGCCATGACATCCTGCGGCTCATCCACCTTCGGCAAAAGCACGGCATCTGGCCGCAGCGCCTGTACCAGCTCCATGTCGGCGTGGCCGAAAGCCGACGAGAGCGCGTTGATACGGATGATCCTTTCCTTGTTCGCAAGTGGCTTGCCCGAAAAGAAGGCTTTCAGGTTTTCGCGAGCTTCCTCCTTCTTCTCCAACGCCACGGAATCTTCGAGATCGAAAATGACCGCATCGCAATCGAGCCCATGGATCTTTTCGAGCGCGCGCTGATTGATTGCGGGAACACTCAGCACGGAGCGGTGTAAACTGAACGAACGGATGGGCGAATTCTGGCTCATCACGAATGTGTGCCAAGCTTTGTGAAAAGTGGCAAGACAACAAAAAGCCATGCTTGACTTGCAGAAATAAAGACCAGGGACCACATTCCTTTCGAAGAAAGGTCTAAACTCATGCAGAATATACGTTCCATCTTCCTCATGCTCGCAGGGATCACTGTATTCGTGGCGCTCGCTGCTCTTACCTTCTCGGTGACGCTCGCCGTTGGCGCCATCCTGACCGTGCTCATGGCCGGCCGCGCGCTTTCGATGAAGATGAAGCCGGCGCCCGTCCGCGCCAAGGCTGCGCCAAAGCGCGAAATGCGCATCTGGAACGACGGCCGCGGCACGATCATCGATCTCTAGGCGCACGCCAAGATTCCCCTTCATTTTTACGGCGTTTTGCTCTATTGCCGAGCAATCGTTGAAAAACGGCATACAAAGGCAGGTTTCCATGGAAAAGTTCGTGAAGCTCACGGGCGTTGCAGCACCCCTCCCGGTCGTCAATATCGACACGGACATGATCATTCCCAAGGATTACCTGAAGACCATCAAGCGCACCGGTCTTGGCAAGGGGCTCTTTGCCGAAGCCCGCTACAACGAAGACGGCACGCCGAACCCGGACTTCGTGCTCAACAAAGCGGCTTATCAGAATGCCAAGATTCTTGTTGCCGGTGATAATTTCGGATGCGGCTCCTCTCGCGAGCATGCTCCGTGGGCGCTTCTCGATTTCGGCATCCGCTGCGTCATCTCCACAAGCTTCGCGGACATCTTCTACAACAACTGTTTCAAGAACGGTATTCTCCCGATCAGGGTCAGCCAGGAAGACCTCGATAAGCTGATGGACGATGCCTCTCGCGGTTCCAACGCAGTCCTGACGGTCGATCTCGAAAACCTGGAGATCACCGGCCCGGACGGTGGTTCGATCAAGTTCGACCTCGACGAATTCAAGCGCCACTGCCTGCTGAACGGTCTCGACGATATCGGCCTGACGCTGGAAAAGGCCGCTGCGATCGACAAGTTCGAAAAGTCGAACGCCGCATCGCGTCCCTGGGCAGCTTAATCGTCCGAACCCGACATGCGACCAAGCCGGGCATCGACCCGGCTTTTCTTTGCGCACCCTTGAGAAATTCCCGGGATGTACAACGCCGTCATGAGGCGGCAAACCGTACCGATTCAGCCGTTCTGTTCCTTGAAATGGCTTTCGACGGGGTCTAAGAAGCCGCAACTTGTTTTTCAGCGGAGGGTTTCATGACAGCGCGCAATCTTTTCCTGCTGCCGGGCGACGGCATCGGTCCGGAGGCAATGGACGAGGTCCGCAAGATCATTGCTTACATGAACGAGGCGATGAACGCCGGATTCGTCGTCGGCGAAGGCCTTGTCGGCGGCAGTGCCTACGATGCGCATGGCGCGGCCATCTCGGAAGACGACATGAAAAAGGCGCTGGCAGCAGATGCCGTTCTCTTCGGTGCAGTCGGCGGTCCGAAATGGGACAGCGTGCCCTATGAAGTGCGTCCGGAAGCAGGCCTTCTGCGCCTGCGCAAGGACTTGGAACTCTTCGCAAACCTGCGCCCGGCGATCTGCTATCCGGCGCTTGCCTCCGCCTCCTCGTTGAAGCCTGAACTTGTCGAAGGTCTTGACATTCTCATCATCCGCGAGCTCACGGGTGGCGTCTATTTCGGCGAACCTAAGGAGATCATCGATCTCGGCAACGGCCAGAAACGCGGCATCGATACGCAGGTCTACGACACTTACGAAATCGAACGCATTGCCGGCGTCGCCTTCGAAATGGCCCGAACCCGCCAGAACCGTGTCTGCTCCATGGAAAAGCGCAACGTCATGAAGTCCGGCGTGCTCTGGAACCAGGTCGTGACCGAGACGCACAAAGCAAAGTATTCCGACGTCCAGCTGGAGCATATGCTGGCCGATGCCGGCGGAATGCAGCTGGTGCGCCAGCCGAAGCAGTTCGACGTGATCGTCACCGACAATCTCTTCGGCGACATGCTTTCGGACGTCGCGGCGATGCTGACGGGTTCGCTTGGCATGCTGCCGTCTGCTTCTCTCGGTGCACCGGATGGCAAGACAGGCAAACGCAAGGCGCTCTACGAACCGGTCCACGGCTCCGCTCCCGATATCGCCGGCAAGGGCGTCGCCAACCCGATTGCGATGATCGCCTCCTTCGCCATGTGCCTGCGTTATTCCTTCAACCTCGTGAAGGAAGCCGACGATCTCGAGAAGGCTATTGCCAACGTGCTCGATAAGGGTATCCGCACGGCCGACATCATGGCCGAAGGCGCTAGGAAGGTCGGAACTGTTGAAATGGGCCAGGCGATCCTTGCCGAGTTCAAGACGCTTTCTGCCTGATATTTCACGTGAAACGCTTTTGCGCCCTTCGTATCTATCGGTACGGAGGGCTTTTTATTGAAGGTATCAGTTCCGTTTCCTATGTCCTCAAAACGACGAAGGGCAAAACGACGAAGGGATGGAATGAGCAATACCGCCGATCAAAAACGAGGCTGCCGATCTTATCTTGGCAAGCGCTACGACGCCCGACGCACGATCCATCGCAGAGTTCCCTGGAAGGCGTTTACGCTTTCGGCGGTCAATGTCGTCGTCATCGCCTTTTTTGTCTTTGACAGGCCGCTCGGACAGGCAGCCAAGAGCCTCTCGCCTCCCCTGGTATCGATCGCCGGCGAGGTGACGGATATCGGCCGGCTTGCATGGATCCTTGCGGGGCTTTGCACCATTCTCGCCACCGGTTACGCCGTTCGCCGGCGGCTTTGGAAAGTCCGCCGCCGGTTCCGCATGGCCTGTTTCGTCCAGATGACAGCCTATGTCGGGCTATCCGTCATCCTCGCCAGTGTCTGTGCCAACACTTTGAAGTTCCTGATCGGGCGGGCGCGTCCGCTCATCTACGAGCAGGAGGGCATTTTCAGTTTCTCGCCCTTGAACACGGATTTCCTGCATCAGAGCTTCCCGTCGGGTCATTCGGCCAACATCGGCGCGCTCTTTGTGGCACTGATCCTCCTCTTTCCCCACGTCAGGCTCATTTTCATCGGTATCGGTCTCTGGCTCGGTGCAACCCGCATCATCATCGGCGTCCACTATCCGAGCGACGTCGTAGCAGGACTGGCGCTCGGCGCCTGGCTCGCATTTGCCGTCTCGATCCTCTTTGCCCGCTTCGGCCTGATCTTTGCCGTCGGTCGCGAAGGCTGGCCCGTGCCACGTCTCAGCAGACTCATTTGAGCCTCGGTTCGACGTTCTGCTATCCTTGCGCCTTCCCCAGAATGCTTTTCGAACGGATGTGTTTTTTGCAGGCTCTGAGGACCGCCACTCGTCCATTCGCACTACGGGCCGCTCTTCAACCGCGGCCTTGACGGATGGCGACATCGAATGGGTTGTCCAGATACAAGAAACCCGGCGCCCTGAAGGCGCCGGGTGCTGTTTTCGCAATTGCGATGGATCGCCTCAATCCATCGTGCGGATATCGCGGTCCTTGGTTTCCGGCAGGAAAATCATACCGATGACCAGGGTGATGCCCGCAAAGATGATCGGGTACCAGAGACCGTAGTAGATGTCGCCCTTGAAGGCGCTCATCGCGAAGGCGGTTGCCGGAAGCAGACCACCGAACCAGCCGTTGCCGATGTGATAGGGAAGCGACATGCCGGTATAGCGGATCCGGGTCGGGAAGAGCTCCACCAGAAGGGCAGCGATCGGCCCGTAGACCATCGTCACGTAAATGACGAGGACGGTCAGGACGGCGATGACGCCCACCCAGTTCAGTCTTGCCGGGTCGGCAACCATGGTGAAGGTACCACCGTTGGCGATCGTGTAGACAGTCATGTCGTTGACGCCCTTGGCCTCGTCGGCCGTCAGCAGCTTGTCGGTCACGAGCTTTTCGGCCGGTACGGTCTCCTTCTGACCTGCACGAACCGCATCAGCATTGAGAGCCAGTTCCGGGTTGGCGGCGATGAAGGCATCGAGCTTGGATTCCGGAACCTTGGCCGCGCCGCGAACCAGGGGGTAGCCAGCATCGCGAAGCGCGATGTTGATGCCCTTTTCGAAAGCGCCGTTCATCGCTTTCGCCTTGTCGCCAGCAGCGGCGGCATCATAGCTTGTAATCGTGTCGTCGCCGATCTTGACCGTGGCGGCCGAACCGGCGGGGCCGCTTACGACATCATATGGCACCGAGTTCTTCGTCAGGAACGACGTGGCGATATCGCACGAGGTGGTAAACTTCGCGGTGCCGGTCGGGTTGAACTGGAACTTGCAATCGCCCGGTGCCGCAGTAACCGTTGCGCGGATCGTGGCCTGCGCCTCTGCAAGCGCCGGATTGGCAAAATTGGTCAGAGCCTTGAACAGCGGGAAGTAAGTCACCATGGCGAGCAGGAGGCCGGCCATGATGATCGGCTTGCGACCGATCTTGTCGGAAAGCCACCCGAAGAAAACGAAGAAGCCGGTCCCGAGCAACAACGACGCCGCGACCATCAGGTTGGTCGACTGCGCGTCGACTTTCAGGATGTTTTGCAGGAAGAACAGCGCGTAGAACTGACCGCAATACCAGACGACGGCCTGCCCCATGACAGCGCCAAGAAGCGCAAGCAGCGCCACCTTGGCGTTACGCCACTGGCCGAAGGCTTCCGTCAGCGGCGCCTTCGAACCCTTGCCCTCGGCCTTCATCTTCTGGAAGGCCGGTGATTCGTTCATCTTCAGACGGATCCAGACGGAAACACCGAGCAGGACGACCGAGACGAGGAACGGGATACGCCAGCCCCAGGCGGCGAAATCGGCGGCACCCAGCATGGACTGGACGAAGAGAATGATCAGCAGCGACAGGAACAGGCCGAGTGTTGCCGTCGTCTGGATCCATGACGTGAAGAAACCGCGCCGGCCATGCGGCGCATGTTCGGCCACATAGGTCGCTGCGCCACCGTATTCACCGCCGAGGGCCAAGCCCTGCAGGAGGCGCAGACCGACCAGGATGATCGGGGCTGCGATGCCGATGGACGCCGCTCCTGGAAGGATACCGACGAGGAAGGTCGACAGACCCATGATCAGGATTGTGATCAGGAAGGTATATTTGCGGCCGACCAGATCGCCGAGGCGGCCGAAAACCAATGCGCCGAACGGACGCACCAGGAAGCCGGCTGCAAAGGCGAGCAGGGCGAAGATGTTTCGCGTCGTTTCCGGATACTGGCTGAAAAAGGTAGCGCCGATATAGGTGGCGAGTGAACCGTAAAGATAGAAGTCATACCATTCGAAAACGGTCCCGAGCGAGGAGGCGAAGATGACCTTCTTCTCCTCGCCTGTCATCGGGCCGACTCTCGCGTCTCCGACGCTTGCGACATTTGCCATTGTCTGTCCTCCACAGAGTGATAAGCAACGAGGCGCGTCCCAAGCTCTCCTCAAAGCATCCTTGGACGCAACTCGCCTGACAAGAGTGTGACAGAAAAGGATTCGGAGAAAGAGAGCGGCTTTGGGATTATGACTTTAGTCTAATGCCTTTGCACAGATTGTCGCAGGCAAGGCTCCTTCCGAAGGACCGCAATCTCTGCCCGGGTGCTCGAGACAGCAGGTTGCAAAAACCTTGACTCCTGTGGAAAACCTTTTAAGAGCAACGGCGGAAGGGAATATCCATGGTTCGAGACGAACACGCCATTGCTGCACGCGATGATCTGGCACCAGGTGCCGGGATGGATATTGCTGTTCCGGTTTCTTCCAAAACCAAGGCCAAAACGACGACGAAAACCGTCTGACGTCTCTGGCCTGCCGCTCTCTCCCCGGCCCGGCTGGGGACAGGAAGCCGCGATCGTCTCGCGCCTTCCCCCTCACCGGACAAGAGGAGAGAAGAGAAAGAGAGCTTGAAATGGGTTTCAAAGTTGCAGTTGCGGGAGCGACCGGAAATGTGGGCCGGGAAATGCTCAACATCCTCTCGGAGCGCGGCTTCCCCGCCGACGAAGTCGTGGCGCTCGCCTCCGCGCGTTCGCAGGGTACGGAGGTTTCCTACGGTGATCGGACACTGAAGGTTTCCAACCTCGAGAACTACGATTTCTCCGACACTGACATCTGCCTGATGTCTGCGGGTGGCGAGGTGTCCAAGAAGTTCTCGCCGAAGATCGGCCAGCAGGGATGCGTCGTGATCGACAACTCCTCGGCCTGGCGCTACGACGCCGACGTGCCGCTGATCGTTCCGGAAGTGAATCCGGATGCCGTGACGCAGTTCACCAAGCGCAACATCATCGCCAACCCGAATTGCTCGACCGCACAGCTCGTCGTGGCTTTGAAGCCACTGCATGACTTTGCCAAGATCAAGCGTGTTGTCGTCTCGACCTACCAGTCGGTTTCCGGCGCAGGCAAGGACGGCATGGACGAGCTCTTCAACCAGACACGCGCCGTCTTCGTTGCCGATCCGATCGAAAACAAGAAGTTCACGAAGCGCATCGCCTTCAATGTCATTCCCCATATCGACGTCTTCATGGAGGATGGCTACACCAAGGAAGAATGGAAGGTTCTAGCCGAGACCAAGAAGATGCTCGACCCGAAAATCAAGGTCACGTGCACGGCCGTACGGGTTCCGGTTTTCATCGGCCATTCAGAATCGGTCAATATCGAGTTCGAAAACGAGATCACCGCCGATCAGGCGCGCGAGATCCTGCGGGACGCTCCGGGCTGCCTCGTCATCGATAAGCACGAAAACGGCGGCTATATCACGCCTTACGAATCTGCCGGCGAAGACGCGACTTATATTTCGCGCATCCGCGAAGATGCGACAGTCGAGAATGGCCTCAACATCTGGGTGGTTTCAGACAACCTGCGAAAGGGCGCGGCTTTGAATGCAATCCAGATTGCCGAGCTCCTCGTCAACCGCGGTCTCATCAAGCCCCGCAAGAAGGCCGCCTAACACCAAAAATTAACCATAATTTACTATCAGCCCCGCATATCGCCTGATGATGCGGGGCTTCCTACGAAAACTGGCCGATGGCCATCAGGTTGCAAGGCACCGAAAGGTGATCGTGACAAAATTATCTGCTGCTGGCATTCTTGCGCGGCGCCAAGCTTGTGCAGATGGAGATCGGGGTTTCTGATGAGCATGACAAAATTCTTTGTGGCGGTCATCGCAGCGGCGAGCGTACTCCACGCCGTTCCGGCAGCGGCAAAGGCTGCCCAGTGCGGCAACAACAGCGCGGGTTTCCAAGCTTGGGTTGCCGACTTCAAGCAGCAAGCAGCCGCCAGCGGCGTCAGCCCATCGGTGCTGGACCGGGCCTTCGCCAATGTGAACTATAATAAATCGACAATCGCAGCCGACCGTGGGCAGAAGAGCTTCAAGCTCTCCTTCGACGCATTCATGAAGAAACGGGGTGGCGCCACGATCATCTCCCGCGGCAGAAGCATGAAGCGCGCCAATCAAGGACTCTTCGCCTCGATCGAAAGCCGCTACGGCGTGCCGGCCGGACCGCTGATCGCGATCTGGGGAATGGAGACCGGCTTCGGCAGTTATATGGGCAATCAGCATACCCTGTCTGCCGTTTCGACCCTCGCCTATGACTGCCGCCGCTCGGATTATTTCACCGATCAGCTTTATGCCGCTCTGCAACTTGTTTCCGAAGGCTATCTCAGCCCGCAGGCTCGCGGCGCGGCGCACGGCGAAATTGGACAGACGCAGTTCCTGCCGCGCAACGTGGTCCGTTTCGGAGCCGACGGCGACGGCGACGGACGCGTCGACTTGGTCGGCTCGCGCGCTGATGCCCTGGCTTCGACGGCAAACTTCCTCAGAGGCCACGGCTGGCAGGCAGGCGCGGGTTATCAGCCAGGCGAAGCGAATTTTGCAGCAATCGCTGGCTGGAACGCAGCAACCGTCTATCAACAGGCAATCGCTTACATCGGCCGGCAGATCGACGGCCAGTGAGCTTTCCCGCCCGCGAAGTTCATACTTCCGGGCGGATAAAATCGCGCGTTTCGGCGTCCATCACCCATAATTCGCCGGTCGAGATATCGAACCAGGCTCCGTGCAGGGCGATCTCACCTGCCTCTTCAAGCGCCTTGATATCCGGAAAAGTTCTCAGGTTGTTGAGCGAGTTGCGGATCGAGACGCGCTCGAGCGCCGTCTGGCGCTCGGCGGCAGTCATCACGTCGTTGCTTTGAATCTGCTCGGCAGCCGGCCGGACGAGTGACATCCAGCGGCCGATGAAATCACCAGGCGACAGCGGTTCGGAATTGGGATCGAGTGCTGCGCGTATACCACCGCAGCGGCCATGGCCCATGACGACGATGTCGGAAACCTTCAAGACCTGCACGGCGAATTCCAAAGCGGCCGACGTCGAGTGGAAATGGCCATCCGGCTCGTAAGGCGGGACCATGTTGGCGACGTTGCGGATGACGAAAAGCTCACCGGGGCCAGCGTCGAAGATAAGTTCCGGTGCTGCGCGCGAGTCCGAACAGGCAATAACCAGCGTATTCGGATTCTGGCCGTTTTCAGCCAGCATCTTATAGCGGTCGCGGGCGTCGGCATAACGACCGTTCATGAAGTTGCGATAGCCGTCCAGAAGGGTAGTTGGAAAACACTGCATGACTGTCGATTAGCGCGCAGTCGCCGCAAGATCAACTGCTGCACGTGCGAAATGCGAAAACTGCCGTCGCTTAGCTCTTCTTCCGTTGAGCGGGATGCATGAGGCGGCGCATCTGCACCATGGCCATTGGCGTCGAGAGGCTTGATGCATCACTTGCGAGCGTGAGCTCGTCACTGCCGCGTTTGACAGCACGTACCAGCACTTCATAGACGCTGGCTGTTGCAAGCTGCAATGCTTTTTCGTCGTCCATCCCGGAAAGCAGCCGCGAGAGGAAGACGGCTGCCAGCAGGTCGCCCAATCCATTCGGTGGCTTGTCGACGACGCGATGCTCGGCAAGCAGGGCATGGCGGCCCGAGAGATAGAGATTTCCGGTGCCGCCAGCCATCATCGGAACAGCGGAGGTGACAAGCATGCGGGAAGGGCCGAGGGACAAGGCAGCCTCCATGACGGCCGTATTGTCCTCCAACGGTGCGCCCACCATCCAGGCCAGCTCATAGCGGTTGGGTGTGGCCAACGAGGCCAGTGGGATCAGATGGTCGCGGATCGCCTCCGCTGTTGCTTCGGGAACATAGAGGCCGCCCAGATCCCCCATCACCGGATCGCAGACATAGAGCAGCTCGGGGTTTCTTTCACGCAATGCGCTGACCAGACGGGCAACGGAACCAGCCTGGGCAGCGTTTCCGAAATAACCAGACAAAACCGCCTTCACTTCTCCAACCCACGGCGCACGGATGAGATCATCGATAGCGGCATCGAAATCGGCCTCCGCAAAGGTGAGCCGGGTCGAACGGCCATGACCGGGATGCCAGGGCAGAATGATGGTCGGCAGTGCCCAGACCTGATGGCCCAGCGTCTCAAGCGCGAAGACGGCGGCGCGATTGCCCACCGAACCGCGAACGACATGGCTGGAGATGACGATCACCGCTCCTGCAGCACTATTGTCCGGCATAGTAATTTTGAACCCCGCATTCGATGCGCTTTTGATCGTCCTTTTGCCGCGCCGCTGTCAACCATTCTTCATCCATGCGTGGAAATCTGGGCGAGCCGACAAAACACTGGCCTTACGCTTCCAAAAATCGGGAAATTCTCCGAAATCTTACGAAATCCGGATCAAAAACGCACAAAAACTGCCAGGGCGGAGCCTCTTTTAGGGGTTTTTTCGATAATTCTTCTGCTAACTTGCGGCAAATCACACACATCGGGGGAATGTCTTCAATGGCTGCCAAAAATAATCCGCGACGCGAAAAGCTGATCGAAAGCGCGAGGAAGATCGCTGCTGCGGCCAAGGAACAGCATCTCGATCCGGAGATCCTCTTCGGCCGGGCAAGCGGAGACGACCTCGATCGCTATACAGCGCAGATGCTGGCGCTTTGTGCCGTTCATTCTGCCAAAGAGCTTTCGGGCTGGGACGGCAAGGTCCCGCGCGTTACGATCGAAACGCTGGCTGATGTCGAACCCGATGGCGTTTCAGTCTCGATCCTGACGGTGACCGATCACAACAAGCCGTTCCTTTACGAGTCGGTTATGAGCGAGGTCACAAGCACGTATCGCGATCTCTATATGGCGGTGCATCCGATCCTGGTGATGGAGCCAGGAAAAACGCCGGTCCTTTATTCAGCCGAGGAGCCGAGCGATCCGGCAAGACGTGTCAGTCATATCCAGATTCACATTTCGCCTTTGACTGCGGCCCAATCCGACGATCTTCGCAAGCGCGTCATGATCGTCTTGGAGCAGGTCCGCCAGGCTGTTTCCGACTGGAAGCCGATGCTTTCCAAGCTCGACACCGTAATTGCCGAATTGCGCAGCTACAGCGCCAGCCGCAAGAAGGCCGATCGAGACGAAGCACTTGCTTTCCTGACCTGGCTACGCGATGAAAACTTCACCTTCCTTGGGATGCGTGAATATGTCTATTCCGGCAGGGGCAGCGAAGCCAAGGTCGAGCGTGACAAGGGCGCTGGCCTCGGCATTCTTTCTGATCCCGATGTGTTGGTGCTGCGCACCGGCAAGGATGCCGTAACGACAACACCGGAAATCCTCGCCTTTCTCGATGGTCCGGATTTCCTGATCGTCACCAAGGCGAATGTTAAATCCGTCGTCCACCGCCGCGCCTATATGGACTATGTCGGTGTCAAGCGGTTCGACAAGGATGGCAATGTCACCGGTGAGCTGCGCATCGTCGGCCTCTTTACATCGACGGCCTATACGTCCTCGGCGTCGGAAATTCCGCTCATCCGTTCCAAAGTCGCCAAAGTGACAGATCATTTCGGCTTCGATCCCATGAGCCATTCCGGCAGAATGTTGGCCAACACGCTGGAATCTTATCCACGCGACGATCTTTTCCAGATCGACACGACGCTGCTTGCGAATTTTGCGGAACAGATCAACGATCTGGTCGAACGGCCGCGCGTCCGCGTTCTGCCGCGCATCGATCATTTCGATCGTTTTGTGTCGGTCATCGTCTATGTGCCCCGCGAGGAATATGATTCCATCGTCCGAGAAAAGATCGGCACCTACCTGAAGACCGTCTATGACGGCCGGGTCTCTGCCTATTACCCGGCCTTCCCGGAAGGGCGGGTTGCGCGCGTACACTTCATCATCGGCCGCTCCGGAGGCAAAACGCCGCGCATACCGCAATCGAAACTCGAAGAAGCAATCCGCGCCATCACCGCCCGCTGGGACGATCGCTTCGAAGCGCTGGCTGGGCCCAAGGCGCCGAAGATCGGCGTCAGCAACGCCTTCCAGGATTCCTTCACCGCTGAAGAAACGGTTGCCGATCTGCCGGACATCATCGATTGCGCCTCTGGCGAGCCGATACGGATCGCATTCTATTACCGCAATGATGCAGAACGCGGCCGGATCTTCTCACTCAAGATTTTCCATGCAGGCGAGCAGCTCCCGCTTTCACGCCGCGTGCCGCTTCTCGAAAATCTCGGTTTCAACGTGCTGAGCGAGCGAACCTTTGACATCGAAGTTCCAACCGCAGACGGCTCGGTCAACATCGTCGTACTGCACGATATGGAGCTTGAAGACCGCAGGGGCGCCGAAATTGACCTAAGCCGTCATGGTGCGGCGCTGGAAGAGGCCTTTATTTCTGCTTTCGACGGCACGATCGACAATGACAGTTTCAACCGGCTGATCCTTTCGGCCGGGCTTTCTGCACGCGAGACGAATGTCCTGCGGGCCTATGCGCGTTATCTTCGTCAGGCCGGTATCGCCTATTCGCAGGATTACATCGCAACGACCCTCGACAAATACCCGGAGATTGCCGCTTCGATCTTCCGCCTGTTTTACGACGCGCTCGATCCGCAGCTTAGCGAGAAGGCGCGCATGAGAAAGCTCGCCGAGCTGCATCGGTCGATCGAGGCGGCGCTCGCCAATGTGCCGAGCCTCGACGATGACCGCATCCTGCGCCGATACATCAATATCGTCGACGCAACGCTGCGGACCAACTACTTCCAGCGCAATGCCGATGGTTCGCCGAAGGCGATGCTTGCCTTCAAGCTCGATCCGAACCTCGTCGATGGTCTGCCAGACCCGAAGCCTTTTCGAGAGATCTTTGTCTATGGAGTCGAGGTCGAAGGCGTGCACCTGCGTTTCGGCAAGGTTGCCCGCGGCGGCCTGCGCTGGTCGGATCGCGCCGAGGACTACCGCACGGAAGTGCTGGGCCTCGTAAAGGCCCAGCAGGTGAAGAACGCCGTCATCGTTCCAGTCGGCGCCAAGGGCGGCTTTTATCCGAAGAAACTGCCTGCTGGCAGCCGGGATGAAATCTTCAATGCCGGCCGCGAAGCCTACAAGACTTATATCCGCACACTGCTTTCGATCACCGACAACATTTCAGGCACCGATATCGTGCCTCCGGCAGATACGGTACGGCTCGATGGCGACGATCCCTATTTCGTCGTCGCCGCCGATAAGGGAACGGCAACCTTCTCCGACACGGCCAACGCACTGGCGCAGGAGGCTGGTTTCTGGCTCGACGACGCCTTTGCCTCAGGTGGATCGGCCGGCTATGACCACAAGAAAATGGGCATCACCGCGCGTGGCGCGTGGGAAACCGTAAAGCGTCATTTCCGCGAGATGGATATCGACATCCAGACGACACCGTTTACGGTGGCCGGTGTCGGCGACATGTCCGGCGACGTTTTC
Organism: Rhizobium azibense; assembly: GCF_004342325.1. Lineage (NCBI taxonomy): Bacteria > Pseudomonadati > Pseudomonadota > Alphaproteobacteria > Hyphomicrobiales > Rhizobiaceae > Rhizobium > Rhizobium azibense. Next base: position 90,294 of record NZ_SMBJ01000007.1, on the reverse strand, counting down.
GGCAACGGCATGCTGCTTTCTCCGAAGATCAAGCTGCTTTCGGCCTTCGACCACCGTGACATCTTCATCGATCCCGATCCGGATATGGAAAAGACGCTCGCCGAGCGGCAGCGACTTTTCAACCTGCCGCGTTCAAGTTGGCAGGACTTCGACAAGTCGGTACTTTCCAAAGGCGCGATGATCATTTCACGCTCTTCGAAATCCGTGACGCTGACCCCGGAAGCGGTTGGCGCGATCGGCATCGACAAAGCGGTGGCAACGCCCTTCGAGATCATCACGGCAATCCTGAAGAGCCCGGTAGACCTTCTCTGGTTCGGCGGCATCGGCACCTATGTGAAAGCGCAGTCGGAAACCGATACGGAAGTGGGTGATCGTTCCAACGATCCGATCCGAATCACGGCTGACGAGGTGCGGGCGAAGGTGATCGGCGAGGGCGCCAACCTCGGCGTCACGCAAAAGGGCCGCATCACTTATGGCCTGAAAGGCGGACGGAGCAATTCCGATGCGATTGACAATTCGGCCGGCGTCAACACCTCGGACGTCGAGGTGAATATCAAGATCGCGCTCGCCAATGCGATGCACGACGGGCGGCTCACACGGGCAAAACGCAATCAGCTGCTGTCCTCGATGACGGACGAAGTCGCAGCACTCGTTCTGCGAAACAACTATCTGCAATCGCTGGCGATTTCGCTGACTGAGCGCAGGGGAACCGCTAACGGCCTTGAGCTCGCGCGCTTCATGAGCGTGCTGGAAGGAGCCAAGCAGCTCAACCGGAAGGTGGAAACGCTTCCCGATGAGGCGACGCTTGCCGAGCGTTATGCTGCCGGCAAGCCGCTGACGCGGCCGGAAATCGGCGTGTTGCTCTCTTACGCCAAGATCGTGCTTTTCGATTCCGTTATGGCAAGCGACCTCCCGGATGATCCTTATTTCGCGTCGACGCTTTCAAACTACTTCCCGGCGAAGATGCAAAAAAACAATGCCTCCGATATCGCAAGCCACCGGCTGCGACGCGAAATCATCGCGACGGTACTTGCCAACGAGGCCATCAATCGTGGCGGCCCTGGCTTTGTGGTGAGCATGATGGATGCGACAGCTGCGTCAGCCCCGGAAGTCGTCCGTGCCGCGATCATCGCCCGCGATGGCTTCGACCTGACCAGGCTTTGGACCGAGACGGACGCGCTCGACGGCAAAATTTCCGGCCAGATCCAGAATCGCGTATATGAAGAGATCGGCCACAGCTTCACCGTCTTGACTCGCTTGCTCCTGAAGACCGGCATGGCCAAAGGCGGCATACTAGAAACCATTAGTCGGCTTCAGACCGCGTTGAAGAAGCTGAAGCCCTCCTTCTCCGCGCAGGCTCCCGCAGAGTTTGAAGCGCGTGCCGCGGAGTATCGCGAAGCGGGGCTTCCAGAAAGTTTGGCCGTCGTCATCGCCGGGCTGCCGGGTTTTGTACTGGTGCCGGAGATCATGCAGATCGCCGAACGCACTGGCGAGGCGCTTGGACGTGCCGCGGAAAGCTATTTTGCGGTATCGCAGACCTTCCGGGTTGGACGGCTGCTTGCAGCCGGCGCCCGCATTCTCACTTCGGATCACTACGAGAGCCTGGCTTTGGCGCGCAGCATCGACCAAATTGCCAGCGCCCGCCGCGATATCGTGATCTCGGCGCTGACCGAGCATGGCAAGGAAAAGCTGCCGGTTCAGGCGTGGCACGGTGTCGATCGCATCAGGATCAACCGCATTGCCGAAGAGCTGTCGAACCTCAGCGAGAGCGGCGATCCGACCCTTGCGCGAATCACGGTGGCCGCAGGTCTTTTAACCGATCTTGCGCGCGACCGGGCGAGGTGACACAGTCCGCCGCGAAAGCGGGAGTGTAGGCGTGAGCAGAATAGACTGGACCGGAACGGGAACGCCGGCGCCGCAGAAGGCTTCGGAAAAGGGCATCTGGAGCTGGATGCTTTTCGATTGGGCGGCGCAGCCGTTTTTCACGGTCGTGACCACGTTCATCTTCGGACCCTACTTCGTCTCACGCCTGACCGACGATCCGGTTTCCGCACAAGCAATGTGGAGCAATATGGCGACGATCTCTTCGGTGATCATAGCCCTGCTCTCTCCGATCCTCGGCTCCATCGCCGATCAGTCCGGCGCCCGCAAACCCTGGATTGCCTTTTTCGCCATCATCAAGGTTGTCAGCCTCTTCGGTCTTTGGTTTGCCGCGCCCGGTTCGCCAGTTGTCTATCCGGTGGTCTTGATGATCCTGGCCTCGATCGCCGCGGAATTCTCGATCGTCTTCAACGATTCCATGATGCCGCGCCTTGTGGGCAAGGATGAGGTCGGCAAGCTGTCCAATACGGCCTGGGGGCTTGGCTATCTGGGCGGCATGATCGTGCTCATCGCTGTTGTGGCGCTGCTTGCGGCAAACCTGGAAACGGGAAAGACGCTTTTGGGGCTCGACCCGTTGTTCGGGCTTGATCCTCGAACCGGTGAGGACGCGCGCGTTACAGGGCCGATTTCCGCGGTCTGGTACCTCGTCTTCATCATTCCGATGTTTCTCTTCACACCCGATGCGGCGAAGGGCTTGCCGCTCGCTGCTGCGGTCCGTTCCGGCCTCAGGCAGGTCAGGAGTACGATTGGCGAGTTGAAGAACCGAAGGGGCATCCTGAAATTCCTGATTGCGCGTATGATCTATCAAGACGGCGTCAACGGATTGCTGATCCTTGGGGGCGCCTTCGCCGCCGGCATGTTTGGATGGGCGACGATCGAAATCGGACTCTATGGGATCATTCTCAACGTGGTGGCAATTTTCGGCTGCGTCATCGCCGGACGCGTTGATCACCGGATCGGATCAAAGGCAACGATCCTGATCAGCCTGACGCTGCTTTTGCTCGCAACCGGCGGAATCGTTTCGACGGGGCCGGGATATACGCTTTTTGGCCTGCTGCCGATGTCGATGGCCGACGCCGGAGGGCTTTTTGGCACGGCGGCGGAAAAAGCCTATATTCTTTACGGGCTGCTGATCGGCCTCGCCTTCGGTCCCGTCCAGGCTTCGTCGCGCTCTTATTTGGCGCGCAGCGTCAGCCTGCAGGAGGCAGGGCGCTATTTCGGCATCTATGCGCTGTCGGGCCGGGCCACGAGCTTCATGGCAACGCTCTTCTTCTCACTGATAACCTATGCCACCGGATCGGCGCGTATCGGCATGGCGACGCTGGTGCTTTTCCTCGCAGGCGGATTGATCCTGCTGATCGCGACGCCTTATCCAGCCGACAGGAAGCAAGCCTGACATGAACCCCGGTTGAGCGCCGGGATTCTGTCCGGTCAATGACGGAAATGGCGCATCCCGGTGAACACCATTGCGACGTCGTGCTCGTTGGCAGCGTCGATCACCTCTTGGTCGCGCATCGAACCGCCCGGCTGGATAACTGCCGTCGCACCTGCGGCAATCATCGACAAAAGACCATCGGCGAAAGGCAGGAAGGCTTCCGAAGCAACCGCAGAGCCGCGTGTCATCGGAGTTGGCAAACCCAGGGCCCTGGCGGCTTCCTCTGCTTTCAGTGCAGCGATACGGGCGGAATCGACACGGCTCATCTGGCCGGCGCCGATGCCGGCAGTCTGGCCATCTTTGGCGTAAACGACGGCATTCGACTTCACGTGCTTGCCGACCTTGAAGGCAAACTTCATGTCTTCCAGTTCCTGTGCCGTCGGCGCGCGCTTGGTCACGACCTTCAGCTCCAGGTCCTCGATCATGCCATTGTCACGGCTCTGGACCAGTAGGCCGCCGGAGACCGTTTTCGCAGTGAGGCCCGCGGCACGCGGATCGGGCAGACCGCCGACGGAAAGCAGGCGCAGATTAGGCTTCCTCGCAACGATCGCCTTGGCTTGTTCGGTTACATTCGGAGCGATGATAACTTCTGTGAAGAGCTTGATGATCTCTTCGGCGGTCTCCGCATCGAGCGTGCTGTTGAGCGCAATGATGCCGCCGAACGCAGAAACGGAATCGCAGGCGAGGGCCCGTCTGTAGGCTTCGACAAGGCTTGGCCCCGTGGCAACGCCGCAAGGATTGGCATGCTTGATGATGGCGCAGGCGGGTGCCTTTTCTGGCAGGAATTCAGCCACGAGCTCATAGGCGGCATCGGTGTCGTTGATGTTGTTGTAGGAGAGCTGCTTGCCCTGCAGCAGCGTCGCCGTCGAAACGCCGGGTCGTTTGTCACCGGTGATGTAAAAAGCCGCCTTCTGATGCGGATTTTCACCGTAGCGCATCTCTTCCTTCAGGACGCCGCCGATCACCCGATGGCGCGGCGTATCGACAAGAAGCGCTTCAGCGAACCAGTTGGAGATCATCGCGTCATAGGCCGCGGTGCGGGCATACGCCTTGGCCGCCATACGCTGGCGAAACGCATAGGTCGTCTGGCCGGCATCGGATGAAAGCTGTTCGAGCAGTTCCGGGTAATCTGCAGGATCGGTGAGGACCGTAACGTAAGCGTGATTCTTGGCAGAGGCACGAATCATTGCCGGACCGCCGATATCGATGTTCTCCACCGTCGTGGGATAATCACCACCGGCGGCACGCACATCTTCGAACGGATAAAGGTTTATGACGGCAAGATCGATACCGTCGATACCATGCATCTTCATGGCTTCCTGATGCTCGCTGTCATCACGGATCGCCAGGAGACCGCCGTGGACCTTCGGATGCAGCGTCTTAACACGACCATCCATGATTTCCGGAAAGCCGGTGACTTGCGAAACGTCGGTAACGGCCAAACCCGCGGCCGCGATGGCCATGTGCGTCCCGCCTGTCGAAAGCAGGCGGATACCCTTTTCGGAAAGGGCGCGGGCAAGCTCGACAATGCCCGTCTTGTCGGAGACGGAGAGCAGCGCGGTTTTGACTTTGACCCTGTCGGGGGCGGGGATTTTCTTGGAGGTGACGGCCATGAACCTTCTCCGTTCGGGGTTCGGGAGACATCCGGCAAGGGACGCACAGGATAATGGCGCCGCGTTAGCACGGGCTATGGCGATGCGCAAACAGCGACTAGCTCTTGCGGGACAAAAACCAGCGAATTTCCGGCTTCTCGGCAACGACGAAGTCGATCTCGATCTGGTCAGAACCGCAGATGCCGGAGGCGTCGGCAAAAAAGATATCTTCAGTGACCAGAACCTCGTTCCCCGGCGACGAGAAGAGCCAACTCTCTCCATCCGGCGCCGTCAGCAACACGGACTCGCGATCATTCTGCTTCACATTTATGGCCGGATGGATATGGAAACGCGCCGCAGCACGAAGAGGCTCGTCGCTGGCGCGCTCGTCCTGCCGCACCAGCCGATCACGGCCGGTGACGATGGAGCCTGCAGCATTCAGCGTCAGTTCGCGCTCATGAAGCATGCCGAAATTCCTAAGATAGCCGTCGTGACTGACCTTGATGCCATCGCGTCCGTCGTCAGTTTCGGCGCGCTCAACGCTAACGGTCTTGACCGAATCGGTCATGACATGACCGAGAAATTCCGAGGCCGAGAACCGGCTGGATGAGGTGTCGTTCAGTGTCACGGTCGAATGCGTTGCGGTCGTGCGCGCCATCTGTACATAGCGTCGGCCAGCGAATTTCGGTGAGCCGGAGTTGACGATAAAGCGGTGGCGACCCGACGACATTTCAAAGGAAAGGCAGCCCGCATGCGCCGTGCGTGACAGGGGGCCGGCTGCGGGAGGGCCGGTATCGGCGATCAAGATAGTATTTCCCGCCGCAAGACGTTGATAGCGCGAATGCGGCATTGCCTTGAAAGGCGGGCCGGCCGTTTCGTCATAACGCAGAACCGACATCAGCTCATTGGCAAGCGTCGATGTCGCGCCGTTAAACAGCGCAAGATCACCGTTGTGGTGGCGGAAAAAGCGTAGCGCCGGATACATGCGATCGATGCCCGAAATCAGCTTCTGCGGCAGATCGTGACCGAGATTCACATAGGTCTGCCGAAGCGGCAGGAGATCGAGAAGCAATTCCAGGCCTGTGCGCGGATTGCGGGAGATATGGCCGCCATCGGGCAGAATCTGGCTATCGAATTCATTATCCAGCGCCTGGGCGGCCTTGCGCAGCACGCTTTGCCGCGCCGGCATTGCAATCGAAGCCATGGCGAGGGCGATCCGCAAGCGGAAGAGAACCTCCCCCGGCGGCGCGAAAGCCGCCATGCGCCGCAGGTAGCGAACCTGAAAGGCAAGGGACTTCATAAATCGGCGGTAGAAGCTTCGATCGGCATTCTGCAGCACGACCGGCGAATGCGAGAGCCAGGCAATCACCCGCTGTGACGTGACGTCGATTTCCCAGGCAATGCCTTCCATGCGGCTACCATGCAGCGACAGCCAGCTATCGACGATCGCCCGGGCAACCGCACAAGCTTGATCGCTCTTGTAGGCACGCATATGACGAAGCCAGCCGAAGCCATGCAAACGGTTGGCGAAAGCGCGTGAGGGAAGGGTAAAGCCGAAGGGCGATTTGCCGTTCGTCTCCAGCAGGCGGCCCGCCAGAGCAAAGCGGCCGTTCATGATCTCCTCGGCGATATGAGGATCGATGGCGCGAAGATCCGTCGGCGCGACGATAAGCCTTTCGGGCACTTGGATTGTATGGCGGAAAAGGCACAGGCGCAGCGATGCGATGCGCCGCGACATGCGGCGCCAAGCCTCCCGAACATACAAACTCGAAAACCGCGGGCCGGACTGCATATCCTATTGTCTATTGATCCTCATGATTAAGAATAGGTGAATGAGGGCCGGTTTCAGCGGCAAGACCGCGTGAATTTGTGACAGAACCGAAATCTGGGGAAGGTCCATGCAATCAGGCAACACGCTGCAGCACTGCAGCATAAAAACCGTCGAGGCCTGAAGCGACCGTCGCGGGCATGCGCAGCATGGCGGGGGTCGTCCGGAATTCGCCCAGGGGACTGATTGCCATTTCCAAACCGGGCCATCGAGCAGCGTCGATCGGGACGCGCTCGACATTTGGTGTGTCGGCCAAGACTCGGCGGACGACATCCTCGCCTTCCACGGGATCAAGCGAACAATTTGAAAAGACGAGAGTACCGCCAGGCTTCAGGAGCGTCAGCGCATGGCGAAGCAATCGTTCTTGCACGCCAGCAAGCTTTGCGATGTCATCAGGCCCCTTCGTCCAGAGAACATCCGGATGACGGCGCGTCGTGCCCGTCGAGGAGCAAGGCGCGTCGAGCAGGATGGCGTCAAACGGCTCCTCCGGCTGGTACTTCACAAGATCCGTCGCGAGCGTTTCAGCCTTGAGAGCGAGGCGATCGAGATTGGAGCGTAGGCGCTTCAATCGATTTTCGGATTGATCAATCGCAATGACGCTGCCTCCGGCGAGAACGAGTTGTGCGGTCTTGCCGCCGGGTGCAGCGCAAAGATCGATGACGCGTTTGCCGGACAGGTCCCCAAGCAGCTTGGCCGGAATGCTTGCTGCGGCGTCCTGCACCCACCATTCGCCTTGATCGAATCCTTCGAGGGAAGGGATGGTGCCATCAAAGGCTGCGAGACGCACGCCGCCGGTCGGCAGAACTTCCCCATTCAGCCTGGCTGCCCAGCCCGCCGCATCCGACTTCACGCTGAGATCAATTGCCGCCGGCTCGAGCTGAGACTCGGCGATCGCCGCGGCGGCTTCTTTCCCGTAAGCCTTCTCGAGGCGGTCGACAAACCAAGCCGGCATCGGCGAAATCTTCGCAGTCTCTTCGAGGACCTGCTCCTTCTCGCGGCTAAGACGTCGCAGGATTGCATTCACCAGTTTTGCAAAGCGGCGATTGCGGGGATCCTGATTTGCCTGCTCGACGGCAAGATCGACCGCGGAATGGTCGGGGACGTCGAGATAAAGGATCTGGGCCGCTCCAACCGCAAGCACATGATGAAGTGCGCGTGCGCCTTCCGGCAACGGCGAGTCCAATAGGGAAGCAATCGCCACATCGATACGGGGCAGGTAACGCAGCGCCGTGTTGAGGATTGCGCGGACCAATGCGCGATCACTCTCCCCGAGTGCCTTATATGCAGGATTTCCGTGTTCGTGATCCAAAGCACCATCTAGCGGCAGTTTACGGTCGACCACGGCAGCGAGAATCTTCGCCGCGGCCGCACGCGCCTCTAGGCCCGGCTTTGGGGCGAAGCCTTCTGCAGGCTTTATCTTTTTGTCGAAAGGCTTGTTTCTGCCGTCTGAGTTCAAGACCAGGGCCCTTTTGGCGGTTGGGAACCACCGCGGCCAATACCCGTGTTCGGAACCGAGCGCGATTTGCGCCACGGATTACCAGCGCGAACGGTCGCCGTCGAGCCGTTCATGCCGTTGCCTGCCATTTCGTGAAGTGCTGCAATACGGTTTTCCGTGTTCGGGTGCGTCGAAAACAGATTGTCCATCCGTTCCCCCGAGAGAGGATTGATGATGAACATATGGGCTGTCGCAGGATTGCGCTCGGCATCGTAATTCGGGATATGCGCCGCGCCACGGGCAATCTTGCCAAGCGCTGAAGCCAGCCAGAGCGGTTCGCCGCAGATTTCGGCACCGCGCCGGTCGGCAGAATATTCGCGCGTCCGGCTGATCGCCATCTGCACAAGCATGGCGGCGAGCGGTGCTACGATCATCGCCAGTAGCATGCCGACGAAACCGAAGGGGTTGTTGTTGTTCTCGCGATTGCCGCCGAAAAAGAAAGCGAAGTTACCGAGCATCGAGATTGCACCGGCAAGCGTCGCCGTGATCGTCATCGTCAACGTGTCGCGGTTCTGGATATGGGCCAGTTCATGGGCCATCACACCCGCCACCTCCTCCGGCGAGAGCGCGCTGAGCAGCCCTGTCGAGGCCGCAACGGCGGCGTTCTGCGGATTGCGACCCGTAGCGAAGGCATTCGGCTGCGGATTGTCGTAGAGATAGACTTTCGGCATGGGCAGACCGGCATTTCGCGCAAGATCGCGGACGATGCGGAAGAATTCCGGCGCGTTGCGCTCATCGACCTCCTGCGCCCGGTAGGCTGAAAGAACCATCCGGTCCGAATTCCAGTAGGAAAAGAAATTCATGCCCGCAGCAATCAGGAAGGCGATCATCATGCCGCCGCGGCCACCGATCAGAAATCCGACGAACATGAACAGGGCCGTCATGAAGGCAAGCAACATGGCAGTGCGAACAAGGTTCATCGAGGTCTCCATTTCCCATCTGCGGCAAAAGGGTTTCAATCGAGCTGCCGGCGCATTATGATTTGGTTATTCGCCAGCCATTTTCAATATTTCCGGCGGGAGACGCAATTGCAGCCAGCTGACAACGACAATGTAGACAGCACTGCGGCAGAAGAAGCAGAGCCGCCGCGCAAGGTTCTGTCACCGGCCGCCAAACGCGCGCTTGCCGAAGCCGAAGAGCGCCGCAGGGACCAGAAGCCCCTGGAACTGCCACCGGAGATCGGTGGACGGGGAGGAGCCGAGCCCGCGCGCTTCGGCGATTACGAAATCAACGGCCGAGCGATCGATTTTTGAGGAATATTCCTCGCTTCACGCCTTGAGGCCCTTGCAATTCTCCCGATGATGCAGTCGGCCGCTCCTGCTACGGGTTGGCACGCTTGAATCGAAAGCCCAGTCGCCGCTGACATCGGTGACAGATATGTTGCTGTTGAGGCGACACCATTGGCCCCGGCAGGCAACGAAAAGTCCATGTGTGCCGGCTCCATTGATGCGCCAGAGATGCTTTAGAGCTTGCAGAAGAGCGCGCCGGGAGAAGGCGCACGGCATGCGCTGCCAGAATTAAGGCCCGCTCACGCGCACCGTTGCTCAACATGGGACGACACATGTCTTGGGGTTGTCGCCGGCGCGCGCAAGCTGCGCGCGATCTGTACCAGCACGAACTGAAAAGCGGCTCCCTGGTATTTGGGGAGCCGCTTTGTTTTCAGGCGGTTACCTTGTTCTGCCTGTTGGCGATGAGGTCATCGACTACCGCCGGATCGGCAAGCGTGGACGTATCCCCGAGCGCGCCGAAGTCGTCTTCGGCAATCTTGCGCAGGATACGGCGCATGATCTTGCCGGAACGGGTCTTTGGCAGGCCGGGCGCAAACTGGATCTTGTCCGGAGATGCGATCGGGCCGATTTCCGTACGAACATGCTTCACCAGCTGTTGGCGCAGCTCATCGGATCCCTCGTTGCCGGCCATCAGCGTCACGTAGCAATAGATACCCTGTCCCTTGATCGAATGCGGGTAGCCGACGACCGCGGCTTCCGAAACCAGGTTATGCGAGACGAGCGCGGACTCCACCTCGGCCGTGCCGAGGCGGTGACCGGAGACGTTCAGCACATCGTCGACACGACCGGTGATCCAGTAGTAGCCGTCCTCGTCGCGGCGGCAGCCGTCGCCGGTAAAGTACTTGCCCTTGTACGTGGAAAAGTATGTCTGGATGAAGCGATCATGGTCGCCATAGACCGTGCGCATCTGCCCGGGCCAGCTGTCGGTAATGCAGAGGTTGCCGTCGGCAGGGCCTTCCAGCACCTTGCCCTCATTGTCGACCAGCTGCGGCTTCACCCCGAAGAACGGTACCGTCGCTGAACCCGGCTTCAGGTCGATCGCACCGGGCAGCGGTGTGATCAGGATGCCGCCGGTCTCTGTCTGCCACCAGGTATCGACGATCGGGCAACGGCCATCGCCGACGACATTGTAGTACCACTCCCAGGCTTCCGGGTTGATCGGCTCGCCGACCGTCCCGAGCAGGCGCAAGGACGAGCGGGACGAACGGGTAACAAAATGATCGCCGGCGCCCATCAGCGAGCGGATCGCTGTCGGAGCGGTATAGAAGATATTGACCTTGTGCTTGTCGATGACTTCCCAGAAACGGCCCTGGTCCGGAAAGTTCGGCACGCCTTCGAACATCAGCGTCGTCGCGCAATTGGCAAGCGGACCGTAGACAATGTAGGAATGGCCGGTCACCCAGCCGACATCGGCCGTGCACCAGTAGATATCGCCATGGTGATAGTCGAAGACATATTCATGCGTCATCGACGCATAGACGAGGTAACCGCCCGTCGTGTGCAGGACGCCCTTCGGCTTGCCGGTCGAGCCTGAGGTATAGAGAATGAACAGCGGGTCTTCCGCCTTCATCTTCACGGGCGGGCACTCGGCTTTGACCGTCGCCGCTTCCTGGTGGTACCAAAGGTCGCGGCCGGGAGCCCAACCGGTCTTGCCGCCGGTCCGGCGCACGACGAGAACCTTGCTGACCGTCACATGCTGGCGGGCCGCAATGTGGATCGCGGTATCGGTATTGTCCTTCAACGGCACGGGCTTGCCGCCGCGCACGCCCTCGTCGCAGGTGATGACGAACGTCGATTCACAGTCGACGATACGTCCGGCAAGCGCCTCCGGCGAGAACCCGCCGAAGACGACGGAATGCACGGCGCCGATGCGGGCACAGGCGAGCATGGCATAGGCCGCCTCGGGTATCATCGGCATATAGATGGTGACGCGGTCGCCCTTCTTGACGCCATGCTTCTTCAACACGTTCGCCATGCGGCAGACATGCTCGTAGAGCTCGTTGTAGGTGATCTTCTTGTCGATATAGGGATTGTCGCCTTCGAAGATGATGGCGACCTGGTTGCCGTGCGTTTTCAGGTGGCGGTCGATACAGTTGTAGGAAACGTTCGTCTGGCCGTCTTCGAACCACTTGATCGAGACCTTGCCGGTAAAGGACGTGTTCTTGACCTTCGTATAGGGCTTGAACCAGTCGATGCGCTTGCCGTGCTTGCCCCAGAATTTGTCCGGGTTCTCGATGCTCTCCTCGTACCATTTCTCATACTTGGCCTTATCGATCAGGGCATGACTCTTCACCAGTTTGGTAACCGGATGGATCTTTTCCGACATGTTGTTCCTCCTCAACACAGGCACCGGCTAACTGCGAAAAGCGATCACCGGAACTCGATTCATGGCATTCATAGCAGGTCAAAAGCACCCGGCAATTAGACAAAGGTCATTTCATTCCTGATCAATTGCAATTCTGCGTCACTCCAGTTATATAGCGCCATATTTCCGGATATTATCGTGATATCCACGGACCGCGACACCGGCGCGGACGACAGAAGGACTATATCCATGGCTCAACAATTGCTCATGCCGAAGGCGACCGCCATCTGGCTCGTCGACAATACGGCGCTGTCTTTCGATCAGATCGCCCAGTTCTGCAAGCTGCATCCGCTCGAGGTGAAAGCAATTGCCGACGGCGAGGCAGCGCAGGGCATCAAGGGCCTGGACCCGATCTCGACCGGTCAGCTTTCACGCGACGAAATCGCCCGAGCCGAAGCAAACCCGAACCACAAGCTGAAACTCTCGGAGCCGAAGGTTCGTGTTCCTGAATCCAAGCGCCGTGGTCCGCGTTACACGCCTGTATCCAAGCGCCAGGACCGTCCGAATGCCATTCTCTGGCTCGTTCGCAACCACCCGGAGCTGAAGGATGCTCAGATTTCGCGCCTCGTCGGCACGACGAAATCGACGATCGAGCAGATTCGTGAACGCACGCATTGGAACTCGGCCAATCTGACGCCGATGGATCCGGTCACGCTCGGCCTCTGCAGCCAGATCGATCTCGATATGGAAGTGGAAAAGGCATCGAGGGGTCGGCCACTGCCGACCGCCGCCGAGCTTGGCGCCACGCTGCAGTCCGCCCAGGAAACTGAGCGCATGAGCCCGAATTTCGAACGCGAAGAAGAGCGCGAAATCGACGCCGATGCCGTCTTCGCCAAGCTCAAGTCCTTGAAGTCTTCCTCCAAGGATAAGGATGAAGACGAAGACGATCGCTTCTGACCTGTCGGCAAGGATAGACCCGCCGGATCGCTCCGGCGGGTCTTTTGCTTTCTGCTGTTGCCGCGTTTAGCTGCGGAAGAGCGACAGGATGTTCTGAGATGCCGAGTTCGCAATCGACAGAGATTGGATTGCAAGCTGCTGCTGCGTCTGAAGAGCGGTGAGCTTGGAAGATTCTTCTTCCATGTCGGCGTCGACAAGACGGCCGATGCCCGAGTCGATCGAGTCGCTCAGGGTCGAGACGAAATCTTCCTGGAGTTGGATGCGTGTGGAGATCGAGCCGAGCTGTGCACCGGCGCTGGTCATTGCCTTGAGAGCGGATTCGACAGCCGTCAGCGCCAGACCGACATCTTCCGTGGTGAAATTGGTGATGTCCATCTTGTAGACGGAGCCGATCGTACCGTTCGACGTGCCGATGATACCCGTGGACGTTTCGATAAGGCCCCCGCTCATGCCGAACAGGACGTTGCCGACCGAGGTATCGTCCAGGATGTATTCCGTCTGTTTGACAGATACAGCGTTCGAGCCATCGCGCACGAAAGTCGAAACGACGCTCTTCGTACCCTCGCCGGCGACCCAGTTCTCGCCGGAGAAGGAAGCAGACTGAGCGATGCTCAGTAGCTGGGCCTGAAGCTGGGAAATCTCTTCCTGGACCTTCGCCTTGTCGACGCCCTTTTCGGTTGCGGCAACCAGCTTGGCCTTGATTTCGGACACAATATCGATAGCGCTGTCCATCGCGGCATAGGCAGTGTCGACCTTGGCGGCACCGAGGCCGAGAGCGTCGGAAACGGCCGAAAGGGCCTTGTTGTCGGAACGCATGGTCGTTGCGATCGACCAGTAAGCAGCATTGTCAGCGGCCTTGCCGACCCGCAGGCCGGAGGAAACGTGGTCCTGGGTTTCCTTGAGGCTCTGGTTTACACCGCGGAGGGTCTGCAGTGCCGCCATTGCGGCAGTGTTCGTTAGAATGCTTGACATCGCTTTTTGTCCAATTCGCTTGGGTGAAAGGGCATTCCGGCCGAGACCGGGAGCGGCGGTGCATCATGCTCACCTGCAACAGGTGTCCGTGCGCCGAACCTAGCGAAAACATGGTTAACAACTCGTCAACACTGGTTACATCTCGTCAACGAATCTTACCGAATAGGTAATTCCCTACATTGGAAGCGAACCAAAACCCTTGCTGCGCAGGGCATCCGCGATTTCATGCAGAATAGCGGGATCGTCGATGGTCGCCGGCATTTTCCATGGTTCGCCGTCCGCGATCTTCTGGATTGTGCCACGTAGGATCTTGCCGGAACGGGTCTTCGGCAGACGTTCGACGACAATCGCCGTCTTGAATGCAGCCACCGGACCGATCTGGTCGCGAATCAGCTCGACGACCTCAGCTTCGATCGCTGCCTTCGCCCTTGTGACGTTTTTCTTGAGCACGATGAAGCCGCACGGCACCTGGCCCTTGAGCGGATCGGCAATACCGACGACTGCGCACTCGGCAACATCCTCATGCTGTGCGCAGACCTCTTCCATTGCTCCTGTCGAAAGCCTGTGGCCTGCACAATTGATGATGTCGTCCGTGCGCGACATGATGAAGAGATAGCCGTCGTCATCTACATAACCAGCGTCCGCTGTCTTGTAAAATCCCGGAAATTCCTCGAGATAAGCCGAGCGAAAACGCTCGTCTGCACCCCAAAGCGTTGGCAGACAGCCCGGCGGCAAGGGCAGCTTGGCGACGATGTTGCCGAGCGTGCCGGGCCGAACCTGATGTCCTGCATCGTCGAGAACCTGGATCTCGTAGCCAGGCACGGGTACGGACGGCGAACCGTGCTTTACCGGCAGCACACCGAGGCCGAGTGGATTTGCAGCGATCGGCCAGCCGGTTTCCGTCTGCCACCAATGATCGATGACGGGAACCTCAAGCATCTTTTCCGCCCATTTAAGGGTTTCGGGATCGGCTCTTTCACCCGCAAGAAAAAGAGCCCGGAAATGCGGTTTCGAATAGCGGCGCACGAGCTCGCCATCGGCATCCTCGCGGCGGATCGCCCGGAAGGCTGTCGGAGCGGTAAAGAGAACACGCACGTCGTATTCGCAAATCACGCGCCAGAAGGCGCCGGCGTCGGGGGTGCCGACGGGTTTGCCCTCAAAGATTACAGTCGCTACACCCGCAAGCAACGGCGCATAGACGATATAGGAATGGCCAACCACCCAGCCGATATCGGAGGCTGCCCAGAAAACTTCGCCGGTTTTCATTGCGTAAATGTTCGCCATCGACCAGTGCAGCGCGACCATATGCCCACCATTGTCACGCACGACGCCTTTCGGCTGACCGGTGGTGCCGGACGTGTAAAGGATATAGAGCGGATCGATTGCCTTGACGGCTACGCAAGGAATGTTCTTGCCATGGTGGAGCGCCACGGCTTCTTGGAAGGCATGGTCGCGCCCAGGCATGAGTTCGGCCCTCAGTTGCGGCCTTTGCAGAACGAGGCAATGCGCAGGCTTTGATTTCGCCGCAGCGATCGCCTGATCGACGAGCGGCTTGTAAGCCACGACACGGCCGGGCTCCAATCCGCAACTGGCAGTGACCACGAGCTTTGCACCGCAATCATCGATGCGAGCCGCCAGTTCATTGGCAGCAAACCCTCCAAAGACCACGGAGTGGATGGCGCCGATGCGAGCGCAGGCAAGCATGGAGAAAATGGCTTCGGGCACCATCGGCATGTAAATGATGACACGATCACCTTTGCCGATGCCCAACGCTTGAAAGGTCGCCGCGATTGCCTGCACTTCGGCAAGTGCTTGCTCGTAACTAAAGCGTGCCTTGGCTCCACTCATGGCACTGTCGAAGATGACGGCTGTTTCGGTGCCGCGCCCGGCCAACACATGACGATCCAGGCAATTGTAACAGGTGTTGGTCTCACCGTCTGCGAACCAGCGGCCGTAAACCCCTTCTGATGGCGAGAAGATCTGCTGCGGTTGCTTGAACCAGGTGATCGCTCTTGAAGCCTCGCGCCAGAATGCTTCCGGATCGCTCTTCCAGCCCGCATAGACCTGATGATAGCTGCTCTGCATTTGCTCCTCCCCAGGACTTGCAAGCCGTGCGGCAAGTTTAGGCGACGGGAGGCTGGACCGGAAGCCCGACGAAAGCAGAAGGACTAACGCGCGCCGAAAATAGCGGAGCCGACGCGCACGCTCGTCGCACCGAAGGCCACGGCCGTCTCGTAATCCCCCGACATGCCCATGGAGAGTCTTTCCACTGCGCATTCGCCTGCGATCTTGGCCAGCAGAGCAAAATGCGGACCGGGATTTTCCTCGGCGGGGGGGATGCACATCAGGCCTTCGATCGAAAGGCCGAGTTCGTTCCGGCAGAAACCGACAAATGCAGGAGTATCGGCAGGCGCAATCCCGGCCTTTTGCGGTTCCAAGCCGCTATTGACCTGGACGTAGAGCCTGACGGTCTTTCCCTGCCGTTTCATTTCTGCGGCGATCGCGCGGGCAATCTTTTCGCGATCGACGGTTTCTATCACATCAAAGAGCGCAACGGCATCCGCTGCCTTGTTCGATTGCAGCGGCCCGATGAGGTGCAGCTCGATGCCGGGCGTCTCGGTCTTGAGTTGCGGCCATTTTCCTTGGCTTTCCTGAACGCGGTTCTCGCCGAAAATGCGCTGACCAGCGGCAATCGCGGGGCGGATGGCCTGCGCATCGAAGGTCTTTGACACGGCAACGAGTTGAACCGATCCGGCAGGACGTCCGGACAGACGCTCTGCTGCCGAAATGCGCGCGCGAACCTCGTCCAACCGCTCTTGAAGTTCCATTATCTTATCCCGACATGTCCGCATAAGGAGGATGGCATGCACTAGCCGGGCCCGACATTCTTGCCAAGACCCTGTCTGCCAAAAAGCAGTCTGCTGCGAAGGATCAAACGCTTGCAGTGCCCGCAAAACTTGACGCTACAGCGGTTTCATGGTGAAGGTCACCACCAACCTCCCCTGATTTTCCGGAAATTCGAATACCATGGCTACCGAACGTTACAATCCGCGCGATGCCGAGCCCCGCTGGCAGCAAAAATGGAACGAGGCGAAGGTCTTTGAGACCGACAATGCCGATCCGCGCGAAAAATACTATGTGCTTGAAATGTTTCCGTATCCATCGGGCCGGATTCACATGGGCCATGTGCGCAACTACGCGATGGGCGACGTCGTGGCCCGTTACAAGCGGGCCCGGGGCTTCAATGTCCTGCATCCGATGGGCTGGGATGCCTTCGGGATGCCGGCAGAAAACGCTGCCATGGAGCGCGGCGTGCATCCGGCATCATGGACCTACCAGAATATCGATTCGATGAAGTCGCAGCTGAAGGCCATGGGGCTTTCGCTCGATTGGAGCCGGGAATTTGCCACCTGCGACGTGGAATACTACCAGCACCAGCAGCATCTTTTCCTGGATTTTTTGGAGAAAGGTCTGGTCTACCGGAAGCAGTCGAAGGTCAATTGGGACCCGGTCGACAATACCGTTCTTGCCAATGAACAGGTTATCGACGGCCGCGGATGGCGTTCGGGCGCTCTCGTCGAGCAGCGCGAACTCACGCAGTGGTTCTTCAAGATAACCGATTTCAGCCAGGATCTGCTTGACGCTCTGGATACGCTCGACCAGTGGCCGGAGAAAGTTCGTCTGATGCAGAAGAACTGGATCGGCCGCTCCGAGGGTCTGATGATCCGCTGGGAAATCGTGCCGCAGACGGCGCCCGCTGGCGAAACCGAGGTGACGGTTTATACCACGCGTCCCGACACGCTGTTCGGTGCCTCTTTCCTTGCGATCGCAGCCGACCATCCCTTGGCAAAGGATGCTGCAGCGGCAAATCCAGCCATCGAAGCCTTCTGCGAGGAATGCCGCCGGGCCGGAACCTCGCTGGCGGCCCTTGAGACGGCCGAGAAGAAGGGCATGGATACCGGTATCCGGGTCAAGCATCCGCTTGATTCATCCTGGGAACTTCCGGTCTATGTCGCGAATTTCGTGCTGATGGACTATGGCACGGGGGCTATTTTCGGTTGCCCGTCCGGGGACCAGAGAGACCTCGATTTCGCGCACAAGTACGGATTACCCGTTGTTCCGGTGGTCATGCCGGAGGACGGCGATGCCGCTACCTTCACGATAGGTGACACGGCCTATGACGGTGACGGGGTGATGATCAACTCCCGCTTCCTTGACGGCAAACCGACTAACGAAGCCTTCAACATCGTTGCCGACCTCTTGTCGGATACGATGCTCGGCAATGTGCCGCAGGGCGAGCGCAAGGTGAATTTCCGCCTGCGCGACTGGGGCATTTCGCGCCAGCGCTATTGGGGCTGCCCGATCCCGGTCATCCATTGCGACGACTGCGGCGTCGTGCCGGTGCCGAAGAAGGACCTGCCCGTGAAGCTGCCGGCGGACGTCACCTTCGATCAGCCGGGCAATCCGCTTGACCGGCACCCGACCTGGCGGCATGTTGCCTGCCCGACCTGCGGCAAGGACGCCCGTCGCGAAACGGACACGATGGACACCTTCGTCGATTCGAGTTGGTACTTCACGCGCTTTACGGCACCTTGGGAAGGTACCCCCACCGATCCGGCCGCGGCAAACCGTTGGCTTCCCGTCGATCAGTATATCGGCGGCATCGAACATGCGATTCTGCATCTTCTCTACTCGCGTTTCTTCACGCGTGCCATGCGCGAGACCGGCCACGTTGACGTCAAGGAGCCATTCAAGGGCCTCTTTACCCAGGGCATGGTTGTCCATGAGACATACAGCCGCGGTTCAGGCATGAGCCGCGACTGGGTGGCGCCTGCCGACATCCGGATCGAAGAGATCGAGGGCAAGCGCCGCGCCTTCCTGCTCGAGGGAGGCGAGGAGGTCTCGATCGGATCGATCGAGAAAATGTCGAAATCGAAGAAGAACGTCGTTGATCCGGATGACATCATAGCCTCCTACGGCGCTGACACGGCGCGTTTCTTCGTTCTCTCGGATTCACCGCCCGAGCGTGATGTGATCTGGTCGGAATCCGGTGTCGAAGGGGCACACCGCTTCACGCAGCGTCTCTGGCGCTTGATTTCCGAAGCCTCCGAAGCCCTGGCTTCCACATCCCCGAATCCGGCTAAGGATGGCGATGCGCTTCCGATCTCCCAGGCAGCCCACAGGACCCTGAAGGCTGTCCAGAATGACTACGACAAGCTTTGGTTCAACAAGGCCGTCGCACGCATCTATGAGCTCGTGAATACTTTGGCGGGCCCGCTGGCGAAAGTGGCGGCAGGCGAGGGTGACGTCGCCTATCGCGCCGCTGTTCGCAACGCCGCTGAAATTCTGGTTCAGCTCGTTGCGCCCATGACGCCGCATCTGGCCGAAGAATGCTGGACGGCGCTCGGCAATGATGGAATGCTCGCCTGCACCCCTTGGCCTGTCTATGACGAAGCTCTGGTCGTGGAGAACGACGTCGTGCTGCCAGTCCAGATCAATGGCAAGAAGCGCGCCGAATTGACAATTTCCAAAGACGCAGATCAGAATGCCGTGACACAGGCGGTCTTGAAACTCGACGCCGTCATCAACGCGATCAACGGTCAGGCGCCGAAGAAAATTATTGTGGTTCCGCAAAGGATTGTGAACATTGTCGTTTGATATCGCTCCCAGGCTCGCTCGCGGCGCCGCAATCACCGCCGTCCTTGCGTTTGCAGCCTTTCTTTCCGCCTGCCAGGTTCGTCCACTTTATTCGGAAACGTCAGGAGTTGCCGGCAAGCTCGCTTCCGTCGGCTTTACGGACGCAACGACACGTGTCGAGCAGGAAGTTCGCAACCGCCTGATATTCCTTGCTACGCGCGGCGCCGGCGAGCCTGTCAATCCGGCCTACGAGGTAGAGCTGCATGTGCGGTCTGATGTCGTAGACGCGCTTCTTGTCGAATCGTCCGACAGGTCGCGCGCAGGTCGCGTGACCGTCAGCGTGGATTACACGCTTCAGGCGACGTCGGACGGCCAGGTCATAAAGTCGGGCAACCGTTACGCAACGGCGCTTGTCGATTTCCCGAACCAGGAGTTTGCCAAGCAGCGCGCAATCCGCGATGCGGAGAACCGCGCGGCACGTGAAGCAGCCGAGCTTGTCGGCTTGGATATAGCCGGCGCTCTCGGTCGCTGAGGAAAAGGGCGTGGCGGAAATAAAATCTCACGAATTTGAGGGCTTTCTTCAACGTTCGGTTTCCGCCTACCGCATCTATGTCATCTACGGACCAGACCGTGGCCTGGTTTCCGAGCGGGCCGGGCAAATAGCCGGGAAAAGCAGCGTTTCTCTGGATGATCCTTTTTCTTTAATCAAGCTCGACATCGGCGACCTTAACAAGGATCCTGGACGCCTTTTGGACGAGGCGGGTACCATCGGCCTTTTCGGGGGAGAAAAACTCCTTTGGGTACGGGGGGCGGCCAATGAGAAATATCTGGTCGACGCCCTCGACCAGCTTTCCCAGAAGCCGCTCGATGCAACGTCCATCATCGTCGAGGCCGGGGACCTGAAGAAGGGCTCCCTCCTTCGCAAGCTTGCCGAAGGCAAGCGCAGCATCGTTGCGATCCCTTGTTATTCGGACGATGCGCGTGCCTTGAATGGCCTAATTGACAATGAGTTGGCACCAGAAGGGCTTCGCATCACGCCTGCCGCACGACAGGCTTTGATCGAACTGATCGGCGGTGATCGCATCGCCTCACGCAATGAAGTCAGAAAGCTCGCCCTCTACTGCCGCGGCATGGAGACGATCGAGGAACATCACGTGACCGAGATTATCGGCGACGCCAGCGCCATTTCGGTCGATGACGCCGTGGATGCCATCTTAAGTGGAAACACCGGCAATTTCCTGCATGCCATGCAGAAGATAACGGCATCAAAGACGGCTGTGTTCCTCGTCATCCAGGCGTGCCTCAAACAGTTCCAGCTTCTCGACACGATGCGAGCGGAAATGGACGAGAAGCGGCTTCAGGCGACTGAGGTTATGCAGACCCATGGCCGCCATCTGCATTTTCGGCGCAAGCCAATTATCGAACAGGCGCTGCGCACCTGGAACGCCGACGCCATCGTCCGTGAAACAAGCAGGCTGCAGTCGGCGATCTTGCAGACGAGGAGGCGCCCGAGCCTGGAGGACAGCATCGCGCTGCAAACACTGCTGTCCACGACGCTGCAGAGCGGGCGAAGAGGCTAGGGCTTACCGCCGCTCGAGGAGCCGGCATATTTCTTCAAGCTGCTCCAGCGATTTGTAAGCAATACGGATCTGGCCGCCGCTGGACTTGTGATTGATGGTAACGTCAAGGCCAAGTGTATCGGAAAGCGTGCGCTCGAGCGCCAGTGTGTCAGAATCCTTCTGATCACGTGGAGCAGCCGTACGCTGCGGCTCAGATTGCGCCTTGATATCGTTCTGTGCCAGCTTTTCGGCATCGCGAACGGACATTCCCTTCGACACGATCGTGCGGGCAAGAGCCGTCGGATCAGATGTAGGAACCAGTGCACGCGCATGCCCTGCCGACAGGCTGCCGGCCGCAAGGAACTCGCGGACAGGCTCCGGAAGCTTGAGCAGGCGCAGAGAATTTGCGACATGACTTCGGCTTTTGCCGATGATCTCCCCCAGATCGTTCTGCGTATAGCCGTATTCGGCGATGAGCTGTTCGTAACCCAACGCCTCTTCGAGGGGATTGAGATCCGATCGCTGAACATTCTCAACGATCGCAATCTCGAGCGCCGTTTTGTCGTCCACATCGCGGATGATCACCGGAATTTCGACAAGACCTGCGAGCTGGGCAGCGCGCCATCTTCTTTCGCCGGCGATTATCTCATATCGGCTTGCTGCAAGTGTGCGAACAACGATTGGCTGGACGATGCCATGCTGGCGAATAGAGCTGGCAAGATCGTGCAGCTCGCTATCGTCGAAAAAACGCCGCGGATTGCGCGGGTTCCGGCTGACAAATTCGATCGGGATAAGACGGTCTGCGCTTAAAGCGCTCTTTTCGCCATCGACGGGCACGGGTTGATCCATTTCGCCGATCAGCGCTGCAAGTCCGCGGCCAAGACGTCTCTTCGATACATCGTCATTCATTGCAATACTCACTTGAAGGTTAAGCGGCGAGACGCTGGCGTTCACGCTGGATGACCTCGGATGCCAGCTGTAGATATGCCTGGCTACCGGCGCATTTCAAATCATAAAGGATCGCGGGCTTGCCATAGGAGGGCGCCTCGGAAACGCGCACATTCCGCGGGATGAGCGTATGATAGACCTTCTCCCCAAGATGGGTGCGGACGTCGCTCACCACTTGCTGGGCAAGATTGTTTCGTGCATCGAACATCGTCAGTACGATGCCCTGGATATCCAAACGCGGATTGACCGTTCGGCGAACCTGATCAACCGTCTCCAGGAGTTGACTTAATCCCTCCAATGCGAAGAACTCGCATTGTAACGGGACCAGAACGGAATGTGCCGCAGCCATGGCGTTCATCGTCAACAGGTTGAAAGAAGGCGGGCAATCCAGCAAAATATATGTAAATTCAAAGGCTTGGGGGGTCGTTAGAGCTTTGCGCAGCTTAAATACCCGATCGCTCTGCTGCGCGATTTCCATTTCGATGCCAAGCAAATCCATTGTCGATGGCACGATCGAAAGATTTGGGACAGCGGTAGGCAACGCCGCCTCAGTGACCCCGGCACCGCCAATCAGCAAATCGTAAGAAGAAAGTTTGCGATCTTTCCGATCGATTCCGAGACCTGTGCTGGCGTTGCCTTGCGGGTCCAGGTCGACGATCAGAACGCGTTCCCCGATGGCAGCCAAAGCGGTCGCCAGGTTGATGGCGGTTGTCGTCTTCCCAACGCCACCTTTCTGATTTGCTATAGTAATAATCCGGTTTCGTTCAATGGCCATGGCCGCATCATCCGAATTGTTAAACCAAGCGTTGGAGATTGAAGATTTCGAGTATGACCGAATCTCGCTCGACAACGCTTCGATGTTCTAGCAGATCAAAATGCCAGCGACCACGTGCCTTGGCAATTTCAGCAGCGTAATCCCGGCCTTTATGAAAAAATGCTCGGTTATTTTCATTGCGCAGCATCCAGGGCTCGGCAAAATCGCATAGTTTGTCGAGATCAGCGAGGGCCCGTGCGGATATGGCCTCGCATGAGGGGATAATAGCCGGCCCATCCTCGATACGGACCGAATGGACGGAACCGCGTGCACCTGTCTCTCGAAGGGCTAGTCTGAGGAACGACGCCTTCTTGTTGTTACTCTCGATAAGATGAACCCACCCATCCCCAAGCTCGGCTAGAAAGATGGCAGTGATCACACCAGGAAAACCGCCGCCACTGCCCATGTCCACCCACCTTTTCGGGCCGGGGTTCAGTTGGAAGACCTGCGCGCTGTCGGCTACGTGTCTTTGCCATGCATCAGCCAATGTCGACGGAGCCGCGAGGTTGATGGCCTTGGACCACTTGCTAAAGAGAGCAACGAAATGCTCCAGTCTGTCTTGTGTTTCACGTGAAACACTTTGACCGTTCAACTGCATGGAAGACTCTCAAAACGTGTGTTCAGGCCACCGACCGCTTTGCCGCCTCAAGTTTGCGCAGATGAACGAGCAGAAGGGAGATAGCCGCGGGGGTCATGCCATCTATCTTCGCAGCTTGAGCGACGTTGAACGGTCGCTGCCTGCCAAGCTTCTGCTTGAGCTCATTCGAAAGGCCAGCCAGGGTGGAAAAATCGAAATCATCTGGGATAAAGCGATTCTCGTCGCGCTGGATATCGACAATATCAGATGACTGCCGACGCATGTAGACGGCATATGAGGCCTCGATCTCAACCGCCTCCGCGACCGGCTTGCTCAACGCGTGAAGTTCGGGCCATACAGTTGCCAGCAGCTTCATGTCGAAGCCGGGGTAAGCGAGCAGATCGTAGGCCGAACGCCTCTGCCCATCGAGATTGATCTTCAATCCGTATTGCCGGGCCTCGTTTGGCGTAAGAAGCAATGCCTTCAGCTGTTTTCGCGCAGCGTCGAGAGTTGATTTGTATTCGCCGAATTTGGCCCGACGAGCCTCTCCGAGACATCCGATCTCGTCCGCAATCGGAGTGAGCCGCATGTCTGCGTTGTCCGCGCGCAGTGAAAGGCGGTATTCCGCGCGCGAAGTGAACATGCGGTAGGGTTCGGAAACTCCCCTGGATGTCAGATCGTCGATCATGACACCGATGTAGGAGTTTGTGCGGCTCAGATAAACCGGTGCTTGATTGCCCGCGCGCCGCGCAGCGTTAAGACCCGCCACGAGGCCCTGCGCCGCTGCCTCTTCGTACCCTGTCGTTCCATTGATCTGGCCCGCGAGGTAAAGCCCCGGCATTCGCTTCACTTCAAGAGCCGGCGTCAGCTCGCGCGGATCGACGTGATCATATTCGATCGCATAGCCAGGCTGTACGATCGACACCTTTTCAAGGCCTGGTATGGTGCGGATGAAAGCCTCCTGCACTTCAGCGGGCAGCGACGTCGAAATGCCGTTGGGATAGACGGTATCGTCGTCAAGGCCCTCCGGTTCCAGGAAGATCTGATGCCCATCCCGTTCGCCGAACTTCACGATCTTGTCTTCGATCGAGGGACAATAGCGGGGTCCAACGCCCTCGATCTGCCCTGAATACATTGCCGAGCGATGCAGGTTGTCCTGAATGATCTTGTGTGTGGCAGCTGTGGTGCGCGTTACACCACATTCGATCTGGGGATTCACGATTGCGTCGGTCATGAACGAGAACGGCGTCACGTCGTCATCTGCGCCCTGTCGGCCGACGGATGTCCAATCGATCGTTTTCCCGTCAAGGCGCGCTGGCGTGCCTGTCTTGAGGCGGCCGAGACGAAGCCCCAGACGCGATAATGTAACAGACAAACCAACCGACGGATCTTCACCGACACGGCCCGCTGGAATCTTCTTGTCCCCTATATGAATAAGTCCACGCAAGAAGGTTCCTGTCGTAAGAACGACGGCGCCACAGGTCAGAATCCGGCTATCATTCATGACGACGCCGGTAACCTGGCCGTCTGATATATCAAGGTCAAAGGCATCCCCTTCGATTACCTTAATATTATCAATAGCTTCGATCGCCGACTGCATAGCAATCCGATACAGCTTGCGATCGGCTTGAGTGCGTGGGCCACGGACAGCCGGGCCTTTCTTGCGGTTGAGCATCCGAAACTGGATACCGGCTGCGTCGGTCACACGACCCATGAGGCCATCGAGCGCATCCACCTCCCGCACCAGGTGGCCTTTCCCAAGACCACCGATTGCTGGGTTGCATGACATGACGCCGATCGTGTCGCGACGGTGCGTAACCAGGGCTGTGCGAGCGCCCAGGCGCGCCGCTGCGCTCGCGGCCTCGCAACCTGCGTGACCACCTCCGATCACGACGACGTCGTATTGATAGACACTCATTTCGTTTTCCCGCACGCTTTAAGATGTTTCACGTGAATCATTTTCCGATGCAGAATTCTGAGAATATCACGTCGAGCAAATTCTCGACATCGACGCGTCCTGTAATTCTTCCCAAGGCATTGCCTGCGATACGAAGATTCTCGGCTTTGATATCGAGACCAGCCGGTTCCGCCAAAGCCGCCTCGATCGCCCCAAGGCATTCCGCAAGCGAATCCTTTTGGCGCTTGCGGCTTGGGATCGCCAGGTTATGGCTGTTTACCTGCTGCTCAAGCCGCTCGGCGATGGCGGCGCGAAGGGTAACCAATCCCGCATCCGTGACGGCTGATATCGTCAAATCGTAAGGGCCTGAACCATCCCCCGCGGATATATCGGCCTTTGTCCCAACCCGCAAGACTTCCGTATTGGTGATTGGCGCAACCCCATGTGTGGCCTTCGTCATATCCTCGAGGTAAAGGACAAGACTCGCTTCGGCGATGACCTGCTCAGCGCGGCGTATCCCCTCTTTTTCGACGCGTCCTTTGGCCTCGCGCAAACCTGCCGTGTCGTAGAGCTTTACGAGAAAGCCATTGATGTCGAGGTCGACATGAAGAACATCGCGCGTCGTTCCCGCGATGTCCGTCACGATAGCGACCTCTCGCCGTGCAAGGGCATTCATCAGCGTGGATTTCCCGGCGTTCGGCGCGCCTGCTATGACGACCTTGAAGCCATCGCGAATTATCTCTCCGGCCTGCGCATGGGTGAGATGACTTTTTAACTCTGCCTGTAACCGGCCAATATCAGTCCAGACCAGTTCCGATACCGAACCGGGCACGTCATCTTCATCAGCGAAGTCGAGTTCGGCTTCAATGAGGGCCCGAGCCCGCGTCAATCGTTCCGCCCACGAATCGTATAATCTGGACAGCTTCCCCTGGCTATGCTCGACCGCCAGACGTCTCTGCATCTCGGTTTCTGCGGCTATGAGGTCGGCCAGACCCTCGATTTCGACAAGGTCGAGCTTGCCGTTATCAAAAGCGCGCCGCGAGAATTCACCTTCGGCCGCCATCCGGACACCGTCGATCGCCTCCAGTTCCTCGAAAAGCGCATTGATCACGGCCCGGCTGCCATGCAGCTGGAACTCTGCACTGTCTTCGCCTGTAAATGACGCGGGAGAGGGGAAGAAAAGGACCAAACCGCTATCGATGGTCGAACCGTTACGCAAGCGAATCGTTCGCAGCGAGGCCAGCCGCGGCGGTGGAACGTCGCCGGCCAGCATTTCAACAGCATCACGCGTCTTCACACCACTGAGGCGGATAACCGCAACGCCTGAGGGGACGGCTCCGCTCGACAGTGCATAGATGGTATCGTTGGACATCCTCGGTCTACTCTGGCCGTGCGGATCGTTCAAAAACAAAAGCCGGCCACGGAAGATGACCGGCTCTATTATTATACGACAGGCTATCCGTTATGTGTTCATCGACTCGAAGAAATCCGGGTTGTTCTTCGTCTGCTTCAGCTTGTCGATGAGAAACTCGATTGCGTCGGTCGTTCCCATGGGGGCGAGAATACGTCGAAGTACGAAGATCTTCTGCAGGTCCTGACGCGGGACAAGCAGGTCTTCCTTGCGCGTGCCGGACTTCAGGATATCCATCGCCGGGAAGATGCGCTTGTCGGCTACCTTGCGATCCAGGACGATTTCAGAGTTACCGGTACCCTTGAATTCTTCGAAGATGACCTCATCCATACGGCTGCCTGTATCAATGAGCGCCGTTGCGATAATCGTCAGGGAACCGCCTTCCTCGATGTTACGTGCAGCGCCGAAGAAGCGCTTCGGCCGTTGCAGAGCGTTTGCATCGACACCACCGGTCAGGACCTTACCCGAGGACGGCACGACGGTGTTGTAGGCACGTCCCAGGCGTGTGATCGAATCGAGCAGGATGACGACATCGCGGCCGTGTTCAACAAGCCGCTTTGCCTTTTCGATCACCATCTCGGCGACCTGCACGTGACGCACAGCCGGCTCATCGAACGTTGATGAAATCACTTCGCCGCGCACCGAGCGCTGCATGTCCGTCACTTCCTCAGGACGTTCATCGATCAGCAGAACGATCAGGTAGCATTCCGGATGATTTGCAGTGATCGAGTGCGCAATGTTCTGCAGCAGAACGGTCTTACCGGTTCTGGGCGGCGCGACGATGAGGCCACGCTGGCCTTTGCCAAGCGGTGCGACGAGATCGATGACGCGCGAAGACAAATCCTTCGATGTCGGGACATCGAGTTCCATCTTGAATCGTTCATTCGGATAAAGCGGTGTCAGATTGTCGAAGTGGACCTTGTGACGGATTTTTTCCGGGTCGTCGAAATTGATCGTGTTCACCTTGAGCAGAGCAAAATAGCGCTCGCCTTCCTTCGGACCGCGGATCGGTCCCTCGACCGTATCGCCAGTTTTCAGCGAGAAGCGGCGGATTTGCGAAGGCGAAATATAGATGTCATCCGGACCTGGCAGATAGTTGGCATTTGCCGAACGCAGGAAGCCGAAACCATCCTGCAGGACTTCCACGACGCCTTCGCCGATGATCTCAACGTCCTGGCTCGCGAGAACTTTCAGGATCGCAAACATCAGTTCCTGTTTGCGCATGGTGCTTGCATTTTCGACCTCGAGCGACTCGGCGAACGCCAGAAGATCGGTCGGGGATTTACTCTTAAGTTCCTGAAGCTTCATTTCAGCCATGAAGTGACCATTACTCTATATTTCGAAGGGGGGAAGGCTATGTTGCGTCGTTTCGGTGTTGCGAAAGGGCTCGCAGACGACTGAACTCAAAACACATGCCACGAAGATGAGATGCGCGGAAAATAGCGACTAAGACAAGACCCCGCAAGGGGGCTTCTCAAAATGAAGTAAATTTAAGCGGCGCCTGCTCACTTCAAAAGGGCTTAACGACGACAAGGATGACAATCAGGATCATCAGCAGCGTCGGCGCTTCGTTCATGAACCTCCAATACCGCGCCGAGCGCCGGTTCTCGTCGCGCCCGAATGCATCAACCGCTCGGCTGAAAAACATGTGAACCGCAGTCAGGAGCACGACGAGGATGATCTTGGCATGCAACCAGCCGCCCATAAAACCATAAAGAGACCAGGCCAGATACAGGCCGAAGACCCAGGTCAGCATCATCGCCGGGTTCATGATGACCTTCAGCAGACGTCGCTCCATGACCTTGAAGGTCTCCGACTGCACGGAACCTGGCTCCGCATCCGTGTGGTAGATGAAGAGCCGCGGCATGTAGAACAGCCCCGCCATCCAGGAGATCACCGCGATGATGTGCAGCGCCTTGATCCAAAGATACAGGTCGTCGGGGTTCCATACGAACAGTCCGACAGCAAGCACCAGAAAGAGGGCGAGGGCGTAATGCGCTCGTCGCCTCGCGTAGCTACCCGGTCGTTGATCCGACTGCTTTTCCATCATTCAATACCCGCTACGGCGAACGCGCTCGACCAGCAGGCGTACATTTTCAGGATCGGCCTGCGGCGTAATTCCATGACCGAGGTTGAAGATCAGCGGCCCGCCACCGAGCTGCGCCAGGATATCGTCGATTCCCTCCTCAAGAGCCTGCCCGCCGGCAACAACCCGCATCGGATCAAGATTGCCTTGAACCGCTCCCTCCCTTTGCAGCTCGACCGCAAATTCAAGCGGGACGGACCAGTCAAGGCCAATCGCGTCGGCACCGGTCTTGCGCCTGTAGGTCTTCAAGAGATAGCCCGCACCCTTGGCGAACGAGATGACCCGGGCATTCGGCCGCCGTGCCTTGAGAGCGGCAATCATCCGAGCGACTGGCTTGACCGCAAAAGCCTCGAATTCCTTTTCCCCAAGAACTCCGGCCCAAGAATCGAAAATCTGCACGGCATCGGCGCCGGAATCTATCTGCCTCACCAGATACTCGACGGAAATATCCGCAAGCAGCATCAACAGCCGTTCGAAAGCTTTTGGATATCGGTAGGCAAAAAGCCTCGCTGGTGCTTGGTCAGGTGTGCCGTGGCCCGCAATCATGTAGGTTGCCACCGTCCAGGGCGCACCACAAAAGCCGAGAAGCGTCGTTTCTCCCGGGAGTTCCGCGCGCAATCGCCGCACTGTCTCAAACACCGGCTTCAGGTAGTCGATTACGCCATCCACTTCCAGACGTGAAATCCCATCCTCGTCGATCGGATCCATCTCTGGACCATGGCCTTCGGTAAAACGCACATTGCGTTTCATGGCATCGGGTATGACGAGAATGTCAGAAAAGAGGATCGCCGCATCGAAGCCGTAGCGGCGGATGGGTTGCAGCGTCACTTCGACAGCGTGTTCGGGCGAGTAACAGAGATCGAGGAAGCTTCCTGCCTTTGCACGTGTCTGTCTGTACTCCGGCAGATAACGACCTGCCTGTCTCATAAGCCAGACCGGAGGAGGGGAGAGAGTTTCGCCGTCGAGGACTCTCATGATTTTCCGGCGTGTTTCGCTCAAGCGCTTCGTCCCTTATAAAAATCTAAAGATATTTTAAAAGGTTTCTATTTCTTAGAGTCGGTGTCTATCAAGGATTAAAATCCATCCACTGGTGATGCCAAATGTCACGCATATCGAAGATATCAGCACAAGATCGGCAGCCTGCCATCGTAGTTTCTTGGAGAAGCTCGAATCCAAAAGTGATTCCAGACGCTTGCCTCGAAGGCCGAGGTGTTTCCTTCTGTGGATATCTTGTGTACTCTGGATGAGTTCTTCAGAACGGAACACAAATCCACAGGCCGCCCTGCAGTACCCTCCAGAAAACCCGAAATGTGGATAAGGGGGCATGTTTTCCCTTGCCTCAAGCCATGCCGGTCCCTTAGCTCTTTGCCATCCAGTCTTTTCAACAGGCAGCAGAAAATAGCGTGGAGAACCGCACGAACTTCTTCCATCTGCATCTGATTTCTGACTCGACCGGTGAGACTCTGATCTCAGCCGGCCGTGCTGCTTCCGCCCAGTTCAAATCTGCCCAAGCGGTCGAACACGTCTATCCGTTGATCCGCAATCGCAAGCAGCTGCTTGCGGTTCTCGATGCAATCGACAGCGAGCCAGGCATTGTTCTATACACGGTCGTCGATCGGGAACTCGCTGCGTTGATCGATGAGAGATGCGTGGAGATGGGTGTAGCCTCCGTCAACGTGCTGGAGCCTGTAATGGCCGCTTTCCAGCTTTATCTGGGGGCTCCGCTGCGGCGTCGGGTCGGCGCACAACATGTCATGAATGCCGGCTATTTCGCGCGCATCGAGGCGCTCAACTTCACGATGGATCACGACGACGGGCAAATGCCCGAGGACTACAACGACGCCGACGTCGTCATCATCGGTATCAGCCGTACGTCCAAGACGCCGACGAGTATCTATCTCGCCAATCGCGGCATCAAGACAGCGAACATTCCGATCGTCTATGATGTGCCTTTGCCGGAAGCGCTTCTCACCGCAACCAAGCCGTTGATCGTCTGCCTCATAGCAACGACGGATCGGATATCCCAGGTGCGTGAAAACCGGATCCTGGGAGCAACGCCCGGCTTCGATCGCGGTCTGTATACGGATCGCGCCGCGATCTCCGAAGAACTGAAATATGCCCGCTCGCTTTGTGCGCGGCACAATTGGCCCTTGATCGATGTGACCCGTCGCTCCATCGAGGAGACGGCAGCCGCCATCGTTGCCCTGCGCCCCAAGCTGCGCTAAGCGCTGACATCATGAACCATGAGCAAAGAGACGCATGACATCGAAACTGATTCTTGCCTCCTCCAGTCCGTTCCGGCAAATGCTGCTTAAGAATGCCGGCCTGGAGTTTGAAGCGCATGCGGCAAAGATAGACGAGCGCGCAATCGAAGCACCGCTCGAACGGGAGGGGATATCTCCAGATACCGTTGCTCTGGTGCTTGCAAGGGCTAAGGCAGACGAGGTGAGCGGTCGGTTTCCGGACGCACTCGTCATCGGTTCGGACCAGACAATGTCGCTCGGCCGTCGTGTGTTTCACAAGCCACACGACATGGCCGCCGCCGCCGATCACCTGAGATTACTTTCGGGACAAACACATCGTCTAAACAGTGCGATCGCCATCATCCGAAATGGTGCACTTCTATGGGAGCATGTGTCACACGCGTCGCTGACCATGCGCGTCCTGTCGTCGGATTTCATATCGCGCCATCTTTCACGCGTTGGCAACAAGGCGCTCGGCAGTGTTGGCGCCTATCAGCTGGAGGGGGAGGGTATTCAACTTTTCAGCAAGATCGACGGCGACTACTTCACGATCCTTGGCCTGCCGATGTTGCCGCTGCTCGCGAAACTGAGGGAATTGGATGCGATCGATGGATGATTCACGTGAAACATTTGGTCCCAATGCCTTCGTCACCGGCTTCCCGGTGCGGCATTCCCGTTCGCCTTTGATCCACGGATACTGGCTGAAAAAGCTTGGGCTTCGCGGGAGCTACCGCGCGTACGAGGTTGCTCCTGCCGATTTTGCGGCATTCATTGGATCGCTCAAGGATCAGAGCTCGGGCTTTATCGGCGGCAATGTCACGATCCCGCACAAGGAGATGGCCTGTCAGCTCGCGGACAGGCCGGACGAACTCTCCCAGGAACTCGGTGCATCCAACACGTTATGGCTGGAGGAAGGAAAACTCCATTCGACAAACACGGACGGCCACGGATTTACCGCAAACCTGAACGAGCGCCACCCTGGGTGGGATCAGCACGAGATCGCAATAATACTCGGTGCGGGCGGCGCCAGCCGGGCGGTCATACAGGCCGTGCGCGACCGCGGCTTCCGCGAGATCCATGTTGTCAATCGAACCACTGCCCGGGCGCAGGAACTTGCCGATCGTTTTGGAAAAAAGGTCCATGCGCATCCGATGGCAGCGCTTACGGAGGTCATGAAAGGTGCGGGTCTGTTCGTCAATACGACATCGCTCGGTATGGACGGCGAAACAGCACCGCCAATCAATTTTTCACCGCTCGATGGTAACGCGGTCGTCACCGATATCGTCTATGTGCCGCTGAAGACACCTTTACTGAAACAAGCTGAGGAACAGGGTTTCGCGATCGTGGACGGACTTGGTATGCTTCTTCATCAGGCGGTGCCGGGCTTCCAGAAATGGTTCAGCAGGCGGCCGGTCGTCGATGACGAGCTTCGTGCACTCGTCGTCGCAGATATGAAAGAACACAGATGATCCGGATCGGTCTCACGGGTTCCATCGGGATGGGGAAAACGACTGCGGCAAAGCTGTTTGCCGAAGCCGGCATTCCTGTCAATGATTCCGATGCCGTGGTCCATGAGCTTTATGCCGGCGAGGCAGCGCAGTTGATCGAAGCCGAGTTCCCGGGCACGGTTAGGAACGGCGTCGTCGACCGTCAGGAACTTGGCCGTCAGCTTTCGCGCCGACCGGATGGGTTCAAAACGCTCGAAGCAATCGTCCATCCGCTGGTTCGCCAGCGTGAAGCGGAGTTCATCGAGCGCGAACAGGCGCGAGGATCGGAAATCATCCTGCTCGATATCCCGCTGCTTTTCGAAACTGGAGCGGAGACCCGAGTCGACATAATCGTGGTCGTGAGCTGCGATCCACAGGTTCAGCGCGACCGGGTGCTTGCGCGACCGGGCATGACCGAGGAAAAATTCAATATGATTCGCTCGCGGCAGACTCCGGACGCCGAAAAGCGGGAGCGTGCCGATTATGTCATCGACACCGGGCACGCCATGGAAATCACGCGCGCGAGGGTGAGTGAAATCATCTCCGACCTGAAAGCGCGGATCGCGAAAGGAGATTTCCAGAATGCGTGAGATCATTTTCGATACGGAAACCACCGGTCTCGACAGCCGGATGGACCGCATCATCGAAATCGGCGGCGTCGAACTTTTGAACCATTTCCCGACCGGCCGCACGATCCATATCTATATCAATCCGGGAGATCAGAAAGTCCATCCCGATGCGCTCGCCGTGCATGGCATAACCGACGAGTTTTTGAAGGACAAGAAGCCTTTCTCCGACGTGGTTGAAGAGATCATCGACTTCTTCGGTGACGCAAGGTGGATCGCGCACAACGCGACCTTCGATATGGGTTTTGTCAATGCCGAGCTCGCGCGCCTTGGCATACCGCCGATTCTGCCAGAAAGGGTGGTCGATACGCTTTCTCTCGCTCGGCGCAAACATCCAATGGGACCGAATTCCCTCGATGCCCTCTGCCGCCGCTACGGTATAGACAACTCACACCGTACAAAACACGGTGCACTGCTCGACTCCGAACTACTTGCCGAAGTGTATATTGAGATGATCGGCGGGCGTCAGACCGCACTCGGTTTGAGCATTGCGGCAACAAGCGGGGCAGGTGACGCCGAGATTGTTCTGGAAGAGGCCCTAGACATCGGTTTGGAGCGGCCCCGGCCACTTGCACCGCGCCTGAGCGAAGCGGAAGCTCAGGCTCACGATGCGTTGGTTGCCGCGCTCGGCAACAAAGGCATCTGGGCCAGATACGATCGTCCAAACTAAAAATGCCCGGGCTTTTGACCCGGGCACCGCAGTCAAGTCAGGTATTTCGAATCAGTTGGTCTGCACCTTTGCGCGCGTCTGCTCTTCGGCGACGCGTTGCGCAAACATCTGTGCGAAGTCGATCGGGTCGATCATCAGCGGCGGGAAACCGCCATTGCGCGTAACATCGGCAATGATCTGGCGGGCAAACGGAAAGAGCATGCGCGGGCATTCGATGAAGAGGACCGGCAGCATGTGTTCTTGCGGGAAGCCGGCAACGCGGAAGACGCCGCCGTAAACGAGCTCGGCATGAAAGACCGTCTTTTCGCCATCCTTGGCTTCGGCGTTGAGCGACAGCACAACGTCGAAATCCGTATCGGAAAGCGGATTGGCGTTGACGTTGACGTTGATATTGATCGCCGGCGCCTTGTCGCGCGCTTGAAGCGAACGCGGCGCACCCGGATTTTCGAAGGAAAGGTCCTTCGTGTACTGAGCGAGAATGGTGAGGCTCGGGCTTGTCGTGCCGCTGCCGTTGTTTTCATCAGCCATTGGATTTTCCTCGAGGGGCATTGGATGGTGCCGCCATCTATCATTTCGGCAAAAGGCTTACAACCCTGGGCGAATCGGTCTCTACTCGCCGAGCCGCTTGCCTGCCCAGGGAGATTCTTTGTTAGGCTCGCGGCTATAGTCGTCCTCGTCAAGATCAACGACTTTCGAATCCGGCTTGGATTTGTCGCTGAATCCGGAAGATTGCGAGCCGGTAAAGCCCCTCTTTGCGTCAACGATAACGAATCGCTTGCGGATGTAGTTCCAGGCAAGATCACGAACCGCCGGGATGAAAAGCGCGATTGCGATTATGTCTGAAATGAATCCCGGGATGATGAGAAGCAGCGACGCGATGACGAACATGGCCGGCCGCAGAAGCTCCCGGCCCGGAACTGCGCCGTTTCGCCCCTCGCTCGACATGCGCTGCAGGATGCCTATTCCCTGGCGGCGAAGCAGTGCCATACCGATCACAACACTCAAGACGACGAGACCAAGGGTCGCCAGCAGGCCGACCGCGCGCCCGACGATCACCAAGCCCGCTATCTCCGCCAAGGGCAGCAGCAGCACAAAACCTGGAAGCATTGCAAGTCGCATGGTCTCTCCAACCGGCACTCGCCGGGCCTCGATTGCAATCGCAAGATTGCGGCTATTTGAATCATCTGTCTATGCGGACTATATGGGAGTACAAATCATAGATGTTAACGGTGGCTGCGGCACGATATGAGTTCAAACGACTTCATCACTTTGTTTTTCCTTGTGGCGGCGGTGCTGATTTTTTTCCAGCTCCGCAGTGTTCTGGGACGCCGCACGGGAAATGAGAAGCCGCCGCGCGATCTCTTTACGCCGCGCGATGCCGCCGGTCCTGAGCATACCGAAGCCGGCAAGGTCGTGACGCTCCCCCGCCGCGATACGCCTGCAGAAGAAGAAGGTCGCTTTGCAGTGGTCGACGCCTTTGCGCCCCCTGGCACGCCGCTCAATGAGCCTTTGCGTGCGCTCAGTAAAGCCGATCCATCCTTCGCACCTAAGGAATTTTTGAACGGCGCGAAGATGGCTTACGAAATGATCGTCATGGCTTATGCCGACGGCGACAGAAAGACGTTGAAAAATCTTCTGTCCCGCGAGGTTTATGAAGGTTTCGACGCGGCGATCGCAGATCGCGAGGCAAAGGGCGAAAAGGTGAAATCCACCTTTGTTGGCATTGACAAGGCTGACATCACACAGGTGGAAGTCAAAGGCAGCGAGGCACAGATTACGATCCGCATTGCCAGCCAGCTGATCTCGGCCACCTACGACAAAGCTGACAAGCTGATAGAAGGCGATGTCGAAAACGTTGCCGAAGTCAACGACATCTGGACCTTTGCCCGCGATACGCGATCGCGCGATCCCAATTGGAAACTCGTGGCAACCGAATCGGAAACATGAGTGACGATAAAGCGGGCTTCGTTCTGCAAGCTGTCGGTTTCGATGATCTCAAGGGCTGGAAGGATGATGATCCCTCCAGCCTTTTTGAAGTCATGGAAGCGTGCCGCCGCCAAATTACCGGTACGAAACCCTACCGCACCGGATCGCTTGGTCTGAGCACCGAGGATCTTTTGCCTCTGCTCGATGCAGCCCGAAATCGAAAACCCGCATCTGCTTTTGAAGCACGATCCTTCTTCGAGAAGAACTGTCGGCCATATTTCATCAGGAAAGCGGACGGCAGCCCGGGCTTCGTCACCGCCTTCTACGAACCGGAAATCGCCGTTTCAGACAGGCTCGATTCCACCTATCGCTTCCCCTTCTACCGCCGACCCGATGATCTGGTCGACCTCGACAACAGCAACCGCCCTGCAGGCCTCGATTCATCCTATGCCTTTGGTCGCCTCAAGGATAAAGAGATAAGCGCCTATCCCGACCGGCAGGCGATCGACCAAGGCTTTCTTGACGGTCGCGGCCTTGAAATCGCCTGGGCGAAATCGAAGGTCGATGTCTTCTTCGTGCATGTGCAGGGCGCGGCGCGACTGCGTTACCCGGATGGACGCACGGCGCGTATCACATATACGGCAAAAGCCGGGCATCCTTTCTCCGCTATCGGCAAGCTGTTGGTCGATCGCGGTGAAATCAACCGGGCGAACATTTCCATGCAGTCGATTCGCGCCTGGCTCGCAGCGCATCCGGAGCAGGTGGATGAGGTTCTCTGGCACAATCGGTCCTATATCTTCTTCCGCGAGGCGCCGGTTGACGCTTCTGAAGCTGGACCAGTTGCTGCCGCGAAAGTGCCGTTGGTCGCTGGACGTTCGCTTGCGGTCGACCGCCTCATACACACCTTTGGTTTTCCCTTCTTCATCCGTTCCGAAAGCCTGACCCATCTTGATAAGGGCAGGCCGTTCCAGCGCTTGATGCTTGCCCTGGACACCGGCTCGGCGATCATCGGCCCGGCGCGTGGCGACATTTTTACGGGTTCCGGCGATGAAGCGGGCGAACTGGCGGGTACGGTCCGTAACGATGCGGACTTTGCCATCCTCATTCCGAACGCTGCGGCTGGAAGATTCGGCTGATGACGAGAGACCGCAAGCTCAGCACGGACGAGAGAATTCTGTGGGGCAAGGTTGCGCGCAGTACGCGGCCGCTCGCTGGCAAGAAAGGCGAGTTCACTGAACTCGATGCCTTTCTTGTGGAAACCGAAGCCGAACTCGGGAATGGCGAACAGAAATCGTCTTCCGAATCAAAAATGCAAGCTGCAGCGCTTCCCGCGACAGCCAAACAGCCTTCCGGCACCCACCATCCACTGGAGCGGCCAGTCAGACGCAAGATCGCTAAAGGCAGGCTGGCGCTAGAGGCGCGTATCGATCTGCATGGCCTCGTACAAAGCGAAGCCCATGTCATGCTTCTCGATTTCCTCATCCGTGCGCATGAGCGCGGCATGCGTCATGTGCTGGTGATCACCGGCAAGGGCAGTTCGATGGGGAGCGAAGGTGCGTTGAAGCGGGCTGTACCACTTTGGTTTTCGAAACCGGAATTCCGCTACCTGATCTCGTCTTACGAGGCGGCTGCGCACCACCACGGCGGCGAGGGCGCGCTCTATATCAGGCTCTCCCGGCGACAGGGGGACAGGTCATGACACCGTTCGGCGAGGCTGTTCGAAAGCTTAGGGCGCGCAAAGGCGTGTCGCAGAAGCAGATGGCAGCGGCGCTCAACGTCTCGCCTGCCTATCTCTCTGCACTCGAACATGGAAGACGCGGCTTGCCGACCTTCGACCTGCTTCAGCGGATCGCCGGCTATTTCAACATCATCTGGGACGAAGCTGAGGAACTCTTCCTGCTCGCCCGCGCTTCGGACCCGCGCGTGGTGATCGATACCGCAGGTCTGCCTCCCGAATATACGGCTTTTGCCAATCGTTTGGCGGGCCGGATTCGACACCTTGACAGTGCAGCTTTGGCCGAGCTCGCGGCTACGCTTGAAAATCTCGGGAAAGCTGACGGAAAAGCGTCATAATCCCCTGCTTTATGCCGGATTCCCGGGCTCTGCCATTGGGAACGGCGCCCAAAAACCCTATATTCCGAAATGAAAAAGGCCGGTGATTCGCAAGGCTCTCCGGGCTCCTACAACAGGGAAATTCAAAGACAGCATGACCGATACACCAGCGACGGAAAACGGCGTTAACACCGAATATGGCGCGGATTCCATCAAGGTCCTCAAGGGACTTGATGCCGTGCGTAAACGCCCCGGCATGTATATCGGTGACACTGACGACGGCTCCGGCCTGCATCACATGGTTTACGAAGTCGTCGACAACGCGATTGACGAGGCGCTGGCCGGCCATGCCGACATCGTCACCGTAACGCTTAACCCCGACGGCTCGGTCACGGTAACGGACAACGGCCGCGGTATTCCAACGGATATACACACTGGAGAAGGTGTTTCCGCAGCCGAAGTCATCATGACGCAGCTTCATGCCGGCGGTAAGTTCGACCAGAATTCCTACAAAGTTTCCGGCGGCCTGCATGGCGTCGGCGTTTCGGTCGTCAACGCCCTTTCGGTGTGGCTGAAACTGAAGATCCGCCGGCAGGGCAGGATTCATGAAATGAGCTTCACGCATGGCGTTGCCGATGCGCCTCTCAAGGTGACAGGCGACGCGGGCAGCGACACGGGCACGGAAGTCAGCTTCATGCCGAGCACCGGAACCTTCACGATGACGGATTTCGATTACGGCACGCTGGAGCACCGCCTTCGCGAGCTTGCCTTCTTGAATTCCGGTGTCCGCATTCTGCTGACCGACAAGCGCCATTCGGACATCAAGCAGGAAGAAATGCGTTATGACGGCGGCCTTGAGGCCTTCGTTTCCTATCTCGATCGTGCCAAGAAGCCTCTGGTCGACAAGCCGGTCTCTATTCGCGGCGAAAAGGATGGAATTACCGTCGAAGTCGCGATGTGGTGGAACGACAGCTACCACGAGAATGTACTCTGCTTTACCAACAATATTCCACAACGCGACGGCGGCACGCATATGGCCGGCTTCCGCGCCGCGCTGACGCGCCAAGTTGTGTCCTATGCAGATAGCTCCGGTATCACCAAGAAGGAGAAAGTCACACTCCAGGGCGAAGACTGCCGCGAAGGTCTGACGGCTGTCCTATCGGTGAAGGTGCCGGATCCGAAGTTCTCGTCGCAAACGAAGGACAAGCTGGTTTCGTCGGAAGTTCGCCCCGTCGTCGAAAGCCTCGTCAATGAAGCGCTCAGCACATGGTTTGAGGAGCATCCGAGCGAGGCCAAGGTGCTGGTCGGCAAGGTCGTAGAGGCCGCCGCGGCCCGCGAAGCGGCTCGTAAGGCCCGCGAACTGACACGCCGCAAGGGTGCGCTCGATATCGCCTCGCTGCCCGGCAAGCTCGCCGATTGCTCCGAGCGCGATCCTGCGAAGTCCGAAGTCTTTCTCGTCGAGGGTGACTCGGCGGGCGGCTCTGCAAAACAGGGACGTTCTCGTGAAAATCAGGCGATCCTGCCTCTGCGAGGCAAGATTCTCAATGTCGAGCGTGCCCGCTTCGACAAGATGCTCTCCAGCCAGGAAATCGGCACGTTGATTACCGCGCTTGGCACCGGCATCGGCAAGGACGAGTTCAGCGCCGACAAGCTTCGCTACCACAAGATTATCATCATGACGGATGCCGATGTCGACGGCGCCCACATCCGCACGCTTCTGCTGACATTCTTCTTCCGCCAGATGCCGGAACTGATCGAGCGCGGTCATCTCTACATCGCCCAGCCGCCGCTCTACAAGGTTTCGCGCGGCAAGTCCGTCCAATACGTGAAAGACGAAAAGGCGCTGGAAGATTATCTGATCGGCCAGGGCCTTGAGGATGCGGCGCTGAGGCTCGCAAGCGGTGAAGTGCGCACCGGCCAAGATCTGCGAGAAGTGATCCTCGATGCATTGCGGCTGCGCGCGTTGCTCGAAAACCTGCATTCCCGTTACAATCGCGCTGTCGTTGAGCAGGCAGCAATCGCCGGGGCATTGAACGCCGAAGCGGTTAGTGATCGTGCCAGGGCCGAACAGCTCGCGGCCGATGTCGCCAAGCGACTCGACATCATCGCCGAGGAAACCGAGCGCGGTTGGGAAGGCGGGCTGACCAGTGAAGGTGGGTTGCGGCTGGAGCGAATGGTGCGGGGCGTCAAGGAAGTCGTCGTGCTCGACATGGCGCTGATCGGCTCGCAGGACGCGCGTCACATCGATCAGCTATCGTCGCGCCTCAAGGAAATCTACCAGAGCCCACCGGCGCTTTCGCGCCGCGACGGAGATAGCGAGATTTCCGGCCCGCGCGCACTGCTCGATGCAATTTTTGCCAGCGGCCGCAAGGGACTGACGATGCAGCGCTACAAGGGCCTTGGCGAAATGAATGCGGAGCAGCTCTGGGAGACGACGCTGGATCCGAACGCCCGTTCGTTGCTGCAGGTCAAGGTGAACGACGCAACGGATGCCGACGGCCTGTTCGCCCGGCTGATGGGCGACGAAGTCGAGCCGCGCCGCGAATTCATTCAGGATAACGCGCTCAGCGTTGCAAACCTCGATATCTGATCGATTTCTTGTCCAAAAAGGCGCGTTCATGGCGCCTTTTTGTTTCGGCAGGATCAATTGGCAATGAATTTTCCGTTGAAAGCCACCTCCGAAAGCGGCATGCGCTGGCTTGGCACTTCGCGTGCTTGATTTCGCTCGGACAGGACGCTCTTGTCGCCAAGGCGGCCGACGGCTATCCCGGCCTCGACGCGATAGCCTTCCGGAATGGCGAAGGCTAGCCTGATTTCATCATGTTTGATTCCGCCCATGCCATGGGCGTAGAAGCCTGAAAAGCGTGCCTGCAGGGCGAGATGCCCCCAGGCGGCGCCAGCGTCGAACGAATGCGTATAACGCGGTTTGTTCTCTGAAAAAGCGCCACTGAAGCTGCGTGAGACAACAAAGATCAATGCGCAGGCATTCTTTGCCCATTCCTGGTTCGATTCGACAAGCAGGCCAAGATGCTTCTCGAAATGGTCCGTACCCTTAAGGGCGTAAATGAAGCGCCAAGGCTGCTGATTGCCGGAAGACGGCGCCCAGTGGGCTGCGTCCAGGATCGTCAGCAATTGCTCCTCGGTCATGATTTCGCCGGTGAAAGCACGCGGCGACCAGCGATCGAGAAACATCGCATCGATCGGATATTCGGATGTGCGGCAATTGGCTTCGGTCATATTGTTTCCGGATAACGGTTGAGGGGCTGGAGCAAATGATATTGCCTGTCAACAGAACTTTGCAAGCAAACCCATTGCCGCAGCTCGTTATCACTTCATTCAATGCCGCCCGCCAATTCAGCCCCGGCGAAATTTTTGACAATGCGTACCGCTTCAGCAAAAAGCCGTAATGACACGCTTAGTCGACTGGTCCATAGGTGATATCAGTCCGTTTTCGATGAGGAGGAGATTTTATGAAGCTGATGCGCGTTGGCGAACCGGGCCGTGAAAAACCGGCGCTACTCGATTCAGATGGCAGGATTCGCGACCTTTCGGCGCATGTTTCCGACATCGGTGGTGAGGCAATTTCGCCGGCCGGCCTGGCAAAAATCGCAGCGCTCGACGCCAAAAGCCTGCCGGAACTGGCTCCCGGCCGCATTGGTGCCTGTGTTGCAGGCACGGGCAAATTCATCTGTATTGGCCTGAATTTCTCTGATCACGCTGCCGAAACTGGCGCAACAGTCCCGCCGGAACCGATCATTTTCATGAAGGCCACCTCCGCGATTGTCGGACCCAACGACAACGTCGTCATCCCGCGCGGCTCCGAAAAGACTGATTGGGAGGTCGAGCTCGGCGTCGTGATCGGAAAGACCGCAAAATATGTCACCGAGGCTGAAGCGCTGGACTGCGTTGCCGGCTATTGTGTCTCCAACGATGTCTCGGAGCGCGGATTCCAGACGGAACGCTCTGGCCAGTGGACCAAGGGCAAATCCTGCGACACCTTCGGTCCGATTGGGCCATGGCTCGTGACCAAGGACGAGATCGCCGATCCGCAAAACCTCGCCATGTGGCTGAAGGTGAACGGCCAGACGATGCAGAACGGCTCGTCGAGGACCATGGTCTACGGGGTCGCATATCTGGTGTCTTATCTCAGCCAGTTCATGTCGCTGCACCCGGGCGATTTCATTTCCACCGGCACGCCGCCGGGCGTCGGCATGGGCTTGAAGCCGCCGCGTTATCTTAAGGCTGGCGATGTCGTCGAACTGGGAATCGAAGGCCTCGGCACGCAGAAGCAGACCTTTGTCGCGGATCGCTGAAGCGGCCCGATCTTTAACGATTGTGAGCGTATCATTTGCCGGGAATCAGATTTTCCGGCATTTCTTTTTGCGTCGCGGATGCCTATGCTGCCTTGCAATAATAAATTAACCTCAATTGAAGTGCCCGCAAACGATGGAAAGAAGTAGATGGCCTGCCTGACGGCGCTGTCCTTTCCGGCAAAAGAAAGGTGGCGCAACTCATGTTTTATCAGCTCTATGAATTGAACCATGCAGCGATGGCGCCGTTCCGCGCTGCCGCTGATGCGATGAGGCTTGTTTATGCCAATCCGCTCAATCCTTTTTCGCAGACGCCGTTTGGCCGCACGTTCGCCGCCAGTCTCGAGATGTTCGAACGCACGACGCGTCGCTACGGCAAGCCGGAGTTTGGACTGAAGGAAACGGTCGTTGGCGGCAACAAGACCAAAGTGCGTGAAGAGATCGTCTGGTCGCGTGCTTTCTGCAATCTCCTGCATTTTGCGCGCACCACGCCTTCGGCCCACCGCGACCCCCGAATCTTGATCGTTGCACCGATGTCCGGTCACTATGCAACGCTGCTTCGCGGTACGGTCGAAGCGCTGCTTCCAAGCGCCGATATCTACATCACCGACTGGGTCGATGCCCGCATGGTGCCGATGACGGAAGGCACCTTCGATTTCGATGACTATGTCGACTATGTCATCGAGATGCTGCACTTTCTCGGCCCCGACACGCATGTCATTGCCGTGTGCCAGCCTTCCGTGCCTGTGCTGGCTGCCGCCGCCGTCATGGAAGAGGCAAACGACCCGTTGTCGCCATCGTCGATGACGCTGATGGGCGGACCAATCGATACCCGCATCAATCCGACAGCGGTCAATAAACTCGCGGAAGAAAGACCGCTTACGTGGTTTGCCGAAAACGTCATCATGAATGTGCCCTGGCCGCAACCAGGCTTCATGCGCCCCGTCTATCCGGGTTTCCTGCAGCTTTCGGGCTTCATGTCGATGAACCTCGACCGGCACGTGGTCGCTCACAAGGAGTTCTTCATGCATCTTGTGAAGAACGATGGGGAGCC
Organism: Rhizobium azibense; assembly: GCF_004342325.1. Taxonomy (NCBI): domain Bacteria; kingdom Pseudomonadati; phylum Pseudomonadota; class Alphaproteobacteria; order Hyphomicrobiales; family Rhizobiaceae; genus Rhizobium; species Rhizobium azibense. The sequence goes on along the minus strand of NZ_SMBJ01000007.1, from coordinate 47,243 downwards.
TGAAAAGCACCGCGATTTCTACGACGAGTATCTTGCCGTGATGGACCTGACCGCTGAATTCTACCTGCAGACGGTCGACCAGGTGTTCATGAAGCACTCGTTGCCGAAGGGCGAGTTGGTTCATCGTGGCAAGCGCGTCGATCCGGCCGCAATCCGCAATGTCGCGCTGCTGACGGTGGAGGGTGAGAACGACGACATATCCGGTGTGGGCCAGACGAAGGCGGCGCAGACGATCTGTGTCAACATCCCCGACGACATGCGCATGCACTACCTTCAGCCCGACGTCGGCCACTACGGCGTCTTCAACGGATCCCGCTTCCGCCGCGAGATCGCGCCGCGTATCGTCAACTTCGTCCGTGAACACTCTCGTTCAGGAAAACTGAGCGTAAAGCGCGTCATCCGGGGCGGCAAATCCGCCTGAGTTAGGGAATGCTGATTTAACCTTTCCTGTTCAAGGCCTTGTCCGATTTCGCGGGCAATCGTCTTGAAGGGTTGGCCGGCGGTAACCACATCGATTTTCAGCGTTCGGCATTTTGCCGGGCGCAGAAAGCGAGGATACCGCACGATGAACCAGTCAGCATTGCTTCGCCCGGATTGGACTCCGGCTACCGTTGCGTTGATGGTGCTCGGCTTCGTGGTCTTCTGGCCTCTGGGCCTGGCCATGCTTGCCTACATCATCTTCGGCGAGCGCCTTCGCGGTTTCAAGCGCGAAGCGAATAAGGCGACTGACGGCTTCTTTGCCGGCTGCCGCCGTTCGCATGGCCGCTACCGCCCGCATTTTTCGACCGGCAACGTCGCCTTTGACGATTGGCGGAAGGCCGAGCTTGACCGCCTCGAGGAAGAGCGCCGTAAGCTCGATGAAATGCGCGAGGAATTCGACACCTATATGCGCGAGCTTCGCCGCGCCAAGGATCAGGAAGAATTCGACCGTTTCATGCGCGACCGAAAGAATACAAAGCGCGATGACAATGGCCCGGTTGCCGAATTTCAGGCGCCTTAGCGTGTCAGCCAGATGATCAGCAGACCGGCATCGGCGATGCCGGTTTTTCTTTGCCCGGATTTGTTGCGAATCGTATAGAAAAAGCGTTGATGTTTCCGCTCCTTTCCAAGCCGCGACGTACTGCCGCGAGAAAACCTGCTCCGCCCGAAAGGCGGACGCTGGACGTCGCGGGCAGGCTGATGCCGCTCACGATCAAGCAACATGATCGCGCAACCCGTATCACGTTGCGAATCGAGCCGGGCGGCCGGGCGCTGAAAATGACGGTTCCGAAGGGCCTTGCCCAGCGCGAGGTCAACGCCTTTCTCGACCGTCATCAGGGATGGCTGTTGACGAAACTGGCAAAGTTCTCGGTCGACAACACACTGCACGATGGCGGCGAGATCCTGCTGCGCGGCATCAAGCACAGGATCGAGCATACCGGCAGTCTGCGCGGCCTGACCGAGGCACTCATGGTCGGCGACCGTCATGTGCTGAAGGTCAGTGGCCTGCCGGAACATCTTGGCCGCCGGATCGCAGCCTTTCTGAAGAAGGAGGCGCGCTCCGATCTCGAGCGCCTTGCCCACTTCCACGCACGTTCGATCAAGGCGCCGATCAAGTCGATTTCCATGAAGGACACGCGCAGCCGTTGGGGATCGTGCTCGTCGGAAGGAAACTTGAGCTTTTCCTGGCGCATCGTCATGGCGCCGGCCTCGGTGATCGATTATCTGGCGGCCCACGAGGTGGCGCATCTCAGAGAAATGAATCACGGCCCGCATTTTTGGGCGCTTTGCGAAAAGCTCTGCCCGCATATGGAGGACGCGAAATCCTGGCTGAAACGCTACGGAAGCCAGTTACACGCAATCGACTTTGATTGAGCCTTCAGCCGCGGGAAATTAAGCCTTGGTCGCAAATTGGCTCGACTCTTTTGCCTTTTCGTGTCACTTCGCTGCCATGAAACCCGATATCAAAATCTGCGGCCTGAAGAGCGCTGAAGCGATCGAGCGCGCGGTGAGCCGCGGCGCAAGCCATATCGGATTTATCTTCTTCGAGAAAAGCCCTCGATATGTCGAGCCGGACGTTGCCGGAAAGCTTGCCGATCCGATCCGCGGGAAAGCGAAGATCGTCGCCGTCACGGTCGATCCGACCAATGACGAACTCGATGAAATCGTTTCGCTTTTGAAGCCGGACATCATCCAGCTTCACGGCAACGAGAGCCCGGAGCGCGCCTTGACGATAAAGGCCGTCTACGGTGTGGCGATCATGAAGGTCTTCTGCGTTCGCAGCGCCGATGATCTGAAGCGGGTTGACGCTTATATTGGGATAGCCGACCGGTTTCTGTTCGACGCCAAGCCGCCGAAAGGATCGGAACTGCCCGGCGGCAACGGGATTTCCTTCGATTGGAGCCTCCTCGGCCGGCTTGACGATGGCCTGAATTACATGCTTTCCGGTGGGTTGAACAAGGACAACGTCGCCGAAGCGCTGGCGATCTCCAAGGCGCCCGGTCTCGACGTGTCTTCCGGCGTCGAAAGTGCACCTGGCGTGAAGAGCGTTGCCATGATCGATGATTTTTTCGATGCGGTCGCGAAGGCTTGCGAGCCTGAAACGGTCTCAGGGAGTTGAGAGTGAACCAGACGCTAAAACCGAATTCCTTCCGTTCCGGTCCCGATGAGGATGGCCGTTTCGGCATCTACGGCGGCCGTTTCGTCGCCGAAACGCTGATGCCGCTGATCCTCGACCTGCAGGAGGAATGGAACAAGGCGAAGGACGATGCAGAATTCCAGGCGGAATTGAAGCATCTTGGCCGCCACTACATCGGCCGCCCGAGTCCGCTTTATTTCGCTGAGCGCCTGACGGCGGAGCTTGGCGGCGCGAAGATCTATTTCAAGCGCGAAGAACTGAACCATACGGGTTCGCACAAGATCAACAACTGCATCGGCCAGATCCTGCTTGCCAAGCGCATGGGCAAAACGCGCATCATCGCTGAAACCGGTGCGGGCCAGCATGGTGTCGCCTCTGCGACGGTCGCCGCTCGCTTTGGCCTTCCCTGCGTCGTCTATATGGGTGCGACGGACGTCGAGCGTCAGGCACCGAACGTTTTCCGCATGAAGCTGCTTGGCGCCGAGGTGAAGCCGGTGACGGCAGGTCACGGCACGCTGAAGGATGCGATGAACGAAGCGCTGCGCGACTGGGTCACCAATGTCGATGACACCTACTATCTGATCGGCACCGCAGCCGGCCCGCATCCCTATCCGGAGATGGTTCGCGATTTCCAGGCGGTTATCGGCACGGAAGCCAAGGAGCAGATGCTGGAAGCCGAAGGACGACTACCGGATCTCGTCATCGCTGCAGTTGGTGGCGGTTCCAATGCAATTGGCATCTTCCATCCGTTCCTGGACGACGAATGCGTAAAGATCGTCGGCGTCGAAGCCGGCGGCAAGGGTCTGCAAGGCGATGAGCATTGCGCTTCTATCACGGCCGGCTCGCCGGGCGTCCTTCACGGCAATCGCACGTATCTGCTGCAGGACGGCGATGGTCAGATCAAGGAGGGTCACTCGATTTCGGCCGGCCTCGATTATCCCGGCATCGGCCCGGAGCATTCCTATCTGAACGACATTGGCCGCGTCGAATACGTGCCGATCATGGATCACGAGGCGCTCGATGCTTTCCAGACGCTGACCCGCCTCGAGGGCATCATTCCGGCGCTTGAGCCGTCGCATGCACTGGCCGAAGTCATCAAGCGCGCGCCGAAAATGGGCAAGGACGAGATCATCCTGATGAACCTCTCCGGCCGCGGCGACAAGGACATCTTCACTGTCGGCAAGATTCTGGGAATGGGTGTGTAAGTCATGACCGCACGTATGGATAAACGCTTTGCCGATCTGAAGACCGAAGGCCGCCCGGCGCTCGTAACCTATTTCATGGGCGGCGACCCGGACTACGAGACCTCGCTCGGCATCATGAAGGCGTTGCCGGAAGCCGGTTCCGATGTCATCGAACTCGGCATGCCGTTTTCCGATCCGATGGCCGATGGTCCGGCAATCCAGATGGCTGGCCAGCGCGCGCTAAAGGGCGGACAGACGCTCAAGAAGACGCTGCAGCTGGCAGCCGATTTTCGTAAGAGCGACAACTCGACGCCGATCGTGATGATGGGCTATTACAATCCCATCTACATCTACGGGGTCGAAAAGTTCCTCGACGATGCGCTCGCATCGGGCATCGACGGCTTGATCGTCGTCGATCTTCCGCCGGAAATGGATGACGAGCTTTGCATTCCAGCGATCAGGAAGGGCATCAATTTCATCCGTCTGGCAACGCCGACGACCGATGACAAGCGCCTTCCGACGGTTCTTAAGAACACGTCTGGCTTTGTCTACTACGTTTCCATGAACGGCATCACCGGTTCGGCTCTGCCTGATCCTTCGCTCGTTTCAGGGGCCGTGAAGCGGATCAAGCAGCATACCAATCTGCCCGTTTGCGTCGGTTTCGGCGTCAAGACCGCCGATCACGCCAAGGTCATCGGCAGCTCCGCCGATGGCGTCGTGGTTGGTACGGCCATCGTCAACCAGGTGGCGACGAGCCTGAGCAGCGACGGAAAGGCCACGGCAGATACAGTCCAGGCGGTGGCCACCCTCGTTCGCGGTCTTTCATCCGGAACGCGTTCGGCGCGCCTTGTTGCTGCCGAATAGTGTTCCCACATTGGCTGTAGTCAATCAGGAGTTTTCGACTTGAACTGGATCACCAACTACGTTCGCCCGCGCATCAATTCAATGCTGGGCCGTCGCGAAGTGCCGGAGAACCTCTGGATCAAGTGCCCGGAAACGGGCGAGATGGTCTTCCACAAGGATTTGGAAGACAACAAGTGGGTTATTCCGGCTTCGGGCTATCACATGAAAATGCCGGCAAAGGCACGTCTTGCCGACCTTTTCGACAACGGTGAATACGAGTCGCTGCCGCAGCCGAAGGTCGCGCAGGATCCGCTGAAATTCCGTGATTCCAAGAAATACACGGATCGCCTCAAGGACAGCCGCCTCAAGACAGAACAGGAAGACACGATCCTTGCTGGCGTCGGCAAGGTTCGTGGCCTGAAGCTCGTCGCCGTCGTGCACGAGTTCAACTTCATGGGAGGTTCGCTCGGCATTGCTGCCGGTGAGGCGATCGTCAGAGCTTTCGAGCGTGCGATTTCCGAAAAGTGCCCGCTCGTCATGTTCCCGGCTTCCGGCGGCGCGCGCATGCAGGAAGGCATCCTTTCGCTGATGCAACTGCCGCGCACGACCGTTGCCGTTGATATGCTGAAGGAAGCTGGCCAGCCGTATATCGTCGTTCTCACTAACCCGACCACGGGCGGCGTAACGGCGTCCTACGCGATGCTGGGCGATCTTCATCTGGCAGAGCCGGGCGCTGAAATCTGCTTCGCCGGCAAGCGCGTCATCGAGCAGACGATCCGCGAGAAGCTCCCGGAAGGCTTCCAGACCTCGGAATACCTGCTCGAACATGGAATGGTCGACATGGTCGTCAAGCGGCATGATATTCCGGAAACGCTTGCGCGTGTGCTGAGCATCTTGACCAGGAAGCCCGCCAACTCGGTTACGGCGAATGGCGGTGCGATCGCAATCGCAGCAAGCGCCTGATAGAAATGAGCCTGCTTGGGCAGGGTGGTGAATGATACCCAGGGGCCAGACTGCAGTGAGTGAAGCAGCGCAGGAGATCGACAAGCTCATGGGATTGCATCCCAAGGGCTTCGATCTTTCCCTCGATCGCATCACCCGCCTTCTCGACGTTCTCGGCAACCCGCACCACCGGCTGCCGCGGGTCATTCACGTTGCCGGAACGAATGGCAAAGGTTCGGTCACGGCCTTTTGCAGGGCATTGCTGGAAGCCGGTGGCTACGGCGTCCATGTCCACACCTCGCCACATCTGGTCAACTGGCATGAGCGTTATCGGATCGGACTTAAGGGCGGTCGGGGCCAGTTTGTCGATGATGCGGTTTTTGCAGAAGCGCTTCGGCGTGTTGCTGAAGCGAACGCCGGCCAGAAAATCACGGTCTTCGAAATCCTGACGGCGGTAACTTTCCTGCTCTTTTCCGAGCATCCGGCCGATGCGGCAATCATCGAGGTCGGCCTCGGCGGACGGTTCGATGCGACAAACGTCATCTCCGATCCGGCCGTTTCGGTCATCATGCCGATCTCGCTCGATCATCAGCCCTATCTCGGCGACCGCGTCGAACTGATTGCGGCTGAAAAGGCCGGCATCATGAAGAGCGGGCATGCCGTGGTGATCGGCCATCAGGAATATGACGCAGTCCTGGATGTCCTGATGTCGACTGCCGAGCGCTTGCATTGCCCAACCGCTGTCTTCGGCCAGGATTACATGGCGCATGAGGAATATGGCCGACTTGTCTATCAGGACGAATTCGGTCTCGCCGATCTGCCGTTGCCGCGCCTTCCCGGCCGCCATCAATATGCAAACGCGGCGGCAGCGATCCGCGCCGTCAAGGCAGCAGGTTTTGTCGTCACCGAAGCGATGATGGAAAAGGCCATGAATTCCGTGGAATGGCCCGGCCGTCTTCAACGGCTGACCGATGGCCGCCTTATCCCACACGCCCCGGCCGGTGCCGAAATCTGGGTCGATGGTGGCCATAATCCCGGTGCTGGCGAAGTTATCGCCGAGGCCATGGCAAACTTCGAGGAAAAACAGCCGCGGCCGCTCTACCTCATAACCGGCATGATCAATACCAAGGATCCGGTCGGCTATTTCAGGGCTTTCGTCGGGCTTGCGGAAAAGGTCTTCTGCGTGCCGATCCGTGGCAGCGATGCGATGATCGATCCCGTGATCCTGTCAAATTCTGCCTATGATGCAGGCCTTGTCGCAGAGCCGATGGCCACCGTCGGCGAAGCGTTGGACGCGATCAAGGAGATCCTTGATCCGCAGGCTCCGGCGCCAAGAATACTGATCGGCGGGTCGCTCTATCTCGTCGGCGATGTTCTTGCCGACAACGAGACACCTCCGAAATGAAAAAAGCCCGGTCGGAACCGGGCCTTTCTGTGAATATGCAATGAATTAAGCGGCGTTCGAAATCCAGCTCGAAAGGGCCGTCTTCGGAGCAGCGCCAACCTTGATATCGGCAACTTCACCAGCCTTGAAAATGGCAAGCGTTGGAATTGAGCGGACGCCGAACTGGGCTGCCAGTTCCGGGTTTTCATCGATATTAAGCTTAGCGACCTTAACCTTGCCGGCGAGCTCGGTTGCAATTTCCTCAAGGCTCGGAGCGATCATCTTGCACGGACCGCACCACTCGGCCCAAAAATCAACGACGACGGGTTCTGCAGATTCCAGAACTTCCGACCGGAAGTTGTTGATATCGACTTTCACGGTAGCCATAGGCTGCTCCTTTAGCGGAATTGACTGTTGATCCACATGTGATGGTGCGGCGCCGAATTTTCAATGTCCGGTATTTCACTTTGTTTTGAGTCCTGCAAGCGCCATTTCGAGCGCGCGCTCGCTCAAAGTATGAACAGCGGCACTCTCGGTATAGACCAGCATGCAGTCGATGCGCTTGCCTGGATAGAGCGGCGCCAGGATTTCGCGGTAGATCGCAAGCTGCGCCTGATGCGCAAAGGGAATATCCGTGGCGGTGGCGGGCGGCACACGATTGGTCTTATAGTCGAGAACGACGACACGGTCATCGAAAACGGCCAAGCGATCGACACGACCGGAAACGGCATAGTGGCGCCCCTTCAAGATGAGCGTCCCCATGATCGAGACTTCGGGCTGCGTGTGTACTGCAAAGACTTCCTGAAGGCTGTCCTCCGAAAGTAGTTTCAGCACCAGATCGACCAGTCGCTGCCGTTCGGTTTCCGACCAGAAACGTGCAGCACGGCTTGCGTAACGGGCCGCCGCGTCCGCTCTCTCGGCCGGAACGATGTCCGGTAGAGTCTGCAGCATGCGATGGATCAGACGCCCCTTTTCCAACGATCGGTCGGAGCGTGGTGTTTCAGCAAAGAGTGGCGAATGGATCAAGAGATCATCCGCCTCCTCATCGATGATGGTTCCGACCCCGGATGGGCTGAGAGGTCTCGGCAACTGCGGTGGCGGCGAAAGCGGCCTGAGGATGCTGGAGGGCAGCGGCTCGCCTTCGTTCCGCTCTTCCAGCTTATCGGCGCGCTCGAATATGCGGCCTGCTTGCGGCAGACGCCATTTCACGCCGTGCCAGTCACCGTCCGGTCCTTCGAAGGTTGCCGGTGTAACATGCGGGTGGCTGTCTGCCATCGCTGATGTAATCATCATGTGCCAAGTATCGCTGTTTGCCCTGACACCGCGATAACCGCAGACAATCAAACGGTCGGCGGCGCGTGTCATCGCCACATAGAGCAGCCGCCGGTATTCTTCTTCCGCCAGTTTCTGAATTCTTGCGGCATCGGCTTGCGTCATCGAATTGGCAAGGTCGCTGACTGGAACCCAGACAGGTATTGGAGGGGTTTCCGCATCTGTTTCGAGCAGGCGCAGTTTTGGCATGTGGGTATGCGTGAAAGCTTTCGAGCCGCCGTCGACAAGAAAAACGATCGGTGCTTCCAATCCCTTGGAAGCATGCACCGTCATGATCCGGACCTCGTTGCGGCCCTTGTCCTGCTCACGCTTCACCTCGGGCGCTTCGAGTTCCAGCGTTGAGATAAAGGACTGCAGGCCGGGCAGTCCCGAACTTTCGTGATCGAACGTAAAATTGAGGAACTCGTCCAGAATATCGCTGACCTCGGTGCCGAGACGCGCGAGAAACTGGCGCCGGCCGCCGTGAACGCCAAGCAGACGCGAGTAGAAATCGTGGACGGACAGGTTTTGCGATTGATGAAGAAGGAGCGTGAGCTTTTCTGCCACGCTCGCAAATCGCTCGTTACCGTCGACTGCAAATTGCCGCAGGTGAGCCCACACGCTTGCATTGTCGCTGCGCAGCGCAGCGAGTGCGAAGATATCGTCTTCCGATAGGTCGAACAGCGGGCTCTTGAGCACTGCTGCAAGTGAAAGATCATCCTGGGGCAACAAGAGGAAACGGCCAAGCGCCAGCAAGTCCTGTACGGCGATGTGGCTGGTCAGCCTGAGGCGGTCTGCGCCCGCCACCGGAATATTGTTGCGCCGTTTCAGTGCACGGGTCAGCGCGTTGACAAAGGTATCGCGCTTGCGCACCAGCACCAGGATATCACCGGCTCGGATAAGACGCTCCTTGCCCTTTTCGACGATCGTCTCGTGGCCGACAAGCCGCTCGATGGTATGGGCCATGCGCTTTGCCAGGATCGCAGCTGGCGCGCTTTCGGGCGTTGCGTCAAAGGGCGCCGTCCAGTCTTCGTCCTTGACGGTGGCTTCGGGGGAGATCATCTCCCACAGATCGACGGCACCTGGGTGACCGATGCGGCTAGAGCGGTGAACGACCGGCTCTTCGACGGCGCTGAGGCCTCTGGCGTTTTCGGATGACGTGAAGATATGGTCGACCGCAGCGAGAACGTCGGATGTCGAGCGAAAGGAAAGGGGCAGACGTACGGACGAAAACAGTTGACCGCTTGCCGAAACCCGCCTCCTCGTACGTTCGCTTTCCTCGGAGAAACGCTCCGGGCGCGCGCCCTGGAAGGAATAGATCGATTGTTTCTCGTCGCCGACGGCAAACAGTGTTCGCACGACGGGCCGTGCGCTTTCGCCGGAAAAGAAATCTTCCGCCAGCGACTGGATCACGCTCCATTGAATCGGGCTCGTATCCTGCGCTTCATCGACGAGGATATGATCGATACCCTGGTCGAGTTTATAGTGTATCCAGGGCCCGACGCCGCTTTTCGTCAGCAGATCCGCAGTGCGCGTGATGAGATCTTCGAAATCCAGCTGACTGCGCTGCTTTTTCAAGTCCTCATAATCGCGGTTCAGCCGGTCGGCGAGGATAAGGGCTGCATGCGTGGCATTGAACATTCGCATGATCTTGAGGCGGTCGCGGCACGCGACGATATGCGCGCGCGCTTCGGCGATTGCATCTGCAAGCTCAGGTGCATCGGAAAGCATGGCCTTGACGGTGAATTGCGAATCCGACTTAGGTTCGCCCTTCGCCGTCAGGAAAATCTTTTCAAGCAATTCGGCACGTTTTGTTGCGTTCAGCTCGTTGGAAGCCTGGCGCAAGCCATAGGCGACTTCCTGCGCTTTCGAGCCGCCTTTCTGGGCTGCCAATGTCAGGTAAAGATCGAGCGTCAGGCCGAAGAGACCCGGCACCGGCCAGTATCGCAAGGTGACCTGTGCCTCTGTCTCGTCGGCCGAAAGTTGCAGTTGCCTACGCAGCGTGGCCGCAATCCCGTCTTGTTGCTCAGCGGCGGAAATGAAGCGGCGAATGGCGTTACGGTTGGCGACGATTTCGCCAAGCAGTGTTTCCAACCCGGTTTCGTCACCGAGATTGAGAATATAGGAGAAGGCATCGGCAAGCTCGCAATCCTCTTGGGGTGTGGTGGCAGTCAACAGCGAGCGGCGCGCATCAGCGAGCAACGTCGCTGCGGCACGATCGTCGAGAACCGAGAAGTGTCCTGCTACATTGGCCTCCAGCGGAAACTGATGCAGCAAGGCTTCGCAAAAGGCATGGATGGTCTGGATCTTCAGCCCGCCCGGCGTTTCCAGCGCCTTGGCAAAAAGCCGTCTCGCTTCGGCAAGTTTGTGCCGGTCGGGTGTTTCGCCTTCGATCTGAGTTATCCGGTTTGTCAGTTCCTCGTCCGGAAGCACCGCCCACTCGGCCAAACGTGCAAAGACACGATTCGACATTTCGGATGCGGCCGCCTTGGTATAAGTGAGGCAGAGGATGGCCGAGGGCCGCGCACCGGAAAGCAGAAGGCGGATGACGCGCTGCGTCAGCACATGCGTCTTGCCGGAACCGGCGTTGGCCGAAACCCAGGCTGACCGCGACGGGTCGGAGGCAATAGACTGCTGGATCGTCGTCCAGCTGATCCACATGCCAGGATCGTCGCCCTGCGGAAGTGCGGTCGGATCACTCATCGCCGCCCGCTTCCTCGTTTTCGGCCGTCGACCATTCGGAAACGCGCGCAAGGTGATCGTAATCACCACCGAAATCGAACTGCTGTGCCGGAATCAACCGTGAAGTGAAGCCACGTTCTCCGGATTGCAGAAGCGACACGAACTTGACCAGTTGATCGATTGATTCTTCTGCCAGATCGAGGGCCGATTTTGCTTTGTCGCTTCGAGTGGAAGTTTCATTGTTGACTACATCGGTGTCGAAACGGCTGCCGGGTCGAAGGCGTACATAGATGAGATCCTGCGGTATCAGGCTTCCGACGTCTCGGAAGGCGCCGGCGCTGAGCGCCGCGGCCTCAAGCGCCAATTGCGGATCGAGAAGCGTGCGCGCCTGTGCGGGCGATGGATTGGAGCCGGTCTTGTAGTCGATGATGTCGGCAGCGTTTGGCCCCGTCACATCGATGCGGTCGGCAACCCCTGTCAACCGGATATTGATCGGTTCGAGTTCCACGCCGCCACGCACTTCCGTATACGTCTTGCGGATCGCCGGTCGGCGTTCGGCTTCCCATTCGAGGAACGCGCGCGCCACCTCCCTGAAACGCGGACGCCATACGGCATCAATGTGCGAGGGCAGGTGCTCCATGTCGAAGAGCTCCATCACAATGGTTTCCATTGCTTGGGCGGCTTCCGGTGTACCTGCAGCATGTCCTTCACGAACAAAGCGGTCGATGATCGTGTGATAGAGCGTCCCGCGTTCGGCAGCACCTGGATCGCGATTGAAGGGGTCCACAGGGTCAAGGCGCAAGATGCGCCGGGCATAGATGGCATAAGGATCGCGCCGCAGGCGCCCAACTTCGCTGAAGGAATAGGATTTCGGCTGCAATTCGAGGGGCGGTGCAGGCGATGGGCGTTGGGCTGGTGCTTGGCTCTTGCTCTCGTCCAGCAGGCTTACCCAATGCACGAAGCGCTCGCCGCGTGCTTTCAGTTCCCTTTCGAATGCCTCGCCGCCCAGCGCCAGCAGCCTCTGGAGCCAGCGCGATGCGACCGTCGGCGTCGAGCCTTGCCGCAGCGAGCGCGAATAGATCAGATGCCGTGTTCCGCTCGCCATCACGAAGTCATGGGCCAGTTGGCCGATGCGCCGCTCCGGCGGCTCGAGGCCGATTTCCGTCTTCATCGTGCGCGAGATGAAGGGATTGTTGGCCGTTTGGCCCGGCCAGGAGCCTTCATTCAGTCCGCCCAGGATCAGCGTGTCGACGCTTTGCAGACGCGCCTCCAGCGTGCCGAAGATGAAGACCCTTGGATGGCTGAGAGCACGAGGCTTGACCGCCTGCCCGGCCGAAAGCGCCGCCATGATATCGATCCATTGCGGTCCATCGGCTTCGATCTGGCCCTCCGTCTCGATCACCTCTCCGAGCAGGCTTGCAAGCGAATCGCCCGCTTCACCGGCCCAGAGATTGGCGAGGTTGCCGCATTCATCGACTGCCACGGCTTCGAGCGCGCGTCCAGTCCGCTCCGCCCAATCGCAAAGCCTGAAGCAGGCCGTCAGTCCACGGCCATCCGGCCGATGGCGCACGAGCGCGGATGCCAGGGGTTCGGTGGCGTTCGAAATCCGCCGGGCAAGATTGCGCGCCTGCTCCACCGCTTCTGCCGGCAGCGACCTGCGCCAATTCGGCGCGTGTCTGTCCCTTGCCTGCTCTGAAAGTTGATGCTCCAGCAGGGGCTCCAACGCGCTGATATCGACTTCGGCAACACCGCCACGCAGGGCGAGCAGTTCTAGTGCCTCGGCAGCTTGCATGAGCGTGCCTCGTTCGAGGCCGAAGCGAGCCAGGGGATGCTTGAGCAATGCTACGATTGTGACCGGATCGCCGGGCCGCAGTGTTGCCTCGAGGAGCAGTTGAAGGAGCGTTCCCTGCAACATAGCCGCAAGGGGCGTACCGGCCGAATCGTCGGCCAGGATGCCGAAACGGGAAAGCTCTGCCATCACGCGCCGGGCGAGATTGCGGTCGGGTGTGATGAGCGCTGTCTGGCTGTCGCCGGTTCGTCCCGGCCGATCCAGTGCCAGCCGCAAGGCTATGGCGATCGCCGTCGCTTCTTCGCGCTCGTTTGCGGCTTCGATCAGCGAGACATCGGCAAAGGCAGCCGCCAGTGCATCGTCCGGCAGTCCTGTCTTCCATTCGCCCCAATCGCTCGTCGCTTCCGCTGCAGCGAGCGCACGGGAAAGAATGTCTGCGCGGCGATGCAGATCTTGTTCCACCTGCCCAATTGCAACGACGTCGCCGCGCGTGAGGTTCAGCCGTTTGAGGAGGGACGAAAGACCGTATTGCGGGTGGCTTCGGCTGGCGGCGTTGGCCCGCTCAAAAGCGGTGATCTCCGGCGCGACCATCTGCCAATGCGCCTCCGGCATCGATAGATCGAGGCCCGGAAGCACGATCACGCCCTCAGGCAGGTTGGCGACGGCGGCGATGAGGTCGGCGGTTGCCGGCATCGAGCCGGTGGACCCGGCAATAATAATCGGTCCGGCAGGTTTTGCCGTTGCGAGCCGGTTGGCTTCCGCACGCAGGATCGCATTGCGATGCCGTGCCGGCGACGATTTTCCGAGTTCGGCAAGCCGTTCCGGCCAGAAGGCGATGGCGATCTGCAGAAATTCGGCCGTCAACTGCCACCACAGAGCATAATCTTCGGCATCGAGTTTCGTGAGTTCCGACCACTCGCGATCCTCGGTCTCGATGGAATCGATCAGTTCGGCAAGATTGCGTGCGAGCCAGATCGCGTCTGCCGGGCTCGCCGGCGCAGCCAATGGCGAATCGGCGTGGATACGCCGCACGATCTCCGGCAGCCTGTTGCGCCAGGCGAGGATGAGGCGGGCAAGCTCGAGCAGACGCGCGGTATTCGACAGCGGCTGCGCGAGATCGAGCGTTGCAGGCAGCGCCTCCTCGAAATAGCCGCTGTCGTCATCCGTCTCGCCGAGCGGCCGGATAACCGGTAGGATCGCCGAACGGCCGCCGAGAAGGTCGACGAACTCCGAACGCAGCACGCGGGCGGCGCGTCGCGTTGGCAGGTAGATGGTTACTTTGGAGAGCGAAAGCGGATCGTTCGGATCGTGCCGGAAGAGCGGCGTCAGTTCCCCATGGCAGAGTGTTGCGGCAAGCGTCTTGAGAAAAGGCAGACCTGCCGGGATCGTCAGAACGCGAGGCTCGTGCCTTATTGCCATCCGCTACACAAACGTCCGGAAGCGCCGGATCGTTTCCTCCGCTTGGCCGATCGCCTCCGGCGTGCCGACCGTGAGCCAATGGCCCTCGAGCATCATGCCGAAAAGCCGTCCGCGCTCGATCGCCTTGTCGAAATAGATGTTGAAATTGAACGGGTCATCGGCGGGAGCATCGTCCAGAAACGATGTGTCCATGACGATTGCGCCCGCATAGACGACGGGATTCGGCCCCTTTTCACGATAGCGGGTAAGCCTGCCATCCGGGGCGAGGTTGAAATCGTTCTTGCCATTGTGGCCTGTCGTATCCGCGAGTCTGACGCACAGCATAGCCATATCCATGCGGTTCGAATCGAAGAAGCCGGCTAATCGTCGAAGATTGCTCGGCCGGTCGGGCCGTTCACCGATCCAGAAAAGATCGGCATTGGTAACGAAAACCGTACCGCGAGCGAGGAGCTTGAGCCCTTTTGCCAGGCCGCCGCCACTGTTCATCAGTTGATCGCGTTCGTCGGAAATGATGACATCGAGCGCCCTGTAGGAATTGAGATGTGCGAGCATCTGGTCAGCGAAATGATGGACGTTGACGACCGCCTTCTCAACGCCTGCCTCCGCAAGCGAATCCAGTGCATAGTCGATCATCGGTTTACCGTCGATTTTCACCAGCGGCTTCGGGATTGTATCGGTAATTGGGCGCATGCGGGTGCCAAGGCCGGCGGCAAGCACCATAGCTTGTTTGATGGTCATCTCATCCCGAACTTATGATTCGCTCTAATCTATTCCAGCCCTTGCGCACCAATCGCGCAAGGGGGCAAGCGCTTCATGTTCAAGCGCCACTTTGAGATAGGAGAGCGTGCGGGGCATGTGTTTCGTATAGCCGGGCTTTCCGTCGCGCTGCAACAGCCGCACCCAGAGACCGGCAAGCTTGCAGTTACGCTGAGCCGACATGATCGCAAAGCTTTTCAGGAAACCGGCTTCGTCAAAGTTACCCTGTGCGCGGCGACAAGCCAGGTAGTCGTCCATGAGCTGCCTGAACAGGTCAGGTTCGATGGTGACGCGGGCATCCTGCACGATGGATGCAAGATCATAGGCGGTCGGGCCAATCATGGCGTCCTGAAAATCGATGAGGCCGACCTTCTGGATGCCTTTCTCTTTCTCGCGCCAGATGATGTTTGGGGAATGGAAGTCGCGGAGCAACAGATTCTGTTCCGCCGATGCGAGTTCATCGATGAGCCTGTCCCAGATCGCCAGATATTCCTCACGCTCGCCATCGCCTGGAGCTTCACCGCGCTTCCATAGGAGATACCAGTCGAGAACAAGGCGCACTTCCATCTTCATGGCTGTGCGGTCAAAATCGGGAATGTGGTGGATGTGGCTATCGGTGACGCGGATATCCTGCGGAATCTTCATCCCGTGCAGGTGCGCAAGACAGGCGACACTCTGCCGGTAACGCGAGGCGATGGGGTTGAAGCCCTCATCGAGAACGCCATCGCTGCCGAGATCTTCGATCAGCAGAATGCCCTGTCCATAGTCGACCTCGTAGATCTCTGGCGCTGCAAAGCCTCTTTGACGCAGCATGTTGGCAATTGCAACGAAGGGATAGGCATTCTCGGCAATATGGGCAACCTTGGGATAGGGCTTTCCATCAAGTACCGCCGGTCCCTCGGGAAGCGGCGGCCAATCCATCAGTATCTTGCGGTCCTGGCCATGCGGATAGACCGCTTCGTAGGCGCGAAGCGAGGCATCACCCGTCAGGAAGCGGCGTTTTGCAGTCGGATGCCCGGCTTTCGCCAGAAACTCGCGGATTGCGACAACGCGGCGGATCCTGTGCATCTGTCTTGGCGGCGCGACAATCGTTGCGAGCCGGCCACTGCCTTCGTGCTCAAGCTTCATCACGATGCGATCGGCAGGCAATTCGTCTCCTGCCATTTCGGGCCATTCGACAAGGCAAATACCATTTTGAAGCGCTTCGTCGAAGCCGAGTTCCTCCAACTCCGCACCATCAGCGAGGCGGTAGAGATCGAAATGCGAGACCGGAATCCGCAAATCGTAGGATTGAACCAGCGTAAAGGTCGGGCTCGGGACCTCAAGAAGCTCGTCATCCGCCATGGCGCGCAGGAACGCACGGGCAAGGGATGATTTTCCAGCGCCGAGATCTCCGGAAAGTGCCAAACAATCGCCAGTCTTCAGCGCGAGCGCCAAATCTTCTCCAAGGCGGATCGTTGCCGCCTCGTCTTCCAGGAAAAGCGAGATTGTGCCGTCCTTCGTGATCATTCTGCTGCTGCGACGGAATGCGGCAGGTCGACCGAGGGAATCCGGCAAATAACCTTCGTGCCTTTGCCAGGCTGGCTATCGATCGAAACCCTGCCGTTATGTAGGCTGACGAAACTGTCAACGATCGAAAGGCCAAGGCCTGCACCGCCGCGCTTGCCGCTCTTTGCTCCCGTCGCAAAACGATCGAAGACCGTCGAGATCATTTCCTGCGGAATGCCGGGGCCGCGGTCGCTGACGGAGAAGACGAAGTCGGTGTCCTCGCGATGGCATTCGAGTGAAATCGCCGCACCTTCCGGCGAGAAATTCGCAGCATTGGAAAGCAGCTTCAGCAGGATCTGTTTCAAACGCTGGGGATCGGCGACGATCGAGCCAAGATAGGCAGGCGCTGTGATCTCCAGCGTCACGCCGCTTTCCTGCAGCCGGTTGGCGATGTCGATGGAGACATCATCGAGAAGATCGTTGAGATCGATTTCCGAATAGTTGAGCCTCATAATGCCGGCATCGACGGTGGCGAGATCGAGAATATCGTTGACCAGCGTCAGCAGTACGGACGAGGAGGTCGAAATGTGGTCGATATACTCGGCCTGACGCTCGTTCAGGGGTCCGACACTGGGGCTGCGCAAAAGATCGGCAAAACCGATGATATTGGTCAGTGGTGAGCGCAGCTCGTAGGAGACATGCTGGACGAAATCGTTTTTCAGCTCGTCGGCCTTGCGCAGCGCCTCGTTCTTCTCGGTCAGCGCACGCTCTGCGCGGACGCTGTCGGTCATGTTGACGAACGTCAGCATCGTCTGGGCGTTCGGCAGCGGAATGACGGCGTAGTCCAGCACAAGGCCAGAGAGCAATTCCAGTGTTCCTTGGCTGGAACGGCGTTCGTCATCGAAGCTGGTAATCAGCTCCGCAAAGGTCTTCCAGCCGTCAGGCCGGTCATAGGACGGTAGGCACGTTTCGGCAATCGCACGAATATGCGTTCCTGGCTTGGCCTCGGCTTCGGTAATTCCCCAAAGCATACGGAAGGCCGGGTTGGAAAGGCGAATACGGCCGTCTGCGCCGAAAACGGCGACGCCTTCGGACAGATGGTCGATCGTTTCGCCTTGGACCCTGACCAGCGTGTTGTATCTCGTTTCGAGAGCGACCTGTTCGGTCAAGTTCTCGAAAACCCAGGTTGCGCCGCCTTGTGGATGTGCGGTCGCAAAGACCCGCAGCGTCTGACCGTTCGGCAAATGCCAGAGGTCCGTTTGCGTATCGAGTGCCCGATAGACGGAAAGTGCTGTTTCCTTCCAGCTTTTCCAATTGAGCTGATCGGGAAGTTTTTTTGCGGCGCGCAAACGCTCCAGCAACTCGGCGTTGTCGGGCTTGCTTTCGAGAAAAGCGATATCGAGCTCCCACAGCGCGACGAAGGCCTGATTATAAAACTGCAAACGCCGCTCGCCATCGAAGATTGCAACAGGCGTCGCAAGATGGTCCAGTGTCTCGGCATGGCTCTTCAGGGTCCGCTCGAGCTCGGCGCGGACGGAGGCTGCTTCAGAAACGTCGATCGCGATGCCCGCCGAACCGCTTGGCAGCTTCACGTCAACGACGTCGAAGAAGGTGCGATTGCCACGCACGACCGTCGAAATCTTGTCGTGGAAAGGTGATTCGGGCGTCGCCGCAACGCGAATGTGTTCGCGAGCGACCGTCGTGAGGAATTCCCGCCCTTCGTTGACCGCGTGCTGCGGCGACTTCGCCTCGACCGCATCGCCATAGGCCTGATTGACCCAGGTGAGGCGACCTTCGGTATCGCGCTGCCAGGCGGGCAGGTCGATCGCATCGAGCAGGTTCTGGAAGGCCGAGATCGAAGACATCAGCCGGTCGCGCTCGATCTTCAACTCGGCAAGCTCGGCACGGAGATTGTTGAGCGCCACGAAACGCACGAAGGCGCGGCCACCGGAAACCCGGCCTTGCGCCTCGAGGATCTCTTCGCGAGCGGTTTCGACAACCATGTCGAAGCTTTGAGCAGCGCCACGCAGACGATCAATCGCTCTTTCAAGCTCTGTGGCGGAACGGGGTTTCAGCCAGAGGCCGAACGCCAGGAATTCGCTGTCCTGGGGCGCACCGGTTTCGGCCGGGAGCTGGCCAAGCAGTTCCGGCCGCTCATTGCCGTCCCAGACGACGATGCGGCGGTTCTTGTCGGCGATCAGCGCCTGGTATTGCGAAATACGCTGATGGGCGTCGGAGAGGGCGGAGCGGATTTCACGGCTTTCGCTTTCAAGATTGCCGCGCTGGCGCACGAGCCAGAGTGTCGAAAGCAGGGCCGCGGAAATGACGCCGATCACGACGGAAAAGCCGACGACCTGCGACGACGTGAAAAGATGTGCGGATGCCGCAGCTTCGGATTCGACCTGGGCGAGGACCGGCTGCGCCAGCGCCGCGATTGCAGTTCCGCCTGCGCAAATTCTTGCGAGCCGTGTCAGTGACCCAGCGCTCTGCTTCGCGCCTTTCCCCTTCGGCGCAAGAGCATGTTCTTGGCCTGCCTCGTTAGAACGGATATCGGGCCAAGCGCCCTCGTCCGCCTGTCCCGGCAGGCTGTGATTCATTTCCGACATCAGCGGTATGTCTCCGTCCTTCAATGTGCCGCATTACGACAAGACATCCCATTTTCGGGCAAACCGGAGGACTCCGCGCCACGAATCGAGTTCTAGAACAATACTTCGGAAGGGAATCGGCGGGAAGGTGGGCGCCAAAAAATAGGGATGCAGCATTTGTCAATGCGGCACCCCCAAGATGTTGTGGATATTGTTGCCGAGATTAATATCTGTAGTGGTCGGACTTGAAAGGACCCTTCGGCGAAACGCCGATATAGGCGGCCTGTTCTTCAGAAAGCTGCGTCAGTTTCACGCCAAGCTTGTCGAGGTGCAGGCGCGCGACCTTTTCGTCGAGATGCTTCGGCAGAATATAGACCTTGTTTTCATACTGGCCAGGCTTGGTGAAGAGCTCGATCTGCGCCAGCGTCTGGTTGGTGAAGGAGGCCGACATCACGAAGGATGGATGGCCCGTTGCGTTGCCGAGGTTGAGCAGGCGGCCCTCCGAGAGAAGAATAATGCGATTGCCCTTCGGAAACTCGATCAGATCGACCTGCGGCTTTACATTCGTCCACTTGAGGTTACGCAGTGCCGCGACTTCGATTTCGTTGTCGAAGTGGCCGATATTGCCGACGATCGCCATGTCCTTCATCTGACGCATATGATCGATGCGGATGACGTCCTTGTTCCCGGTCGTGGTGACGAAGATATCAGCCGACGAGACGACGTCCTCGAGCAGCACGACTTCGTAACCGTCCATTGCTGCCTGCAGCGCGCAGATCGGGTCGGCTTCCGTGACCTTGACGCGGGCGCCGGCGCCGGAAAGCGATGCCGCCGAACCCTTGCCGACGTCGCCATAGCCGCAGACGACGGCAACTTTGCCGGCCATCATGACATCGGTGGCGCGACGGATGCCGTCAACCAGCGATTCCTTGCAGCCATACTTGTTGTCGAATTTCGACTTGGTGACCGAATCGTTGACGTTGATCGCCGGGAAGGGAAGCAGACCCTTCTGGCTGAGCTGATAGAGGCGGTTTACCCCGGTGGTGGTTTCTTCGGTGACACCCTTGATCGCATCACGCTGCTTGGTGAACCAGCCTGGTGAAGCGGCAAGCCGCTTCTTGATCTGTGCGAAGAGGATCTCTTCTTCTTCGGAATGCGGGTGCGAGAGCACGTCTTCGCCGGCTTCGGCGCGCGCGCCGAGCAGGATGTACATGGTGGCATCGCCGCCATCGTCGAGGATCATGTTCGAAAGGCCGCCATCGGCCCATTGAAAGATCTTATCGGTGTAGACCCAGTAGTCCTCGAGCGACTCGCCCTTGACGGCAAAAACCGGTACGCCGGATGCGGCGATTGCGGCAGCGGCATGATCCTGGGTCGAAAAGATGTTGCACGAAGCCCAGCGTACTTCTGCGCCAAGCGCCGCGAGCGTTTCGATCAGAACTGCCGTCTGGATCGTCATGTGCAGCGAGCCGGTGATGCGCGCGCCCTTCAATGGCTTTGACGCGCCGAATTCGGAACGACAAGACATGAGGCCCGGCATTTCGGTTTCGGCGATCGAAATTTCCTTGCGGCCGAAATCCGCCAGACCGATATCGGCGACGACATAATCTTTTTCAGTGCTCATTGAGGTCTCCAGCTGAAAAGCGTCTCATTAATCAGCGCGCAGTTGGCGCGATAGCTCGAACGCGTGCATTGACGCACGGCCATGCCGCCGTGTAGCAGGCTTCGCAGCCGATGGCAACAAGGATATAAAGAAGTCTTTATATGTTTATATGAGGCCCGGAAGGCTTAGATTTCCTCGCCGAACTTGTCCTGGACCAACCGATCCAATGCATTCAGCGCTTCGGCGGCCTGGTTGCCGCTCGCGGAAACGAGAACGGTCGTGCCCGGGCTCGCGGCAAGCATCATCAGGCCCATGATCGAAGTGCCGCCGACCGTCATTCCGTCCTTGGACACGGTAACGGCAGCGTCGAATTTTTCGACCATCTGGACGAATTTGGCGGAGGCGCGCGCGTGAAGGCCGCGCTTGTTGACGATGAGCAGTTCCCGGGAAAACGAGGTCGTGGCGGAACTGGTGTTCATCATTTGCCACTCAGAACGCGGCTGGCGACATTGATGTATTTCCGACCGGCCTCCGACGCTTCGATGAGCGCCTTTTCCATGTTGTTTTCGCCACGCACGCCGGCAAGCTTGATCAGCATCGGCAAGTTCATACCCGCAATCACTTCGGTATGACCGCTGCTCATGACCGAAATAGCGAGATTGGAAGGAGTACCCCCGAACATATCGGTCAGGATGACGACGCCGTGACCATCGTCGGCGCCAGAGACCGCCTGCAGGATATCCTGCCGTCTCTGATCCATATCGTCTTCGGGGCCGATGCAGACCGTCTCGATAAATTTCTGAGGACCGACGACATGCTCTACAGCATGACGAAACTCTTCAGCCAGCTTGCCATGAGTGACAAGCACAAGTCCGATCATGATTTAACTGCTCCCAATGGCATATAAAACGGTGGCCCCAATATCGCAACGCAGCAATCGCGTCCACCGGTGGGGGCACATCTTGGCCATCAAAAGCCGAAGTGCAAGATAAAAATGCAGTCATATGGGGCGAATCCGCCTGTGCAGCAGGCATTATCGGCCGATGTCCGGCGCCTTTGCCATCAAAATCGCGAGAGGCACGGGAGCGTTTGGCAGCAAGCGCAGAGCCGGCAGCAGAAAGCCTTCTGCGAATTGCGCGACGTCGTGGTCAGGCGGCAGACGGTTTTCGCCCGACGGGCTGCCGGGCAGCACGGCATAGTGCATCGGGGCGAACGGAACGCTCCTGCACTTTACGATGCCGGTACCGCGCAGCTCGATCAAACCAGAGATTGCGGAAGGACGTTCAGCGATCATCTGTCCGTCGCGTTTCGACAGGAATACCTGATCGTCGGCGACGAGTGAGGCGGGCAGCCCCATTCGTTCGGCTTCCGTGAGACAGGTGAATGCCAGCATGGATTTACCCCAGCCGGAGGGGCCAACAAAGAGCAGGCCGGTCTTGTTGACGACGATCGCCGTGGCATTGATGTTGAAGGCTGCGCCCGTCATGATGACACCGAGACTGCGGGCAGGGCGAGGATGAAGCGGGCGCCAAGCACTTCTGCCGTTTCTGCGTCGATGATGTTTTCGGCACGCAACGAGCCGCCGTGCGCTTCCGCGATCTGCCGGCTGATCGACAGGCCAAGACCGGAATTTTGCCCGAACCCTTCTGACTCGGGCCGGTCGGTGTAGAAGCGCTCGAAGATGCGGTCGATATTTTCAGCCTGGATGCCTGGACCATTGTCTTCGATGTAGACGATGCAGCGCGATCGTGTGCGGAACAGCCGCACGGTGATCTTGCCGCCTTCATCGGGAACGAACGAGCGAGCATTCTCGATCAGGTTGGTGATGATCTGGCCGATGCGCAGGTCATGACCATTGACGACGAAGCGCGTCTTGACGCCGGGCTTGCGTTCGATCGCGAGCTCGATCTGCACCTCTTTGTTCTTGTGGCGAATCTGCCTCGAAACCTCGACGAGATCGCTGAGGAATAGCTCGAGATCGACCGACCGGGCGTCGACACGGGCAAGTTCGGCATCGAGGCGCGAGGCGTCGGAGATATCGCTGATGAGACGATCGAGGCGGCGGACGTCATGCTGGATCACATCCATCAGTCGCCTCTTTGAATCGTCCGACTTGGCAAGCGGCAGCGTTTCCACCGCGCTGCGAAGCGAAGTCAGCGGGTTCTTGAGTTCGTGGCTGACATCGGCGGCAAAACTCTCGATCGCATCGATCCTGTCGTAAAGTGCGGTGGTCATCTCGCGGAGCGCGATCGAAAGGTTGCCGATCTCGTCCTGGCGAGCGGAGAAATCCGGAATTTCCTCGCGCTCCTTTGCGCCGCGCCGGACGCGGATCGCCGCTGCCGAGAGACGGCGAAGCGGATTGGCGATGGTCGATGAAAGAACCAGTGACAACAGAACGTTGACGAGTGTCGCCACACCGAAGACTCGCATGATCGCCAAGCGTTCGGCATGGACGATGTTGTCGATGTCGCCGGCCTGGGTCGAAAGCAGCAGAACGCCGAGAACGGCGCGAAAACGCTGGATCGGGACAGCGACGGAGACGATGAGCGCGCCCTTGTCAGTCGTGCGTACGACGGCGCCGCGCACTCCCGTCAACGCATTCATGACTTCAGGATAGATCGAACCGTCGCCACCTGGCGCTTCCTTGTAGACCGGCAGATTCCCAGGCTGGAGTGCTTTGTTGAAAAGCGTTGTAAGCCATTCAGCCCAAGTCTGCTTCTCTTCCTCCACCGGCGGCAGATCGAAGCGCAAGACCTGGCCTCGCGAGTAGAGATGGCGGGAATCGAGAAGCAAGTTGGCATCGGCATCAAAGATGCGGGCGCGCGTACGCGTGGGCGAAATCAGCCGCCTGAGAACCGGTGCCACCTTTTCCGGATCGATCGGGAACTCGAGATCCTCGTCATTGGGCACGGGCGTAATGCTCTGCCCGGCCTGCAGCTCGAGAAGCTTCTGCGGATCGATGGTGATCGAGTTCGTATCGACGGAGGCTGATGCCGAAACCGCACCGGCGATGATTTCGCCCTGCGTGAGCAAGCTTTCGACGCGGGCGTCGATCAGGCCCTCACGAAACTGGTTGAGGTAAAGAATGCCGCCGACGAGGACGAGCAGTGCTGCGAGATTGAAGAAGAGGATGCGGCGCGTCAGGCTCGAAAAGACCGCATTGCCGAAGATGCGGCGAATGATGGTGAAGGGATGCGACCAGCGCCTTCCCCTGACACGGCGGCCGCTCAAGCCTTCCGCATCGTCCAGATCCCTTTCCTGCACCAACTGTGCCAACGACAGGCCCTTTCGGAGGGCGTGGCGGTATCCCGCCTCAGCCCTCGACAACACTCATGCGCCGCGCCGACAGGCGTCAGGCTGCTTCGCGGAAGCGGTATCCCACTCCGTAAAGCGTTTCAATCATATCAAAGTCGGTATCGACCATCTTGAATTTCTTGCGAAGCCGCTTGATGTGGCTGTCGATGGTCCGGTCGTCGACATAGACCTGTTCGTCATAGGCCGCGTCCATCAGCGCGTCTCGGCTTTTCACAACGCCCGGCCGCTGTGCGAGCGAGTGAAGGATCAGGAACTCGGTTACCGTCAGCGTTACAGGTTCGCCCTTCCATGTGCAGGTATGGCGTTCCTGGTCCATGACAAGCTGGCCGCGTTCGAGTGAGCGCGCAAGCTGGGCAGCGCCCGTTTTTGGCGCGGCGCCAGCACCGGAAACCGTTGTTGTTTCCCGGCTGGAAGCGCGGCGAAGGACGGCGCGCACCCGTTCGACGAGCAGTCGCTGGGAGAATGGCTTCGTGATGAAGTCATCTGCGCCCATCTTCAGGCCGAAGAGTTCGTCGATCTCCTCGTCCTTTGAGGTGAGGAAAATCACCGGCATGTCGGATTTCTGCCGCAAACGGCGCAAGAGCTCCATTCCATCCATGCGCGGCATCTTGATATCGAAGATAGCCAGTTGCGGCGGGCGGGCGATAAGGCCATCGAGGGCCGAGGCGCCATCCGTATAGGTTTCGACCTTGTATCCTTCGGCTTCCAGTGCGATCGACACGGAAGTGAGGATGTTGCGGTCGTCGTCAACGAGCGCGATTGTCGCCATTGTATTCGTCTCCGTCATCTATGCGCATCTCCCGGAATGTTCGATGTCCCCAGGCCGGCCCTACGACCGGATGCGCTTATGGGGGATAAAGGTGGAACAAATTGTGGCAAAGATAAAGGGCAGGCTTTGCTGCAATGTGCCAATGGTGGTCGCACGTGGCGCGGAAAAAACCGCTCCAGAACGCTGAATTCAAACGATTTAAAATACACCAAAGAAATTTAAATCGATTAATTGTTTGATATCATTATATTTTCGCCATTCTGCGGTATTGCTTTTTAAAATTGGCCACTTTAGTTTTGCTCTTGGTTTTAACGGCGGGAGCCTTGGACGAAAGGAATAGCCATGGAGACGTTCGGAATTCACAACCCGGCGATAGCGCTGGCGACGATTGGTTTGGGACGGGCAAAGAGCGTCCGCTATAACCTCACCGCCGCCTCCCTTTATGAAGAAGCGATTCGCCGCGGTGAAGCCGAACTGACGGCTGAAGGCGCCCTTCGTGCATTGACTGGACAACATACCGGCCGATCGCCGCGCGACAAATTCGTCGTTCGCGACGCCAATACCGACGGCGAAATCTGGTGGGACAACAACAAGCCGATGTCGCCGGAGCATTTTGGCTTGCTGCATCAAGACATGCTGGCCCATGCCGCCGGCAAGGAGCTTTTCGCCCAGGACCTGATCGGCGGCGCCGACAAGAACTACTCTTTGCCGACGCGTGTGGTGACGGAATTTGCCTGGCACTCGCTTTTCATCCGCAATCTCCTGATCCGTCCGGAGCTTTCTGCCCTTGCATCCTTCGTGCCGAAACTGACGATCATCGATCTGCCGAGCTTCAAGGCCGATCCGCAGCGTCACGGCTGCCGCAGCGAGACCGTAATTGCATGCGACCTCGCAAACGGGCTCGTGCTGATCGGCGGCACATCCTATGCCGGCGAGATGAAGAAATCCGTCTTCACGGTACTCAACTACCTGCTGCCGGCAAAGGGTGTCATGCCGATGCATTGCTCGGCGAACGTCGGCCCGGATGGTGATGCCGCGGTTTTCTTCGGCCTCTCCGGCACCGGCAAGACGACGCTGTCGGCTGACCCGTCGCGCACCCTGATCGGAGACGACGAGCATGGCTGGGGCGAAAACGGCATCTTCAACTTCGAAGGCGGCTGCTATGCCAAGACGATCCGCCTTTCGGCGGATGCGGAGCCGGAAATCTACGCGACAACGCAGCGTTTCGGCACGGTGCTGGAAAACGTCGTGCTCAACGAATTGCGCCAGGCCGATTTCGACGATGGCTCATTGACGGAAAACACGCGCTGCGCCTATCCGCTCAATTTCATTCCCAATGCCTCCAAGACGGGCCTTGCCGCTCATCCGAAGACGATTATCATGCTGACGGCCGATGCGTTCGGCGTTATGCCGCCGATCGCGCGTCTGACGCCGGATCAGGCCATGTATCACTTCCTTTCCGGCTACACCGCAAAGGTCGCGGGCACGGAAAAGGGAGTGACGGAACCGGAAGCGACATTCTCGACCTGCTTCGGTGCACCGTTCATGCCGCGTCATCCGGCCGAATACGGCAACTTGCTGAAAGAACTCATCCATCGCCACGGTGTTGAATGCTGGCTTGTCAATACCGGTTGGACGGGTGGTGCCTATGGCACTGGCAAGCGAATGCCGATCAAGGCCACGCGTGCTTTGCTGTCGGCAGCGCTCTCCGGCGAGCTCGCCAAGGCAGATTTCCGCATTGATCCGAATTTCGGTTTCGCGGTGCCGGTTACCGTCGCTGGCGTCGAAACCAGTATTCTCGATCCGCGCTCTACGTGGGCCAACGGTGGAGCCTATGATATTCAGGCAGAAAAGCTCGTCTCCATGTTCATTTCGAACTTCGCGAAGTTTGAGGCCCATGTGGACGGCGGCGTGCGCGATGCGGCACCCGGCATCAGGGCTGCGGCCGAATAGACTCTAAAAGATTGATGATTCACGTGAAACCCGGCCCATTGCGCCGGGTTTTTGCGTGTTTTAAATTTCCCCCGGATATGAGATAGAAGCCGCATGGCCAGCGACGCGCTCTATATCAACGACGGGATCACCATCGCTGGATGGGAATTGACGGAACAATTCGTTCTGGCTGGCGGTCCCGGCGGTCAGAATGTCAACAAGGTTTCGACCGCCGTCCAGCTGTTCTTCAATATCGCGAATTCACCTTCGCTTCCCGATCGCGTCAAGACCAATGCCATGAAGCTCGCTGGCAAACGCATGTCGAAAGAGGGCGTGCTGATGATCGAGGCAAGCCGATTTCGCAGCCAGGATCGCAACCGCGAGGATGCGCGAGAACGCCTCAAGGAGCTGATTCTTGAGGCTGCAAAGCCCCCACCGCCGCCGCGCAAGAAGACGAGACCGACCAAAGGCTCGATCGAGCGCCGTCTGAAGGAAAAATCCGGTCGCTCCGAAGTGAAGAAGATGCGCGGCCGTCCCGGTGGAGAATGAGATGCCGGAGCTTGCGAACGGCGTTCGTCACTTTTCTGAGTATCTGGACCGCGCCCAGCAGGAAGCGCTCGTCGAAATGGCTCGCTCCATTGTCGCTGAAGCTCCGCTTTTCGTGCCAGTGATGCCGAAGACGGGCAAACCCATGTCTGTCCGGATGACCAATTGCGGTCCACTGGGCTGGGTCACCGACAAGGAGCGCGGCTACCGCTATCAATCGACGCATCCCGTCACCGGCAGGCCATGGCCGGCAATGCCCGACGTCCTGCTCCACATATGGAATGATGTGTCACACTTTGAAAAACCGCCGCAGGCTTGCCTGATCAATTTCTATTCAGACGACGCGAGAATGGGTCTGCATCAAGACCGGGACGAACAGGATTTGAAGGCGCCGGTGGTCTCGATTTCCCTTGGCAACAGTTGTCTTTTCCGCATCGGCGGGCTTTCCCGCACAGACCGCACGCAGTCCGTCAAACTTGCCAGTGGCGATATCGTGGTGCTTGGGGGCGAAGGGCGTCTATGCTTTCACGGCGTCGACCGCATCTATCCGGCGACTTCGACGCTGCTCAAGAATGGCGGCCGGATCAATCTGACGTTAAGGCGTGTAGGCCCGTGAATCCGGCTAAAGCTTCCTCAGGGCGACCTGCTCGATGAGGTGGTTTTCGCCCTTACGCAGGATCAGATCAGCCCTTGGGCGGGTCGGCAGGATGTTCTGCCGGAGATTCTTCAGGTTGATGTTGGCCCAGAGCCCTTCGGCGATCGAAAGCGCTTCGTTCTCGCTGATGGAGGCGTATCGATGGAAATAGGAATTCGGATCGCGGAAGGCGGTTTCGCGCAGTCGCATGAAGCGTGTGACATACCAGTTGTGGATCAGTTCTTCTTCGGCATCGATGTAGATCGAGAAATCGAAGAAGTCGGACACCATAGGCACGATCTTGCCGTCGGCCGGAAGGTCGCGCGACTGCAGAACGTTGATGCCTTCGAAGACCAGGATGTCTGGCCGGTCGATGATCGTGTATTCGTTCGCAACGACGTCGTAGACCAGATGAGAATAGACAGGCGCCTTCACATTTGGCTGTCCGGCCTTGATCGCGGACAGAAATTTCAAGATGGCGCCTGTGTCGTAGCTTTCCGGAAAACCCTTGCGCTGCATCAGGTTCTCGCGCTCGAGGACTGCGTTTTGATGGAGAAACCCGTCGGTGGTGATCAGGTCGACCTTCGGGCTCGACGGCCAGCGCCGCAAAAGTTCCTTCAGGATACGCGCGGTCGTTGATTTGCCGACGGCGACGGAGCCGGCGATGCCGATGACGAACGGCGTTTTCGTCACGTCGGACAAGCTCAGGAACCGGTTGCGCTGCTCAAAGAGCAACTGCGATGATTCGACATGCGAGGAGAGCAGGCGCGACAGCGAGAGGTAGATGCGCCGGACTTCGTCGAGATCGACCGGATCGCCCATCGAGCGCAGCCTCGCGACCTCCTCGGCCGTCAGCGTGAGCGGGGTGTCGGCGCGGAACTTCGCCCATTCCTCGGAAGAAAAGAAATTGTAGGGCGAATAGGAATTCGCCTGGAAGTGATCGAGGGTTTCTGGGGCCCCGAGAATTTGCGTCGCGATGCTCATGAACTCTGCCGGCTGGCCTTTTCCTTGATGCCGGATTGAGCCGTACGCCGCTCAAGCTCCGCCATCACATCCTGCAACGGAATGCCTGCTATCTTCAATACGACCAAAAGGTGATAGAGGAGGTCGGCCGCCTCGTAGGTAAGATTGGGGCGATCGGCCGCGACGGCGGCCATGACGGCTTCAATGGCTTCTTCGCCAAGCTTTTTTGCCGCCTTCTGCTGCCCGGCGGCAACAAGCCGTGCCGTCCAGGAACCATCCGGGGAGGCCTTCGACCGCTCGTCGACGATCTTTTCGAGATCGGAAAGGGAAAATCCGGTCATACTGTCGCTTTCAATCAGTCGAGGCGCATCGCGATGCCATGCGAAGACATATAGTGCTTCGCTTCGCCGACGGAATAGGTGCCGAAATGGAAGATGGAGGCAGCAAGCACGGCATTTGCATGCCCGTCCTTCACACCCGCGAGCAGATCGTCGAGATCGCCGACGCCTCCCGATGCGATGACGGGGACACGCACGCTATCGGCGATTGCCCTGGTGAGCTCAAGATCGTAGCCGGCTTTCGTACCGTCCCGATCCATCGAGGTGACAAGCAGTTCGCCAGCGCCGCGGGCAACCATCTTCCGTGCAAATTCCACGGCGTCGATGCCGGTCGCGTTGCGGCCGCCGTGCGTATAGATTTCCCAGGCACTCAGGTTGTCCTGGCCAACAGCCTGCGTGCGCCGCCGTTTGGCGTCGATCGAAACGACGATGCATTGGTCGCCGAACTTGTCGGCAGCTTCAGCGACGAAGTCCGGATTGTTCACGGCCGCCGAATTGATCGAAACCTTGTCGGCGCCGCAGAGCAGCAGCTTGCGGATATCGCCGATGCTGCGCACGCCACCGCCGACAGTCAGCGGCATGAAGCACTGTTCGGCCGTGCGGGAAACGACATCGAATATCGTCTCGCGATTGTCCGATGAGGCCGTGATGTCAAGGAAGCAGAGCTCGTCTGCGCCGGCAGCATCGTAAGCTTTCGCAGCCTCGACCGGATCTCCGGCATCGATCAGGTTGACGAAGTTGACGCCCTTGACGACACGACCGTCTTTGACGTCGAGGCAGGGGATGACGCGGGCTTTCAGGGTCATTGTGTGTCTTCCTTTTCCCGCGCCGCCTTGATCAGCGCCAAGGCTTCCTGAGGATCAATTCGTCCATCATACAGCGCACGACCGGAGATGGCACCTTCCAGCTTGCGAGCGTCGGGCTGAAGCATGCGCTTCACATCCTCGATCGAAGCGAGCCCGCCCGAGGCGATCACCGGGATCGAAACGGCATCGGCAAGCTCCAGTGTCGAGGCCCAGTTGATGCCGGTCAGGATCCCATCACGATCGATGTCGGTGTAGATGATTGCCGCGACGCCGGCACCTTCGAATTTTCGGGCGAGTTCGACGACGCCAAGCTCGGAGGCTTCTGCCCAGCCCTCCACGGCCACCTTGCCGCCCTTTGCATCGATGCCGACGGCGACGCAGCCTGGAAACTGCTTGCAGGCTTCGACGACCAGCGCCGGGTCGCGGACGGCAACCGTACCGAGGATCACGCGTGTCAGGCCGCGGGAGAGCCAGTTTTCGATATGCGACAGCGTACGGATGCCGCCGCCGAGCTGCACCGGGTTCTTCGTTGCCT
The DNA here is from genome assembly GCF_004342325.1 of Rhizobium azibense. Lineage (NCBI taxonomy): Bacteria > Pseudomonadati > Pseudomonadota > Alphaproteobacteria > Hyphomicrobiales > Rhizobiaceae > Rhizobium > Rhizobium azibense. The sequence goes on along the minus strand of NZ_SMBJ01000007.1, from coordinate 16,802 downwards.
TGAGGATCGTGTCGACGGCCGCGCCGTTGACGCTTTCGCCGGCAAAGGCGCCGTTGAGGTCAACAACGTGCAGCCATTCAAAGCCCTGTTCCTCGAAGGTCCTCGCCTGTGCTGCGGGGTCGGGGTTGTAGACCGTTGCCTGCTCCATATCGCCGAGCTTGAGGCGAACGCATTGGCCGTCCTTCAGGTCGATGGCGGGAAATAGGATCATTTTTGTTCAGTCCTTGCGGTCTGCGCGAGCCTAAGGCATCCAGCGCAGGAAATTGGTGATCAGGGCGAGACCGAGCTTCTGGCTCTTTTCCGGATGGAATTGCGCACCCGCCATGTTGTCGCGTCCAACGAAGGCCGTCATCGGTCCGCCATAGTCCGTCGTCGCGATGACATCGCCGGCGTTCTTGGCAGCCAGATGGTAGGAATGCACGAAATAGGCATGCAGGCCATCGGGCCCTGTCGGAATGCCTTCGAAGAGGGGATGCGGGTGGTGAAGGTCGAGCGTGTTCCAGCCGATTTGCGGAATCTTGAGGCCGGGATCGCCCGGTGTCATTTCAACGACGTCGCCGGGTATCCAGCCGAGACCTTCCGTCACCGTTTTTTCAAGGCCGCGCGACGACATCAGCTGCATACCGACGCAGATACCAAGGAACGGCCTTGCCTTCCTTTCAACGGCTTCGATCAACGCCTGGGTCATGCCGGCCACGGCATCGAGCCCGTGGCGGCAATCGGCATAGGCACCGACGCCTGGCAGAACGACGCGGTCGGCCGACGCGACATTCTCGGCCTTGTCCGTCAGGTCGATTTCCGCATCGATGCCTGCCTCGCGTGCGGCGCGTTCGAAGGCCTTCGTTGCCGAGCGCAGGTTGCCCGAGCCGTAATCGATAATTGCGACGCGCATCAGCGTCCTCCGTTAAATCCAAAGAGACCAAGCGAAGTCGTATTGCCATGGCGGCCGGGAGATTGCGGATGTCTCTCCCACTCCGGCGCCGGCATGCGCCCGCCATCGGCATTGGTCTCGATATTCGAGAAATAGACCTCCTCGGCTGTCGCGAGCGAATCCGCCGTAATCACGGCCGCCTCGTTCCAGCCTTTGGAAGCGAGATTTCGGATTCGCAGGTTCTGGCCCTCGAGGCCGACTAGGATGCAAATGCCGAGCGTGATCGCAAATCCTGCCGGCCAGAGTCCGGGCCGGTCCATCAAGACGCCGCCGAGCCCCTGAAGCAGGAATGCCGCAATTGCATGGAGCCAGAGCCGGTGTGCAAGAAGCCATAGCCAGGGAAAGAGAAAGCCGAGCAGCGTGAAGCCGTCGCGGATGACACGCGTCTTCTCGTGGGTGACATCCGTTCCGCCCGGAGCCGTCAGAACCAGATAGCTGGAAGTCATATCGTTCAAGCTCCCTGAAGGGGCTCAGGCGAGCGTGCCCTTCGTCGAGGGAACACGGCCCGCCTGTCTTGGATCGATCTCTGTCGCCATGCGCAGAGCGCGGGCAACGGCCTTGAAGCAGGTCTCTGCAATATGGTGATTGTTGGCACCATAATGATTCATGACATGCAAGGTGATGCCGGCGTTCTGTGCAAGTGCCTGGAAGAATTCGCGCACAAGTTCGGTGTCGAAGGAACCGATCTTCGGCGCGCTGAAGGCGACGTTCCAGACAAGGAACGGCCGGCCGGAAAGATCGACGGCGGCTTTCGTCATTGTCTCGTCCATGGCAAGGTCGATCGAAGCATAGCGGGTGATGCCGCGGCGGTCGCCAAGTGCTTTTGCAATCGCCTGGCCTATCGCAATCCCGGTATCTTCAACGGTGTGGTGATCGTCGACATGCAGGTCGCCCTTCGTCTCGATCTCCATATCGATCAGGGAATGTCGCGAAAGCTGATCGAGCATGTGGTCGAAGAAGCCGATGCCCGTCGAGATCTTGGCATTGCCGCTACCATCAAGATTGACCGAAACGGAAACCGAAGTCTCGTTCGTCTTGCGCGAAACATTGCCCATGCGGCTTGCTGCAGTCTCGGCCATATGGCTGCTCCATCAGGAATGACGGCCGTTCCTTATCAGGCGTTCCGTAAAATATCCAGAAGCGCACCGCCAGAAAACCGGCCCATTTGCAATCGGCATCGGCCAACTTACATAGGGCTCACAGGGCCGGAGAGCGGCTCGGCGTAGCGCCCGCAGATCCGGGCAAGGATGATTTGATGACAACGATTATTACAATTCGAAAGGGCGGCAAGGTGGTGATTGCCGGTGACGGCCAGGTCAGCCTCGGTCAGACCGTCATGAAAGGCAATGCACGCAAGGTGCGCCGTATTGGCAAGGGTGAGGTCATCGTCGGCTTCGCTGGTGCGACCGCGGACGCATTTACGCTGCTCGAGCGTCTGGAAAAGAAACTCGAACAGTATCCCGGCCAGTTGATGCGCGCAGCCGTCGAGCTCGCCAAGGACTGGCGCACGGACAAATATCTTCGCAACCTCGAGGCCATGATGCTGGTGGCTGACAAGTCGATAACACTGGCTGTCACCGGCAACGGTGATGTTCTGGAACCGGAGCATGGCGTCACGGCGATCGGATCTGGCGGCAACTACGCACTGGCGGCGGCGCGTGCTCTGATGGATACGGACAAGTCTGCCGAGGAGATCGCCCGCCGCGCGCTGGATATCGCAGCCGATATCTGCGTCTATACGAACCACAACATGGTGGTGGAAACACTGGATGCTGAAAACTAATCCTGCCTCGCGATACCGGTTCCGCGACGTCTGCCGTGAGGATCTTCCTCTTCTGGCGCAATGGCTTGCCGAGCCGCATGTCGCCAGATGGTGGGGCGAACCTTCCGCCGAGCTTGGTTCGATCGAAGAGGCAATGACGAGCAAAGAAACCCGACCAATGATCGTGGAACTCGACGGAAAGCCGATCGGTTATCTGCAAAGTTACGATCCCCATCTTGAGGAGGGCCATCCCTATCAGGATCAACCCAAGGGTACGCTCGGCATCGACATCTCGATCGGTATCCCGGAACTGACGGACAAGGGCCATGGTGCTGCGATCATCCGCCAGTTTACCTCCGAGCTCTTTGCAGAGGGCGCCAAGCGCATCGTGATCGATCCGGATCCTGAAAATCTTCAGGCGATCAGGGCATACGAGAAGGCGGGCTTCCGCTACGTCGATACTAGGACTTCCATTTACGGTCCGGCCCATTTCATGGCGCTGGACGCACCCGGAGAAACGGATTTACCATGACCACCTTTTCCCCCCGCGAGATCGTTTCCGAACTCGACCGTTACATCATCGGTCAGCATGAGGCCAAGCGCGCCGTGGCGATTGCGCTGCGCAACCGCTGGCGCCGCCAGCAGCTCGATCCGAGCCTGCGTGATGAGGTGATGCCCAAGAATATCCTGATGATCGGTCCGACCGGCGTTGGCAAAACGGAGATTTCCCGCCGTCTTGCCAAGCTTGCCGGTGCGCCTTTCATCAAGGTCGAGGCGACCAAGTTCACTGAGGTCGGTTATGTCGGCCGCGATGTCGAACAAATCATCCGCGACCTCGTCGAAATCGGCATCGGCCTTGCGCGCGACAAGAAGCGCGCCGAGGTTGAGTCCAAGGCTCATATGAGCGCCGAGGAGCGCGTCCTTGATGCCCTTGTCGGTGCAACCGCCTCTCCTGCCACCCGTGACAGTTTTCGCAAGAAGTTGCGCAACGGTGAACTCGACGACAAGGAAATCGACATCGAGGTTGCCGATACCGGCGCGGGCATGGGCGGTTTTGAAATTCCCGGCATGCCCGGTGCCAACATCGGTGTTCTCAACATCTCGGAAATGTTCGGCAAGGCGCTGGGCGGACGCACCAAGAAGGTCCGCACCACGGTAAAGGCCTCCTACACCGATCTCATCCGCGACGAGTCCGACAAGCTGATCGACAATGAAATCATCCAGCGCGAAGCCGTGCGCGCGGTCGAAAATGATGGCATCGTCTTCCTCGACGAGATCGACAAGATCGCGGCACGTGACGGCGGCATGGGGGCTGGTGTGTCGCGCGAGGGCGTGCAGCGCGATCTGCTGCCGCTTGTTGAAGGAACGACCGTCTCCACGAAGTATGGACCGGTGAAGACCGACCATGTTCTCTTCATCGCCTCGGGTGCTTTCCATGTCTCGAAACCTTCCGATCTTCTGCCGGAATTGCAGGGCCGCCTGCCGATCCGTGTCGAACTTCGCCCGCTGACCAAGGAAGATTTCCGCCGAATCCTGACCGAAACCGAGGCCAGCCTGATCCGGCAGTATCGCGCCCTCATGGACACGGAGAACCTGAACCTGGAATTCACCGACGATGCGATCGATGCCTTGGCCGATGTCGCAGTCCATCTGAACTCTTCGGTCGAAAACATCGGCGCTCGCCGGCTGCAGACGGTGATGGAACGTGTGCTGGACGATATTTCCTTCAACGCACCGGATCGCGGTGGTTCGGCGGTAAAGATCGACTCGGCCTATGTGCGTGAGCACGTCGGAGATCTGGCACAGAACACGGATCTGTCGCGCTTCATCCTGTGATATTGCCGCACCGGCTGCAACCTTTACAGGTCCTGCAGCTGATTTCGACAGTCTGAACTCTCGACAGCGGGCCCTTTACTTCCTAGTGAAGGCCCGCTTGTTTGTGAACGCGGCTTTATTCGGCCAAGATTCTGGTCCAGTCAGCGCGCTTCACCATGAGACGATTATAACCAGACGGAATAGCTGATCGTGCGACGCCTTTTGACATGCCTCCTGATCGCCGTTGCGGCGCTCACATCCGTGCCAGCCTATGCCGTTGAGGTCGTGCCAGGGGGCAATCGCAACATCGAGCAGCCGGCGGTTCCCGGCGCATCCGTCCGCCGCACGAAGGGCACGAAGTCTACCTTCGACCGGAAGTACGAGAAGGTTTACGAACTGCTCTCCACCGATCGCGAACTGATGGGCAAGATCAGGAAGGTGGCCGCCGCCTACAGCATCGATCCCATCCATATCATCGGTGCCATCGTCGGCGAGCACACTTACAACGTCGATGCTTATGACCGCCTTCAGTCGTACTACGTGAAGGCTGCCTCCTATGCCGGCGAGAGCTTCCGCTTTGCCTATGAGGGCGAGGATGTCGACACCTTCGTCGATCGTCCGCAGTTTGCGGAGTGCAACGGCAAGCGTGATTCGTATCTGCTGTGGAGCTGCCGTGAGGATGTGTGGGAACGCGACTTCCGTGGAAAGGCCGTTGACGGCAAGAGCTTCCCGGACAATCGCTTCAGCGCGGTGTTCTTCCAACCGTTCTATGCCGGCCAGACCTTTGGCCTTGGCCAGGTGAATCCGCTGACGGCATTGATGCTCTCGGATCTGGTCAGCCGTGTTTCTGGCTATCCGAGACTGGATGAAAAGGACGCCGGCGCCGTCTATCGCGCCATCATGGAGCCGGATATCTCGCTCGCCTTCGTTGCAGCCTCGATCCGCGAATCCATCGAAGATTACAAGCAGATTGCCGGGATGGATATTTCGAAGAATCCTGGTCTGACCGCGACGCTCTACAATGTCGGCAATTCACGCCAGCGCGCTATGGCTCTCGCCGCGAAAAATCGGGCCGCAGGTGCGATCGTCTGGCCGGAGGAGAATTATTACGGCTGGCTGATCAACGACAAGCTGGACGAGCTTGAGGGCCTGCTCTAACCTTCGCCTTGGCGGAAGGCTGCAATCCTCCGCGAAAGGTCGTTTCCATGGACATGCGACCGGAACCATTCGTTCCACCCGCACCGCTGCCGCGCTCTGTGCCGCCATCGCGGTTGGAGATGATGCGCACGATATTTCGCAATCCGCTGGAGCTCTGGGGCGAGCCGTCCTACACGCTTCCCTGGGTCAAGACCTGCTTCTTCCACGACAGCACGATCATCGTCAACGATCCGGGTCTCATCAAACATGTGCTGGTCGACAACGCCGCCAACTACCGCATGTCGGATGTCCGCCAGCTCATATTGCGACCCATATTGCGCGATGGTTTGCTGACGGCTGAAGGGGAGGTCTGGAAGCGATCGCGCAAGGCGGTTTCTCCCGTCTTCACGCCTCGCCACGCCCACGGTTTTGCAGGCCAGATGCTCAGGCAATCCGAAGCCTATGCAAAAAAATACGAAGCGGCCGGCGACGGACAAGACTTCGAAATTGCCAGCGACATGACCGAGCTCACCTTTGCGATCCTCGCCGATACGCTGTTTTCGGGTGAGATCGTCACCTCATCAGACAGCTTTGCCGACGATGTGAACGCGCTTTTGCACCGTATGGGCCGTGTCGATCCCATGGATCTCCTAAGAGCGCCGTCATGGGTGCCGCGGCTGACACGCATTGGTGGCCGGAAGGTTCTCGACAAGTTCCGCAACATCGTGCGCGAGACGATGGATGCCAGGCTGCGGCGCATGGCTGCCGATCGGGGCTCGGTGCCGGAAGATTTTCTGACTCTGTTGCTTGACCGGGCAGCGACGGGTGGCCTCACCAATGATGAAATCGAAGACAATATCCTGACCTTCATCGGCGCGGGTCACGAAACGACGGCAAGAGCGCTCGCATGGACGCTCTATTGCGTGGCGAACAGTCCGCATATCCGTGACGCGATGGAGGCAGAGATCGGCCGCGTCCTCGCAAGTGGCGCCGAGCCTGTCGAATGGCTCGATCGGATGTTCTTCACCCGCGCCGCCTTCGAAGAGGCCCTGCGGCTCTATCCGCCGGCGCCGTCGATCAACCGGGCGGCGATCTCTGACGACAGCTGGACAGATTCCAAGGGCGAGAAGGTCGATATCCATGCCGGCATGACGGTGCTCATCATGCCCTGGACGCTTCACCGGCATGAGCTCTATTGGGAGAAACCGCGTGCCTATATGCCCGAGCGGTTTTTGCCGGAAAACCGCACCAAGATCGGCCGGTTCCAGTTCCTGCCATTCGGTGCGGGTCCGCGCGTCTGCATCGGCGCCACCTTCGCCCTGCAGGAGGCGGTCATCGCGCTGGCCATATTGATGAACCGTTTCCGATTCGATGTGACGGAAAAGACCAATCCCTGGCCGGTGCAAAAGCTGACGACCCAACCGCAGAACGGTCTGCCGATGCGCGTCACAAGGCGTACCTGTTCCTGATTGGCATAAATCTTTCGAACTATTGCAGAATTGACTATGAATGTTGGCGGCGCAAAGTGACAGCATGTGAAAACGCCGCCTTTCGCGGGGAGGAGAATTGCATGAGCTGCATCGAAAAGAACGGTCTTTCCATCGAAACCGTCCTTCATGACTTCATCGTCAACGAAGTGCTTCCCGGCCTTTCGGTTGACGCGGATGCGTTCTTCGCCGGCTTTTCGGCAATCGTTCATGACCTCGCGCCGAAGAACCGCGAACTGCTTCTCAAACGCGATCACCTGCAGGCGCTTATTGACGAATGGTATCGCCAGAACGGTGCCCCGTCGAACATGGAAAGCTATCAGGCCTTCCTGCGCGAAATCGGCTACCTGCTGCCGGAAGGCTCGGATTTCCAGGTTTCGACCGAGAATGTCGATCCCGAGATCGCTTCGATTGCAGGACCGCAGCTCGTCGTTCCCGTCATGAATGCGCGTTACGCGCTGAACGCCGCAAATGCGCGCTGGGGCTCGCTTTATGATGCGCTCTACGGCACGGATGCCATTCCCGAAAGCGACGGAGCGGAAAAAGGCAAGGGATACAATCCGAAACGCGGCGAGAAGGTCATCTCCTGGGTTCGCGATTTTCTGGACAGCGCCGCGCCGCTCGAAGGCGCGAGCTGGAAGGACGTTGCTGCCTTCAAAGTCGACGGTGGCAATCTTGCGCTGACCTCGACGGACGGCGAAATCCTGGCCCTCAGGGATCATCGGCATTTCGCCGGTTATCGAGGCGATGGGCAAATGCCGACACATCTTCTCTTGAAAAACAACGGCATTCACATCGAGATCATCATCGATGGCTCGACGCCGATCGGAAAGGGCGATCCAGCGCAGATCTGCGATGTTTGGCTCGAATCTGCGATCACGACGATCATGGACTGTGAAGATTCGATTGCCGCCGTCGACGCCGAGGACAAGGTCGTGGTTTATCGCAACTGGCTGGGCCTCATGAAGGGCGACCTGCAGGAGGAGGTGAGCAAGGGGGGCGCGACTTTCGTCCGCACGCTCAATCCCGACATCACCTATCAGGCTCCTGACGGTTCTGCCTTTGACTTGCACCGCCGCTCCTTGATGCTCGTGCGCAATGTCGGCCACCTTATGAGCAATCCGGCCATCCTCGACCGTGACGGCCGGGAAGTTCCCGAAGGCATCATGGATGCCGCCATTACGGGCCTGATCGCGCTTCACGATATCGGCCCCAGCGGCCTCCACAAGAACTCGCGCACCGGATCGATGTATGTGGTCAAACCGAAGATGCATGGGCCTGAGGAAGTAGCCTTCGCCGTCGAGATTTTCTCCCGCGTCGAAGAGCTGCTCGGCATGCCGAAGAATACGATGAAGATGGGAATCATGGATGAGGAGCGCCGCACGACGGTAAATCTCAAGGAGTGCATCCGTGCTGCCCGCGATCGTGTCGTCTTCATCAATACTGGCTTCCTCGACCGCACCGGAGACGAGATCCATACCTCGATGGAAGCCGGCCCGATGATCCGCAAGGGTGACATGAAGCAGGCGGCCTGGATTTCCGCCTACGAGAACTGGAACGTCGATATCGGCCTCGAATGCGGTCTGTCCGGTCGTGCGCAGATCGGCAAGGGCATGTGGGCGATGCCTGACCTGATGGCGGCCATGCTGGAGCAGAAGATCGCTCATCCGAAGGCCGGCGCCAACACCGCCTGGGTTCCCTCGCCAACTGCAGCAACGCTGCATGCGACGCATTATCACCTGATCAACGTGGCCGATGTTCAGCGCGCATTGAAGGATCGTGCTCGCGCCAAGCTCTCCGATATCCTTTCTGTCCCGGTTGCCACCCGGCCCAACTGGACAGCAGAAGAAATCCAGCGAGAGCTCGACAATAATGCGCAGGGCATCCTCGGCTACGTCGTCCGTTGGGTCGATCAGGGTGTCGGCTGCTCAAAGGTCCCCGACATCAACAATGTCGGGCTGATGGAAGACCGCGCAACGCTTCGCATTTCCGCCCAGCACATGGCCAACTGGCTGCACCACAAGGTCGTCAGCCAAGCGCAGATCATCGAAACGATGAAGCGCATGGCCGCAGTCGTCGATCAGCAGAATGCCGGCGATCCTGCCTATATGCCGATGGCGGAGAATTTCGAGCGCTCGATCGCCTTTCAGGCTGCCGTCGATCTTGTCTTGAAGGGCAGGGAGCAGCCGAATGGCTACACGGAACCGGTTCTTCATCGCCGCCGTCTTGAGCTCAAAGGCAGGCAGGCCGCATGAGGCCCATGATCTGACAAAGAAGCCAGCGGAAGTAAATTCCGCTGGCTTTTTCTATACCGGTCCGCTTGTTCGCTTACTGGATAACGATGACCTTGGTCGCCTTGCCCGGGCGAACGCGGCTGTAGAGGTCGATAACGTCCTGGTTCATCAGGCGAATGCAGCCCGAGGAAGCCGCAGTGCCGATGGAGGCCCATTCGGGCGTGCCGTGAAGGCGGAAAAGCGTGTCCTGACCCTTTTCGTTGAAGAGATACATGGCGCGTGCGCCCAGCGGATTCGTGAGACCCGGGCCCATGCCGTCCTCGACGTATTTTGCAATGTCGGGCTTGCGGACAGCCATTTCCTTCGGTGGATGCCAGGTTGGCCATTCCTGCTTCCAGGCGACGTAAGCCGTACCGGCCCATGCAAAGCCCTGCTTGCCGACTCCGATGCCGTAGCGCATCGCCTTGCCACCTGGCAGGATGTAGTAAAGGTGGCGTTCGCGGGTGTTGACGATGATCGTGCCCGGACGTTCGCTGGTCTCGTAGGAAACGATCTGGCGGCGGAACTCCGGCTTGACGCGCTGGATCGGGATGGCGGGAAGCGCGTATCCGGCATCGGTCCTCACGCCGTAGGCGTCATCGAAGATCTGTGCCGTCTGGACAGTCGGGCCGGCGGCCCTGTTTTCGAGGGAAGCGCGATCGGAATTGGTGGAGCAGCCGGCCAGAGCGAGGGTTGCGATCAGGCCGAACACAGGAAATGCATTGCGAATGCGCATGAATATCTCTTAGGATTGGCAGTGAGGAAACGGTCTTGGAACCATCTTTGATTATGGTTTATTTTCGATTAACTTCGCCTTTGCAAGATGTTGCAGTGCGACGAGAGTTACCCGCAGCGGCAAAGTAGAACCGCATGGTTTTTTTGCAACAGAGCAGGATGTTCGCAAACGGTTATCCATGACGATTTTGAGCGTTTACAATAACAATCCCTTAATAGACGGTCGGCAATCGGACAGAGCTATGCTCGTGCGCCGGGGGACTCAGATATTACTTCACGACATGCGCCATGCGGTTCTGCCTGAACTGCCGCTGGCGAGCGGTCGGCGCGCCGATTTGATCACCATGTCGGAAAAGGGCGAGATCTGGATTATCGAGATCAAGACTTCGATCGAGGATTTTCGCGTTGATCGCAAATGGCCGGAATACCGGCTGCATTGCGACCGGCTTTTCTTTGCGACGCACAAGGACGTGCCGCTTGATATCTTCCCGGAGGAATGCGGTCTGTTCCTATCGGACGGCTATGGTGCGCATATGATCCGCGAAGCGCCCGAACACCGCCTTGCACCGGCAACGCGCAAGTCGGTCACGCTGAATTTCTGCCGTGCCGCCGCGCAGAGACTGATGCTGGCCGAATGGGCGAATGGCAAGCCGCTTGCCGCCGACGAAATCTAGCAGCGGTTATTTCGGAGCCCGTTTGGCAAGAATTCGCTGCAGGGTGCGGCGGTGCATGTTGAGCCGTCGCGCTGTTTCGGACACGTTGCGCTCGCACATTTCGTAGACACGCTGGATATGTTCCCAGCGAACCCGGTCGGCCGACATCGGGTTTTCGGGAAGTTCCGCCTTTTCGCCTGGCCGCTGAGTCAAGGCTGCGAACACGTCGTCCGCATCGGCAGGCTTCGCGAGATAGTCGACAGCTCCCAGCTTCACGGCCGTCACCGCCGTCGCGATATTGCCATAGCCCGTCAGCACGATGATGCGCGTGTCGTCTCGGCGCTGGCGGATTGCCTCGATGACGTCGAGGCCGTTTCCATCGCCGAGCCGCAGGTCGACCACCGCATATTTCGGCGGACGGCCCTTCGACTTGGCGACACCTTCCGCAACCGATTCGGCGGTTTCGACCTGGAAGCCTCGTGTCTCCATCGCGCGTGCCAGGCGTCGCAGGAAAGGCCCATCATCGTCGACGATCAACAGGCTTGCGTCGGGGCCGATGTCGTGTTCGCCGGCAGTAAGGGTTTCGTGGCTTTGTTCGGTCATGGTCTTCGATCCTGGCGTTTTGCAACCCGCCTTATTGTGCCAGTCGCACATATCTTCATTATGCCGATAAAGTCATTTTGTCGAATTTGCATCGATGAGCATGCGCGGCCATTCGACACGGATACGGGCTCCTTCACTTTCGGGATCGCGGTTTTGGAAAATCAGCGCCGCACCGGAACGTTCAAGCAGCGTCTTGGCGATGAAAAGTCCAAGCCCCAGCCCGCCTGCCGTATCCTCCTTCTGCCTTTTGGTGACGTAAGGCTCGCCGATACGGGTGAGAATATCGGGTGCGTAGCCGATGCCGTCGTCCTCGATGACGATCAGCACCTTGTTGTGGTCATGTTCGACCGTGACCGTCACCTTCTCGCGAGCATAGTCGACGGCATTTTCGATGAGATTGCCAAGCCCATACATGATCCCGGCATTGCGCTCCGTCACCGGTTCACCCTTGCGCGGGCTTTTCTCGATCAGCTCGACTTCGATCGGGAATTCGCGATAGGGCGCAATGATCTCCTCGATCATCGAAGACAGCGGCAGCCGCCGCATATGCGCATCGCCCTCTGCCGAAAGGCTCGTCAGTCGCTTCAGGATATCGCGGCAACGTTCGCTCTGGCTGCGCAGCAGTTGCACGTCCTCTCGGAACCGGTCGTCGTCCTTCAGCTCGCGCTCCATCTCCTTTGCGACGACGCTGATCGTCGCAAGTGGGGTTCCGAGCTCATGTGCCGCCGCGGCGGCCAGACCGTCGAGTTGCGAAAGGTGCTTTTCCCTTTGCAGCACGAGTTCGGTCGCCGCCAGTGCATCGGCCAGCTGGCTCGCTTCCATCGAAACGCGATAGGCATAAAAAGCTGCAAAGACCATGGTCGAAGCAATCGAGCACCAGACACCGAACTGCATGACATTGTGCACATCGATCTCGGCACCATTGAACCATGGAAGCGGGAAGGGCGAGAAGGCGAGGATCGTGATACAGACCATTGCAAAGAGTAAGAGTGCAACGCTGTAGCGGATCGGCTGGGAGGCAAAGGAAATGATGACCGGCACGCAGACGAGCGCTGCAAAAGGGTTCGCCAGGCCGCCGGTGATGAATAGCAGCGCGCAGAGCTGCAGCAGATCCAGCCCAAGCAGTGCCAAGGCAGCCGGTGGTTCCAGGCGATGCGTCGGTGGATAGCGCATCGTCAGAAAGAAATTGACCCAGGCAAGCGCTGCAATCAGCAAGCTGCTGGCGAGCAGCGGCAACGGGAATTTCAGCCAGAAGGCCACGATGAAAACCGTCGCCGCCTGTCCGCCGACCGCCAGCCAGCGCAAACGTACGAGCGTCTGCAGGCGCAGCCTGCGGCTGCTGTGCCGGTCGTTCTGAGGTTTGTTGTTGACGTCATCGGCCATTGGTGAGCTCCTCGCCCGGGCGCTTATGTACCACGCGGCTTGGCGCGTGTCGTCGGCAAGGCTTCCTCTGGCCGCTCCGGCCAGGAATGCCGGGGATAGCGGCCCCGCATTTCGGCACGCACGTCCTTCCAGGAACCGGCCCAGAATCCTGGCAGGTCGCGCGTCGTCTGGATCGGCCGGTGCGCCGGCGACGTCAGCTCGAGAAGAAGCGGCAGCCGTCCGCCGCCGATCGTTGGATGCTGCTTCAATCCGAAGAGCTCCTGTACCCGGATCGTCAGCAGCGGCTCCTCGCCGTCATACTGGATCGGATGCCGCTGGCCTGTCGGCGCTTCGAAATGCGTCGGTGCAAGCCGGCTGAGGTCACGTTGCAGTTCGTTCGACACGAGGGCCATCAGCCCGCTGGTGAGCGATCCGGCGGAAATATCCGAAAGCCCGCGCGCATCGCTCTGATAGGGTGTGAACCAGTCGTCCAGCCGTTCGAATAACGCCGCGTCGCTGACGTCGGGCCATGGCGCGCCGATCGTTCGATGCAGAAAGCCGAGCCGTTCGCGCAGCTGGATGGCGTCCTTGGAAAAGGGCAGGGCGCTAAGCCCCAATTGCCGTATGCCGTCGGCGAGCGCTGCGGCAACAGGCTCGCCGGACGGCCGTGGCAGCGGCGTTTCATCAAATATGATCGCCCCAAGCCTTGTCGCTCGCCGGGCTCTGACTTGCCGGCTCGGCAGGTCGAAATAGGTCTGCTCGTCGGTCTTGATCAAGCCAGGAAGCTCGACTTCGACATCGCTACGCGAGATCTCCGCCGCCGCGAGGATGCGTGCCTGCATCGCACGTCCGGTCAGATCGGCGATCACCAGCATCCGACTGCCCGCCAGACGTTCCGTCTCCGGCAGTTCGGCGCCACGGCCGTTGGCCATCACGTAACGTCCCCGCCCGCCGCGTTGCAGGGCAATCCGATCGGGAAAGGCGTGCAGCAGCAGCTGTCCGGCAGGTCGTGGCGTGCTTGAGGAAACCTTGTCGAGCCCGCGTGCGAGCCGTGCGGCAAGGCGCCGCGCAGCATCCGGCCTTTCCCCTTTCTCCACCTTGAAGCGCCGCAATCGGTCCTCGATGTCGATGCTCTTGCCGCCGAGGCCCTGTTCCGTCAAAAGAACGGCAAGCATCGCAGCTTCCTTTGCCTGCCCGCTTTCCCCGGCCGAAACAACCATGGCTGCCAGACGCGGAGGAAGCGCGAGCTCGCGCATCGTCCGTCCGCGCGCAGTCAAGATTCCATTCTTGTCAATTGCGCCGAGTTCCTGCAGCAGCGCGCTCGCCTCCTTCTGCGTCGTCGCCGGGGGCTGATCGACGAAGGCAAGCGATGCCGGATCTCGAACGCCCCAATGGGCCAGATCGAGCAAGAGTCCGGAAAGATCGCTCGCCAGGATCTGCGGCGGTGTGAAAGCAGGCAAGGCGGCCGTCTGCCCCGGGTGCCAAAGGCGGATCGCGATGCCAGGTTCCGTTCTGCCTGCGCGCCCGGCGCGCTGGTCGGCCGAAGCCCGCGACACCCTCACCGTCTCCAGCCGTGTGATACCTGTCGAAGCCTCGAACACCGGCAGCCGCTGCAGCCCGCTGTCGACTACGATGCGCACGCCGTCGATGGTGATCGAGGTCTCGGCGATCGACGTCGCAAGCACGATCTTGCGCGTGCCCTTCGCCGCCGGCCGGATCGCAGCATCCTGCTCCTTCTGGCCGAGGTTTCCGTAAAGCGGGGCGATCAGCGTGTCCGGCCCGAACCGCCCTTCAAGCCTTTCCGCCGTTCGGGTGATCTCGGCCTGTCCGGGCAGGAAAGCGAGGATCGATCCCGTCTCGCTCGAATGGACCTCGATGATTGTCCTTGTAGCGGCGTCTTCAATGCGTTCGCCGGCCGAACGATCCCGATAGCGCACGTCGATCGGAAAGCTCCGGCCCATGCTTTCGATGACCGGCGGATTGCCGAGGAGTGCTGCGACACGCTCGACATCGAGCGTTGCCGACATCACCAGAAGCCGCAGATCGGTACGCAGTGCCGAGCGCACGTCGAGCGCCAATGCCAATCCGAAATCCGCATCGAGCGAACGCTCGTGAAACTCGTCGAAAATGACCGCAGAAACCCCCGAAAGTTCCGGATCATCGAGGATCATGCGCGCAAAGACGCCTTCGGTGACCACTTCGATCCGGGTCCTGCCGGAAATGCGGTTGTCGAGACGCATGCGATAACCGACCGTTTCGCCCACCTGTTCGCCGAGCAGAAAGGCCATGCGGCTCGCCGCAGCCCGCGCTGCCAGCCGGCGTGGCTCCAGCAGGATGATCCGGCCGTCGTTGCGCCATGGTTGATCCAGCAGAAAGAGCGGCACAAGCGTGGTTTTGCCGGCGCCGGGTGGCGCGGAAAGAACGGCTCGTCCGCTTTCGGCAAGTGCGGTTGCGATCTTGGGCAGAACGTGAGAAACCGGAAGTTCCGGCAGAACGGGCATCGCTTATTTCCCGCGGGTGACGGTTTCATAGGCGAGAATTGCCCCGGCGAGATCTTCGAGCGCGGCGCCCACGGATTTGAAAAGCGTGATCTCATCTGGCCCGCTGCGGCCGCCTCGCGTGCGGCGAACGAGTTCTGCGAGTTCTGCCTTGATCGCGCCTTCCTTGAGCACGCCGCTTTCGAGCGGCTGAACGATATCACCCGCTTCCTTCATCGCACCCGCGCGCGTATCGACGAAGACGGACGCACGGCGGATTGCCTCGTCGTCGGTCTCGCGCATGCTTGGCTTGAAGCCGCCGACGAGATCGAGATGCGCGCCCGGTTTCAGCCATGCGCCGCAAATGAGCGGCTCGCTTGAAAGTGTGCCGCATGAGACGATATCGGCGGTTCGCGCCGCCGCTTCGATATCGGAGACTGCCTCGGCGGCGAGCCCGACCTTTCGGGCTTCGGCGGCCACCTTTTCTGCGCCTGCAAGATTGCGCCCCCAGATATGGATGCGCTTGAGCGGCCGGATGGCCGCATGCGCCTGCAGCAGGTTGAGCGAGAGGCGGCCGGTTCCGCAGACAAGGAGCTCGGTTGCATCAGGCCGCGCCAGATAGCGTGCAGCCAATGCCGAGGTCGCAGCAGTGCGCCGGGCCGTCAGCTCGCCCCCGTCGATCGCGGCAAGCATCTGGCCCGTTGCGCCTGACGAAAGCAGATAGGTTCCGAAGATCGCCGGCAGCGCGCGCCTGGCGTTCCCCGGAAAAACCGAGACCATCTTCACGCCGGCATAGCGGCCGGGCACCCAGGCAGGCATCAGAAGCAGGGTCGCGTTTTCCTCGCCGGGGACATGCATGTCGTGATGATGGCGCACCGGCATGACGCATTCGCCGGCAAACATCGCCGCGATCGCTTCGATGAGCTTTGTCCAGGGAAGTGCCGCGCGCGTTTGTGCTTCATCGAGGACAAGCATTCCAATCTCCGTAAACCGAGCATCCGAGACGCCAAACTAGCGATTGAGCGAAGCTGCGCAAGCAGATCTGGAAAGTGACGACGACGCTTCCTATATACCTTAAGCGCTGAAATCCGATGCCGAGACGACGGAATAGAAAAACGAAAACCCCCGTCAGTCCGAAATTGGACGGAAACCAGCCCAGCTTTTGACATCGCCACAAAATCACCTGCGAAAACAGTGTGTTACAAAAATGTCAAAAAAGTTGGATTGTCGGTGTTGACTATGTCTGAGGGTTAGCCGTATAAGCCGCGTCACTGAACGAGGGCGGCGGCGCTGCTGGCGACGATGTCCTTCGCTCTTGGGTTTCCGGATTGGCTGCATTGCTGATTGGGGCTGGGACTTTCGGGTTTCGGCGGAGCTTGTGACTGGATTGTTCTGGTCGGTTATTTGACAATTGAAGATGAGAAGAAAGAGAAACGTGGGCGGCGGAGCTTGCGGGGACTGGTAGCGATACCGGTTCTTTGAAAGAGACTTTGGCGGTCACGTTTTATCAAGAGAAGTTACACTGGTTTTTGGCGCTGTGTTTATGGCATGGCGTTTAGAAGACAGG